>JBOGOP010000338.1:0-5214 GCA_050747225.1 Pyrinomonadaceae bacterium
AGGTAATAGTAAATGGTAAATCGTGAATAGGACTAGTGATGAGTACTGAGTACTGAGTACTGAGTGCTGAGTACTGAGTGTGAGTGTGAGTGGTCAGAAGGCGAAAGACTGATTGTAGGCTCAAATTGAATAATCTCGGGGTTGGGAAGGGTGGCTTGCCCCCGCCTGGATCGAATGGCATTCAACGCGGCGGGGGTAAACCACCCTTCCAAACCCTGAGACTCCCAAACCTGAATCACTCATTTTGTAAATCCTGGTTTTGCGCGTTACGATTCGTCCATCCAAACAAGTTCGCGGGAGACAACATGAAATACAGAGTATTGGGTCGCACCGGTGTGAAGGTTTCTGAGCTGTGCCTGGGCACAATGACTTTCGGAGAAAACTTCTATGGTATCGCCGTCGTCGATCAGGCGAATGCGAACGCAATGGTGGCGCGGGCGCTGGAAGCTGGAATCAATTTCTTCGACACCGCCGACGTCTATTCCTACGGCCAATCGGAGGTGGTGTTGGGACAGGCGCTGAAAGATTGCGGCGTTAAGCGCGACGGTGTGATTGTCGCGACCAAAGTCCGCAGCCCGATGACCGAGGCTGCAACAGCGGGAACAGGGGACGTCAACAATGTCGGGTTGTCGCGACAACATATTTTCGCCGGAGTCGAGCACAGTCTGCGGCGGCTGCAAACCGACTACATCGATCTTTATCAGGTGCACGGCTGGGACATCCTGACGCCAATTGAGGAAACGTTGGGCGCGCTTGACGACCTGGTGCGCCAGGGAAAGGTGCGCTACATCGGCTGTTCAAACTGGTCTGCGCGTCACTTGATGAAGGCGCTTTACCTGTCTAGCGCTCGCGATTGGGCGGGCTTTGTTTCGCTGCAGGCTTACTACTCGCTCGTTGGTCGCGATCTCGAACACGAACTTCTGCGCTTGTGCCGCGAGGAGAACCTCGGCGTGATGCCCTGGTCGCCGTTGTCCGGCGGCTTTCTCTCGGGAAAATACACTCGTGAGAATCCGAATCCTGAGGGCGCGCGGCGCAGTGGTTTTCAATTCCCACCGATTGATGAAGCACGCGGGTTTGACGCTATTGACGCTCTGGCTCGGATTGCGAAAGAGCAGGGAACGACGATCGCTCAGGTTGCACTTGCGTGGTTGCTCGCTCAACCCGGAGTTACGTCGATCATCATCGGCGCGAACAAGATGTCGCAGCTGGAAGACAACTTGAAGGCAGCGGACCTGGAATTAACGGCGGCGGAAATAGAAGTACTCTCTGCCACGACGGCGCCAGCACCACAATATCCGCAGTGGATGATTGAACGACAAAACGAGGGACGGTAGCGGCGAAGGCGGTGAGGAGTAAGCAGGAAGCGGAAAGAAGAAATTTTCCATTTGTCATTTGACATTTCTCATTTGTCATTTGCCGCGAGCAAGGCTTGATGAGCGTGCTACTCTGAACTCCGACACGGTAGTAGTTTGATATGTCATCGTAGCCACTCACGTGGTTGAACTAAATGACAAATGACAAATGACAAATGTCAAATTATGTCAAATCTCTTCTCCTCTCAGGCACACACCTCAAGTATCTCCGCAGCAGCGCGGTATCCGGTCGCAATCGCTCCATGCACGGTGCCGATGTGACCAACGCTCATCGCCTCTCCCGCAAAGAATAAGGTGCCACCGACCGGGCCGGCGAGAGTTCGCTGTGCTTCCAGACCATTCACTGGCAGGTAGGCATAGGCGCCGCGAGCGAAAGGATCTGCGCCCCAGTCGTGGGTGTGGGCCCCCACGAAGAGTTTGCGTAAGCTGTCTTCCGAAAGGCCAAGAATTAGTTGGAGTGAAGTTAAAGCCTGCTCGACGGCGTAATCTTCGCCGCGACCAATAAACCTTTCAGCGTCAGGGCCTCCGATCCAGCCAACGATCATGGGCACGTGCACCGGGAGCAGTGTCCACCAATTCGGCAGCGGCGCTTGCGGGTGATGAAAGAAGCCGAGCTGTCTTAAGTTTTCTCGGCATTCCGTGCCGGCCAACTCCAACGTTTCCCAAAAACGTTCGCGAAAGACCAGGGTGATCCTGAGTGCCTGACCCATCGCGATGCCTTCGATTGCTGCCTGCTTCGCCTGGGGTAACTCAGGAACAAAACGCACCGCTCCACGTTGATGATACTTGGCCTGCAAGACACCAAGCGGCAAGGTGACCAGGGCGTGAGTTCCCGAGAATCTCTGCAGTCGTTTGTCGGCAATACAAACCGCCTCCACCTGGTTCCGGCTCCAACGCAGTTCTTTGAGAATAGTGTTGAGATTGAGCACGGCTCCGCGTGCCTGCGCCTGCTCAAGCAGCGTTTCAGTCACGACGTCGTAGCCGCCCAATATCCGAAATGAGTGGTTGCCGTCGACCTCATCCTCGCCTTCGTTGGCCTTAATCAGTCCGTGAACACCAATTCGATTGACATCGGCGGCGTGGAATCCTTCCACATATCTGGTTGCCACCACCCTGGCTTGGGCGAACGCCTCATCATTGGGCACTGAGTCAAGGAATTTCTTAAAGGAACGATCAGGCTCGTCGACATTCATCAGATCCATTAGCGACGTGAGCTGGTTCCAGAAGTCGTGAGAGTCGCGTAATACACCGTTTTCGAAATACCAATGACGCCGGGTGACGTCGCATAACGGCGAGCCCGACTGCTCGATTGCCTGCAGGAGCTGCGGATGCCGGCCATGGACAAACTCAGCGCCGAGCTCGACAGGAATGCTGGAATTATGGTGTGTATGGATTCTTCCGCCGATGCGATCGCGAGCCTCGATGAGGATTACCTTAACGCCCGCCACCGCGAGGTCGCGCGCAGCAGCCAGACCGGCGGCGCCCGCACCAATTATCAAAACTGACTTCTCGCTGCTCATGTTGGTAATTGTAACGATCAGCCTGCCCTCCCTCAGGTTACTATAAAGAATCCATCCGTTTCGCGAATATTATCTCGACGTCATGCTAACCAAACATATTGCAGGTAAAGTTGCGACTCAACTCTTTGACGGATATAGGAGAGAAGAACCTGGAACGAACGCTTGTGCAGCCGCATCGGCCTTATCGCCAAAGCAAAACGGATTCTTTGAATTGTAGACCGACGTTCTTTGACGGGGACTATCTTGAGGTGGGATTCACTATTCGTATGACACCGCTGAGTACTATCATTCGGTCGGACTTCCTAAACCCGCGGAGCGGGTGGAAGCGTAAAGCCTGGGGTGAAGCGAAGCGGAACCCCAGGTTATGGACCGTTAGAAAACAAAGCGCGCGGAGCGTGCGACAGCAGGTCAATTTAGCCCTCGGCGCAATGAACCGTACTGTCGCCGCGCTTCGCGGGCTCTATTCTTCATATTCAATAAAAACCTGGGGTTCCGCTTCGCGTCACCCCAGGCTTTATGCTGTCGCCACGCTTCGCGGGCTGGGTGACGTGTTACTGGTTTTTCTTAGCGGCGTCAGCTTCCTTAGTTGTACCAGCCTGTTTCGCCGCTGCCTCCTGTTTCAGTTTGTCGCTGGCGCGCGTGAAGTTTGCCAGAAAGACCGCGGCGTTTGGATCGTTGTTCTGTTTTCCCAGCGCCTGGGCTTTTTCATATAGCGGCGTCGCCCAATCAAGGTGTCCGGTTTTTTCATAGGCTTCAGCCAGACTGTCGTAGACGTTCGCTGAGTTTGGATAGCGTTCGACATTCGCTTTGAAGGTGGCGATCGCTTCCTCAGTATTGGGAGTCTGGGCCAAAAGGAATTGGTAACCTATTTGATTGATGAGCGCCTCGGGTGTCTGAATCGAGTAATGAAATTTCTCCGAGAGCCATTTATAATGGGCATCCGCGGCTTTGAGTCCGCCGGCAACGGCGCCCGTCTCGGGATCACGCGGCATCTGCCAACCGTCAAAAACCTTTCGCAGACCCGCGTAGTGACTACGCAGCACTACCGAGCCGTGATCCTCATCCTTCAGCTGCTCGGCTTCCCACTCGAATCCTTTGATCTTGGTATTGCTGAGCACTTCCCTGAACGCTACAAAGGCTTTGCCAATGTCGCCGGGTTCATTGCCGAGTGATGTGAACAAGGTGGCATTCAGTTCCTTGCGGGTCTTAAAAAACTCCTCAGCGCGCTTCAGCGTCGCTTCATCGGCCCACTGCAAAGATGGGCTAACCGCTATGTAAGAATTGAAAAGTTCCGGGCGCGTTATCAGCGCATGAACCGTGAAGAGACCGCCAAACGAGTGACCAGCCAGGATCCGAAACGGTTGCACGCGGTAGTTTTTTTCAATCTGCGGAATCAATTCCGTCTCGATAAATTTTAGGAACTTATCAGAGCCGCCAGCGGTGGGAAACTGATCCGCGTTTGGACCGGTAGCCTTCGCAGGCGTCAGATCGCGCGTGCGGTCGGTGTTAACAATTCCTACCACGATTAGTTCTGACATCCTGCCATTCCGGGAAAGAAACTCGATTGTGCTGCCGGTATGCCCGATGTGGGCATCGCCGTCAGTCATGTAGAGCACTGGATAAGCGCGGTTGTTTGTCTCGTAACCCGCCGGTGTGCGCACGAGTATCACACGTTCTTCTCCCAGCACAGCGGACTTGATTGTCAGCTTCGTTGGTCCGCCATACTGCGCGAAGGCCGACGAAGAAAAGAGAGCCAGAAATACCAGCGTCCCCAGGAGACTGATGGCCGCAGCTCGCCCGCGGTTAGCCGGCGAAGGGTTTGAATAGTTAGAACAAGAGCCGGGTTGTTGAACGAACGCGTGATCGTAAGCAGAACGGGTAGTCATTTTTTGTGCTCCTGGGTGAAAAAAGTGGGAACGCCAATTCACGGTCTCGCAGTACCGCCTTAACCGATGATGAGAACTTAGAGTTGCGCTTAATATCAGCAAGCGCGCCGGGAAATAAGGGTTTTGTGACCAAGCGGCCAATGCTGGTGATGAAACGGTCATCAGCGACGCAATTTTGGAGTGCGGTGACCTGTCACCGCTTTCGTCCGTCGCGACCTGTCGCGATCACGGTTCGGTAAAGCTCCTGAAATATCTTGGGCGTCAAGCCGCCCAGGGCCAAAGCGGTGACAGGTCACCGCACTCCAAAAGAAGATCTCGTTTTCAGCCGGCGAGTTCATAGGCTTTCCTGAGCCAGGCCACGATTTCACGGTCAACTTGTGCCGGAGTTTCAAGTCTGGTCTCGAGATGCCAGCGATTGGCAGAGGCCTGCTCACG
>JBOGOP010000339.1:0-5208 GCA_050747225.1 Pyrinomonadaceae bacterium
TTGAATCGCATCATCGCCGTATAACAAATCGTTGGACGCGAGCGGCGGGAGCGTGTTTTGTAACTTGATTCATCCGGCGATGCTTGATTGAATTCGCGCCGCCGCGTCAACTCAACCGTTATGCCCCTAATTGCGTGCTAAAGATGGAACCCCATGACTACTGATGAAGTCTGTGCCAGCTACGCGACCCGCGGAACCAAGGTCACCTGTCGCACGATGGATGATTCCGTCCTGATCGAAGGCGATCGTGAGACGCTAGAATTTTTGGGCAATCTAATTCTCGCGCAAGCTGGGGACGTTGATTGCTGTCACAAATCAATTGCGCCGAACGCCGCAGGTAGCGCATTGTTCACGACGCAATCAAATGTCGGCATTTACATTCATCGTTTGCCTTGTGACCACGAACCCGCACTCAGTTCATCGGGCGGGGCATAACAAATCGTTGGACGCGAGCGGCGGGGGCGTGTTTTGTAACATCAAAGATGCGGCGATGCTTGAATGAAATCGCGCCGCCGCGTCAACTCAAACGTTATGCATCTTCCTCTCGCATAGAAAACGACTTATTATTTCAGCGTGAAAGTAAAGCAGGTCATCAAGCTTCTTGAGGAGGATGGATGGTATCAGGCGAGGACCAGAGGCAGTCATCGTCAGTTCAAGCATGCCAGTAAGTCTGCTACTGTTACCGTGTCAGGGAAGCCGAGTATTGATGTGCCGCCAGGAACGCTAAATAGTATTTTGAAGCAGGCCGGTTTGAAGGAGCAGAGAGGAAATCAATCATGAGATATGCGGTCATCGTTGAAGAGGGAAAGAGTAGCTTCGGAGCACACGTGCCAGATTTGCCGGGCTGTATTGCCGTGGCGGATACAAAACAAGAGGTGCTGGAATTGATTCAGGAGGCCATCGAATTTCATATTGAGGGTCTGCGGGAAGATGGTGCGCCCATTCCCGAGCCCTCATCCAGCATTGAGTATGTCGAGGTACGCGCTGCATAACAAAGCCTTGCAGCTGACGGCGCGGTAGCATGCTTCTCAAGTAACCTTTTCCCTTCAGCCTGGATGCTGATCGCGCGCCGCAGCTGAAGGCCAGCGTTGGTCGGCTTCGCTTTCTTGAACACTCGAACCTTGTCAGTCTGTGGTATCGGAGTGTAACTTCTTGAGGTGAGAATTATGAGAAATACGAAAACAAAAACTTCGTCGCTCGTTTTGCTGGTGGCAGTTTCCGTTTTTGCTCCGAGTTGCAAAGCACAGGTTAATGCCAACAATGAGCAAACACGCGGTGTCCGTGATGCAGGAAGCGTTAATTCGGTTCGCGGCATGACCGCAAGACGAGCCGCTCATACGGCGACGTTACTGCCTAATGGCAAGGTCCTACTTGCTGGCGGCTTTGCTGGTGACGAGAACAGTCTGGCCAGCGCAGAAGTTTTTGACCCGACGACCAGCACTTTTTCTTCCGCAGGCAATATGAGTGCGACTCGCGCAGGTCATACCGCAACACTGCTTCCTAATGACAAGGTTCTGATTGCCGGCGGCTACAATGGAAGCTATCTAACGAGTGCTGAATTATATGACCCATCGGCTCGGACGTTTACACCAACGGGCAGAATGGTCACGGCTCGAAGCGGTCACGTTGCTACGCTTCTTCGCAACGGAAAAGTCCTTCTTGCTGGCGGAACGGGAGTCGGGTGGACGTTTCTTGCCGATGCTGAATTGTACGACCCAGCCACAAACACTTTTACGGCGACTGGCAGCATGGCGACGGCGCGTGAATCTCACACAGCGACCTTGCTCGCCAACGGCAAGGTGCTTGTCATCGGCGGTCACAGAGGCAGGCGGCCATCCGTTACGATTTACTCGTCGGCTGAAATCTATGACCCTGCTGCCGGAACTTTCACGGCTGCCGGAAATATGACGCGAGTGCGCCACAAACACGAAGCGACTTTGCTCACGGACGAGAGAGTGTTGATTGCTGGTGGTTCAGACGAACGCGACGGGCGCGGCGCATATACGAGCGCAGAAATTTATAATCCAGCGACGGGCGTTTTTACGGCTACCGGAAATATGAATACAGCCCGCTATAAACTTCAGGGAACATCCGTTTTGCTGAATGACGGCAAAGTTTTAATTGCAGGCGGGGCAAACAGAGCAGAAGTTTTTGACCCCGCGACAAACACATTCTCTTATGCTTCGGGCAGTTTAGGCACAGCCCGTTTATTTGCCGCAGCGACCCGCTTGCAAAATGGGCAGGTTCTAATCACAGGCGGCTACGATGATAACAATGCCGTCAGTTCAAATGCGTGGATTTATCGTGCGTGATTTCCCGTCACGCGCCGTCCAACAATTCGTTGCAGCTGAGCGCGGGATAGCGCCTTGCTCAACTGGCTTTGTCCGGCGCGGCTTGCGTCGCCACCGCCCGCGCCACCTGAACTCAGACGTTGGGCTGCTTCGCTATCGCATCTCATGGTACGATTCGCCCGAGGTGACTGATGATGACTTTCACAGTTGAGTATGAGAGAGAGGACGATGGTCGCTGGTTGGCAGAAGTAATCGAACTTCCTGGCGTTCTCGCCTATGGGGAAACCTCTGATGAAGCGATCGCACGAGCTCAGGCGCTGGCTTTGCGGGTGGTTGCAGATCGGCTTGAGCACAGCGAAGGGCCTCCCGAATTCATGAGCATTTCCTTTGCAGCAGCATGAGCCAGTGGTCTTCAGCGAAGGCCAAGCGTGTCCTTGCTGCGCTACTCCGCATCGGCTGGGCTATCAAGCGCGAATCCAGTTCTCACAAGATCCTTTCACGCTCAGGCTGGCCTGATATCGTCTTTGCCTTTCACGATAAAGATGAGATTGGTCCCAAGATGTTGGCGCGAATTGCCAAGCACACAGGTCTGGAACCAAAAGATCTATAGTTGAGTGGTTGTTTCAAAGCGCAGCCCAACAAAGCCTTGCAGCTGACGGCGCGATAGCGTGTCTCTCAAGTACTCTTTTCCGCTCAGCTTGGATGCTGCTCGCGCGCCGCAGCTGAAGGCCAGCGTTGGGTGCTTCGCGATAAAAGTAATGAAAGCTTTAATCATACGTTTTGTATTGCTGGCGTTTCCGGTGATTACCTTTGCCGCCAACGTGCAAGCCGAGCCCTGGAGAGAAATCGTTCCGCTTAAATCCACTCGCTCGGATGTCGAACGTCTCCTAGGAAAGCCTCTACCTGGAAACATGAATTTCTATGTGACGTACAAGCTTGAATCGGAGGAAGTGCGCGTCCGCTACGCCGCCAGGAGTTTATGCACGGGCACGGGCCAATGCGAATGTAGCGTCCCTGATGACACGGTGCTTAACATCGTCGTGCGGCCCAAAACTAAAATTAGCTTCTCGTCTCTGGCGTTGGATCGATCGAAGTTCCATCCGATAGTCAATCCTGAAAATGCGAACAACGTCGCCTATTCGAACTCCAGTGCTGGATTGATGTACGTAATCTCGGAACGCGATGATTTGGTGTTGTACGTGCAATACGGCCCGACGGTAAAAGACTGCGTAGCCGCTCTAAAATAGCCGACTGTCTACCGTCGACGCACCCAACAAAGCCTTGCAGCTGACGGCGCGATAGCGTGTTTTTCAAGTAACCTTGATCCGTTAGATTGAATGCTGATCGCGCGCCGCAGCTGAAGGCCAGCGTTATGTGCTTGTTTGTTTCATTGGAAGAAAGAAGCGATGAGGCGCCGGCCCCCTAAACCAATGTCTCTTGAGCAACTCGAGACCCTTCCGACGAAGCGGTTGCTCGCGAGAATGAGGCAACTCCATCAATGCGAGGGATCATTGTCTTTTTCTGACTATCATGATGCCTCCGAAGCGTCAGGTGTGATGTTCAAGGATTCGCCCGAGTGGGTCGCCGCTTACCAACAGTTAAAACTCATATTGGCGGGACGCGAACATATCCCTAAGGCCGTTGATTCGCGGCGCGAAAAGACGGTGAGGCCACGCGTCAATTGACATCATCCGAACTATCAAGCGGCGCGCTCGCAGTCCACGGCCGCACATAACAAATCGTTGCAGGTGAGCGCGGGGTAGCATCTTTCTAAAATGGCTTTGTCCGGCGCGGCTTGAATGCTTCTCGCCCGCGCCACCTGAACTCAACCGTTAGCTGGCTTCATTCTGTCCGGGAAAATTGGTTATATGCTTACGATTTTCACTTGCAGTTTCTTCTCGCTCATTCTGGTCATATTTCCGGCAGCGTCGCAACAGCAATCCGCCGGGCAGACTGGTCAAGAATCCCAGCCTGCTCCATTCAGATGTGCGCAGCCAATCAGCGAGCAAAATGTGATAATCCGCGAGGCAGAGAGAGAGCACTACACAACTCGGAGGGTTCAATTCATAGGCAATACATATACGCGTGACATGGTGTTAAGACGGAGGATCATTATTGGGCTGCAGGAGGGTGAATTGTTCACCCGTCGCAACTTAGTGCGAAGTCTGCGCAATGTGAGCAGGTTAAAGATAATTTATCCAGTAAGCCAAAAAGATATCGAGATGCAGCTGAATAGATCTGAGAAGACGGTCGATATGATCATCTGTTTCAAAGAGAGAGAGAAAAACACGGCCGAAAACGCGCCAGCTAACAAAGCCTTGCAGCTGACGGTGCGATAGCACGTTTCTCAAGTAGACTTATTCAGCCAGGTTGGATGCTGCTCGCGCGCCGCAGCTGAAGGCCAGCGTTAGGCGTCTCAAGTAATTCTTTAGGAGAAGAATCATGAGCATATTGCGTCGATTGTTTAAACCCAAAAAAGTAATAGAGGAGCGGGCAATACCAAAGCCGGTCACTGAACCCACAGAGCCGGAGCAGCCCCCGGTTGAGCGGTTATTATCACAACTACAGGATAGGAGCAGCGATGTCCGGGCGGCGGCGGCAAGGAAACTAGGCTATATCGGCGATAACCAATCCGTTGAGCCAATGATAGCAGCACTCAGAGATGAGATTGGCGGAAGCGACGATGTGCAAATAGCATTGTCAGAAGCGATAAAGAAGATCGATCCGACAGCATTAGAACGCTTTACTACAAAGTTTAGCGGTTGGGGCTGGCAGGTCACGCCTGATCTGCCAGGAATTAAGAAACTGATGCGTTGCACGCAGAAGGATATTCTTGGCTCAGAGAGAGAGACACTGTTGTCCCAAGTACTTAAAGAGTTGAAGTCTGCAAAGAGACAAGGATCAAATGCGCTTGCAC
>JBOGOP010000340.1:0-5202 GCA_050747225.1 Pyrinomonadaceae bacterium
CTTCAGAAGGGTGTTATTTGGACGGGCTCAGATGATGGTCTGGTTCAGTTGACGCGCGACGGCGGCAAAAGCTGGACCAACGTTACCCCGAAAAAAGATCTGATGCCGGAATGGATCCAGATCAATTCAGTCGAAGCTTCACCGCACGACCCGGCTACTGCTTACGTCGCAGCGACGATGTACAAGTGGGATGACAACAAGCCATACCTCTACAAGACGAGCGATTTTGGCAAGACCTGGAAGAAGATCACTAACGGCATCCCTGCAACGGCGTTTACCCGCGTTATCCGCGAAGACCCAAACAAACGTGGCCTGCTTTACGCGGGAACGGAGACCGGCGTCTATCTCTCGTTTGATGACGGCGCGAACTGGCAGTCAATGCAGTTTGGTCTTCCCGTTGTCCCCATTACCGATCTGGCAATCCACAAACGCGAACAGGATTTGGTGGCGGCTACACAAGGGCGCTCTTTCTACATCTTCGATGACCTGCCGCTCATTCATCAGTTGATGGATGCAGGGGGCCTGGATGTGGTGAAGCAGACGAAGCTATTTCAGCCGAAGAATCCTTACCGCATGGACGGAGGTAGTCCACCGCTACCAGCCACCGCGACAATTGGACGGAACCCAGGCAACGGTGCCGTTGTGTACTACTCTTTGAAGGCCAAGCCAACGACCGACGTGGTGCTGGAATTTCTCGATGCGTCAGGGAAGTCGATGCAAAAGTTCACCGGAAAACCAGCTAAGCCAGTCGCGCAACCATCACCAGCTGCGTCGCCGGCAGCACAGGCTTCACCGTCGCCAACACCAGATGCGGCCCAGGTGACGACACCACCTGAAGAGCCGCAGGCTCCCTCTGGCGAGGAATCTGAGGAATTTGGTAGTCCGCGCCAGCCTCGTGTAACCACCGACGTCGGCATGAATCGTTTCGTCTGGGACTTGCGGTATTCCGAGTCTGTCCGTTTTCCCGGAATGATCTTGTGGGCGGGCGAGATACGCGGGCCGCGCGTGGCGCCAGGCATGTATCAAGTTAGGCTTACTGTCGACGGCCAGACAACGAGCCAGAGTTTTGAGGTAAAAGCCGATCCGCGCCTTTCGACATCAGCGGCCGACTACGCGAAACAGCTCGAGCTTGGCTTGAAGATTCGCGACAAGGTTACGGAAACGCACAATGCGATTATTCTGATTCGTGACGTGCGCAAACAGGTGGACGATCTGCTGAAGCGAGTCGCAGGACAGCCCAGTTACAAAGTAATCAACGATGCGGCAACGCCTCTCCGGAAGAACCTGACGGCGGTTGAGGAAAGTCTGTATCAAACAAAAAATCGAAGCAGTCAGGATCCCTTGAACTTTCCCATCCGGCTCAACAACAAGCTGGCAGCGTTAGCCGGCGTTGTGCAGAGCGCTGATGCCGCGCCGACTGATCAGTCGTATGCGGTCTACGATGAATTGGTCGCACAGATTGATGCGCAGCTGGCGAAGCTGGCCCAGATCATGAAGACAGAGGTGCCGGCATTCAACCAGCTTGTGCGTGAGCAGAATGTGCCGGCGGTTACTGTGAAACCGTAAAGACGAGCGGGGGCGAGCCCGCCTTCCCGACCTCGAGCTTCAAATACTTGAGTTGTAGTTCGTCGATCGAAGGGCATTCAAGCTGGAGGTGTCGGACCGCTGGAGAATCTCTCAGGTCGGGAAGGCGAGCTTGCCCCCGCTGCTTTGTAAAGTGCCTTGCTTAGGTGTACTCTTCCGACAGTTCAAAACAGCTAAGCTACCAGACTCTCCCAAGACTTCGCCCCCATCACAAAACGTGAGGAAACGAAAATGAAAAAACTAGTACTGGTTTTATTAATTGCCCTCGGTTCTGCTTCTATTGCTGCTGCCGACACGATCTATCTGCGTGGCGGCTCTTCGCTGCGAGGCAATGTGCTTGGGTTCATTAACGGCCGTTTTGCAATCCAGCTGACCAGCAACGCGACCATACCTGCTAATCCGAATAGTCGAAGCGGCCAATCGAACACACCCCGCGCTGTTAGCGCAGGCGACGTGATTTTCCTGCGACCACGCGACATCGAGCGCATTGAGATTGATGGCCGCTCGCTGGACGATGCTCGCTACCAATCGCGTTCGGTTGACGTCACGTTAGGTTCAGATTGGATTGATAGCGGTGTAGATCTCAAACGAGGGGAGCGAGTCAGGGTGGACGCCTCTGGGATAATTAACATCGGGCGCCGGCGCATTGGTCCTGCCGGGTTGAACACCACAGACCCGAGTGCGCCACTGCCGCAAGCGGCTGAGGGTAAATTGATCGGCGTCGTCGGCAATGATTACGACTCGCCAATTATCGAGCTAGGTTCCAGCCGCGAATTTGCGGCTGAGCGTGATGGCCGTCTATACCTGACACCAAACATGACGCCAAACACGACACGCAATACGAGTGACGGCTTTTACGGCAGTGGCGTCTACAAAGTTCAAGTCCGTAAAGAAGTTGATCTGTCAGCGATGGCAAGGGCCGATAGCAATCGTAATCAGAACGACGATAGTTACGATCCGTTTGGGTTTCCCGATGAGTCAGGATCCGGACAGGCGCAAAGGCGTCCACGACAGCCCGGCAACAATCCCAATTCAGGCGGGCGCCGGAACAATCGAACATTGGAGAAGGTTGTTGACGTTCCCGGTAATCAACCCCGCGGCATCGATACAGGCATCGAGTTACGCACCGGCGATCAGGTGACGATCACGGCCACGGGAAACGTAACTGCGGGAAGACGCGCGGGAGTTGTCTCGCCAGACGGCGGACGACAAGGCGCCGCAGGAATATTGGGTGCTTCGACCTATCCCGTGCCAACTGCTGGAGTCGGAGCGCTGATTGGTTACATCGTTTCGAACAACGGTCAAACGTCACAGCCCTTTTTGGTTGGCAGCCAGGCAACGTTTACCACGCCGGTCGACGGGCGCCTTTATTTGACGGCCAATGACGACAACTACAGCGACAACAGCGGCAGCTTTAGCGCCCGCATCGTTTATCCAGATTACCGGCAGTAGGACAGACATTCCTGTCTGTCCTTCCCTCAGCTTCCCCTTAATTCCCGGGTGGACAGGCAGGAATGCCTGTCCTACCTGCGGTTTTTAATGACGGGCCGGGGAGAGCGTGCTAAGATTCCGGCGTCATGCATACGGATGTAGTCATTATTCGTTTAATATTCACTGGAATTCTCGTCGCTTCTGGATATTTCCTCAATCCCATCAAAAGCGATCCGTGGATCTCTGCCGGCGTCGGTGCAGTCATCGCGGTATGCATAATTCTCTTTGAACGAAGAGTCCGGCGCGCTTCTCTCAAGACCTTGATCGGCGCTGCGGTTGGTTCCATCCTGGGAATCATCGGCGCCTTTCTGATCGGCCTTTTGATCAGCCGGCAGGAGAGTGATCATCCCGAAATCAAAACTTTCGTGACGCTGGCTCTGACGTTTTTCATGGCCTACGTCGGCTTGATGGTGGGTGCTGCCAAGGGCGACTACTTGGAACTGTCGGCTTTGGGTGGCATTCTCACCGACAAGGCGTCGCGACGCGACCTCAAGATTCTCGACACCTCGGTCATCATCGACGGGCGTATCGCCGACGTTGCCGAAACCGGATTTCTGACAGGCTCACTGATAATCCCACAGTTCATCCTGAGAGAGTTGCAACAGGTGGCCGACTCACCAGATTCGTCAAAGCGACAGCGCGGTCGTCGCGGCCTCGACATGCTTCACCGGCTACAGAACAACAGTTCGCTCGACATCCAAATCGTCGAGACAGATTTTCCGGCAGTGCGTGAAGTCGATTTGAAATTGATCGAGCTGGGTAAACAACTCGACGCCGTAATTGTCACTAACGATTTCAATCTCAACAAGGTCTCGCAAGTCCGCGGCGTCAGCGTGCTCAACATTAATGAGTTGGCTAACGCCCTGAAACCGGTGGTGCTGCCGGGCGAGGCAATGCGTGTCTTCATCCTCAAGGAGGGTAAGGAATACAACCAGGGCGTGGCTTACCTTGACGATGGCACGATGGTCGTTGTTGATAACGCGCGCAAGTTGATTGGCAAAAACACTGATATCGCTGTGACGAGTGTCCTGCAGACTACTGCCGGCAAGATGATCTTCGGACGTCTTTGGGAAGAACCTGAGAACGGAAACAGCGGCGAACACCGCCTTAACGGTTCGGTCCGACGCCAGACGCGCGAATCCCGAAGCGGGCCGTTGCCAGTGCGCATCACCGACGGCGAACCAGTAACGGAATCATAGCGACCGATTACGGGCGACCGAGGGCCGAGAGGAACCATCCAGAATTCCCGGTCGTCGGTCGCCCGTCCTCTGTCACTCATTATGAATGTCGCAATCATTGCCGCCGCCGGGCAGGGCACGCGGATGGCGGGCAAGCGGCCAAAGCAATTTCTGGAGCTGGCAGGCACGCCTATTCTTATTCACACGCTCAAAGCCTTCGAGCGGTGTGACGCAATTCACGAAATCATAGTTGTTCTGGCCGCCGAGGAGACTGACGGTTTTCTTGTCCTTGCTGAAAAACACGGGCTCAGCAAAGTTGCAGCCGTTGTCGCGGGCGGTCATAGCCGCGCTGAGTCAGTGCTTCACGGGTTGCGGGCTGTGAAGGCTGGGGCGGTTGAGATCGTTGCGGTCCATGATGGCGTACGCCCATTTGTCACGCCTGAGGAAATCTCGCGAACGGTTGAAGCTGCCAAAGTTCAAGGAGCAGCTATCCTGGTTTCAACGCCCGTCGATACGATCAAAGAGATCAGATCTGGTGCAGTCGAGAAAACGCTGGACCGCTCAACTATTCGGAATGCGCTGACACCGCAATGCTTTCACTATAAACTACTGGTCCGTGCCTACGAGCAGGTGGACGTCTCCGACCCGGAATTGACCGACGAGAGTTCGCTGGTTGAGCGCCTGGGAGCGAGAATCGCCATTGTTGAGGGTAGCCAACGCAACATTAAGATTACCCGGCCTGAAGATCTTTTGATCGGAGAAGCGCTGTTGCAACAAGAGGGAAATTTTCCATTTGTCATGTGACATTTCTCATTTGTCATTTAGGACCACAGGCGACGGTCAAGTGATTTGCTGGGACCGCGGGCGTCTCGCCCGCAACGTGCCGCAGGCGCGCGGTTTTATTCGAGGGAGCCTTTGCCCACTTATTTTCGCGCTTGCGCGCTCATTG
>JBOGOP010000341.1:0-5201 GCA_050747225.1 Pyrinomonadaceae bacterium
GCCAGGACTACTTCGAGGAACGCTACCGTGAGCGGGTACTGCGCAACCTGGTCCAGCGCGCCAAACAACTCGGCATGCAGATCGTCCCAGCCTCTCAACCCGCCTGAAAACCTCATTGCAGATTACTTACCTGGGAGGTGTTTCTTGAGAGCAAATGAGATTCTGACCGTTGCACTTCAGTGCAGGTGTCTCAACCGCGAAGGAGGAAACTATGGCAATCCAAGACAAGTGCTGCACCGTCGTGCCTTACTTCAAAGTCTCAAACGGCAAGCTTCGGGCCTTTAGGGCGCTGTGTGAAGAGTTTGTTGCGAAGACACAGAACGAACCGAAGTGTCTCTATTACGGATTCAGCTTTGATGGAAATCAGGTCCATTGCCGCGAAGGCTACGCGGACGTGGAGGGGCTCCTGGCCCATCTCGACAACGTAGCCGCTCTGCTTCAGGAGGCACTAAAAATCGCCGAGATCACACGCCTCGAGGTTCATGGTCCACGCGATGAATTGGACAAGCTCCGGGAACCGCTTGCAGGTTTGAAGCCCCAGTTTTTCACTATTGAGTACGGCTTCCGGCGATAGTTCGGTAGGGTATTTCGATGATAGCAATCGAGCAAGCATGTGCTCGTCGACTCCGATAGGAGAATCGTAAATTTGCCCGTCCCCTCCAGATATCATCGCTGTAACGCAGGTTTTGAGCATCGGGTGGCACCAGCTTAAGCACGGAAGCCAGCGCACCGCGCCTGACAATCGGGAAATGCCGCGCCGGTACTTGGGTTTGGATAAAGCTGCTCGAATCACTCATGGGTCGCGTTAGCGTCGCGCTTCTTCGTCGATGTTCGCGTACACTATCATGGCTGTTCATCGAGGGCCGCGTGATATCGGTCGAGAACATTACAAAAACCTTCGGCGGGCAAACTGTGCTGCTGCCGACGACGCTCACTTTCCAAACGCGAGCGACGACGGTGTTGATCGGGCCGAGCGGCTGCGGCAAATCAACCTTGCTGCGGCTGATTGCAGGTTTGATCTCCTACGACAGCGGACGCATAGCAATCAACGGAGTTGAGCTGACTGATGGCAATACGGACAAGGCGCGTCACGCAATCGGCTACGTCATCCAGGACGGCGGGCTTTTCCCGCACTTGACCGCGCAGCAGAACGTCAGTTTGCTTGCGCGTTTTCTAAAACTCCCTGCACACTGGATCGCTGAGCGCATCGAATTTTTGTCCGCGCTGGTAAACATTCCTGAGAATGCGCTCTCGCGCTATCCGCAGCAGTTGTCGGGCGGGCAGCGTCAACGCATTTCACTCATGCGGGCGCTGATGCTTGATCCGCCGATCATGTTACTCGACGAACCGCTCGGCGCACTCGATCCCATCGTGCGGGCCGAGTTGCAAGCTGAGTTGAAAATGATATTCAACGAGCTTGGCAAGACTGTCATCTTCGTCACCCACGATATGAACGAGGCCGCGTATTTCGCCGATGAGATTGTGCTCATGCGTGATGGCGAGGTCGTTCAGCATGGAGCGCTCTACGATTTCCTAAAGCGTCCGGCCAATCCTTTCGTGCTCGAATTCATTCACGCCCAGCGATCGGTCCTCGCCGAACGGATGGCTGAAATATGATGCGCACCCTGGTTCGTCATTCTGAGAGCCTTTGGCACTTCCCTAAATGCAAGTAAGAAAAAGCAGATGCTTCGCTTTTCTCGGCATGACGTGATTAGCTTGTTTGCGCCGTTTTCAATAACTGGCTTTGTCGCGGCGCTCTTAGCCTTGCCTGTGTTTGCGCAGGAGGCACTCAACCTCGCGTCCAAGCGATTCACGGAGTCCTACATCCTGGGTGAGATCGTTACCCAGACCGCGCAGGACGCGGGCGAGACGCTAGTTTTTTACAAACCCGGTCTGGGAAACACGGCAATTTTGTTCACAGCGCTGCAAACAAGCAGCATCGCTGCCTACCCGGAATATACGGGTACGATCGCTCGCGAGTTGCTAGAGATCGAAGATGCGAGCATCGCGGGAATCAATCGCAAGCTGGCGCCGCTTGGGCTTGCTGCCGGCATTCCGTTCGGCTTTGCTAACAACTACGCGCTCGCGATGCTGGAGGCAAAAGCAAAAGAACTCGGTATCGTCACGATTTCAGACCTCGCGGATCACCCGAAGCTCGAACTGGGTCTCTCGCAAGAGTTCCTGCAACGCAACGACGGTTGGCCGCTCGTCAAAACTCGATACGCGCTGCCGTTTGCCGCGCCGCGCGCAATTGATCACGGCCTCGCATACGAAGCGCTTGCCGCGCGCGAAATTGAAGTGATCGACATTTACTCGACCGACGCGAAGATCGCCAAGTACAAGCTGCGTGTGCTACGCGATGACCACACGGTGTTTCCGGCGTACGAGGCCGTGCTGCTACATCGCGCCGATCTGGCACAGCGTTGGCCAAAAACCTGGGCCGCGTTGCAGAGTCTCGAAGGCAAGATTACTGCGGCGAAAATGATCGAGATGAATGCCGCGGCTGAGATCGAAGGCCGCGCGTTCGGACAAATCGCCCAGGAGTTTTTGCACGCAGGACCACCTTCGCGAGCCGCGAGCCGGAATCGAAGTTTCAGCGATCTTCTACTCGGCGGGGATTTCTGGCGACTGACCGGAGAGCACCTGGCGCTCGTGTTGATTTCACTTGGCCTCGCATGTCTTGCCGCGGTGCCGCTCGGTATCGTGGCTGCGCGAGTGCCTAAGGCCGCGCAACCCATCCTCTCCGTCGTCAGCGTGATTCAAACGATTCCATCGCTCGCGCTGCTGGCGTTTTTGATCCCGCTCCTGAATCGCATCGGCACGCTACCAGCGCTTATAGCGTTGTTTCTATACTCGCTTCTTCCGATCGTGCGCAATACCCACAGCGGGCTGACTTCCATCCCGTCTTCTCTGCAGGAGTCTGCACGTGCCCTTGGCCTTCCCTCCTTTGCGCGCTTGCGTTTGATCGAGCTGCCGCTCGCCGCGCCCTCGATTGTAGCCGGAATCAAGACCTCCGCGGTGATAAGTGTCGGTACCGCCACGATCGCCGCTTTCATCGGCGCCGGCGGTTACGGTGAACGCATCGTCGCGGGGCTCGCAGTCAACGACAACGCAGTACTGCTCGCTGGAGCGATTCCGGCTGCGGCGCTAGCGCTTCTTATCGAGGGCGGATTTGTACTGCTCGATGGCTGGCTGATACCGGCGGGATTGCGG
The DNA here is from genome assembly GCA_050747225.1 of Pyrinomonadaceae bacterium. Taxonomy (GTDB): domain Bacteria; phylum Acidobacteriota; class Blastocatellia; order Pyrinomonadales; family Pyrinomonadaceae; genus PSRF01. The sequence continues at coordinate 3,214 of JBOGOP010000341.1, forward strand.
CACGCCAAATCGACGTGACAACTAAACGCCAAATGCCTGCGGCGGTTTTCAATATGGCAACGCCGGTATATGATGAAAAAACCGTTGGGCAAAAAAAGTCAACGGAATTTAGAGTCAAACGAGGAAAACCATGAACGATAAATCCAAAATCACTCGCCGGTCGGCGCTCAAGAGTATGGCGGCGCTCGCCGGAATCGCCGTAATTCCCGTGAGCAGGAAGGCATATTCAGCGAAGGCGCCCCAGGCGGCGGTCCAATACCAGGATACGCCAAAGGGTGACCAGCAATGCGATAACTGTTTGCATTTTGAGCCGCCCAGCGCCTGTAAGGTCGTAGAGGGATCGATTAGTCCCAAAGGTTGGTGTGCAATCTGGGTAAAGAAGCCCTGATTCGTGCAAAGCTGACCACTCAAGTAGCGTGCTTATTTCAGCAGCGGACCATCTTTCGGCAAACGCTTCGAGTACCATATGGCCAGTTTGTGTCGCATGGTTTGTTGCGAGACCTTGTCTTCTGGCAAAGGTTGGATCACCTTGTCGTGCACCAGCAAACGGTAGATATACAGAATCTTCTCACTGGCCGAATCCGTAGGCTCAAATACGGCGGCGCCGCGATCTTCGGCATACTTCACGCCCGCCACAATCGCGGCCTTCACCAACTCGGTCTCGTGTTTTAATTTCGCCATCGTGCTCTCAGCAGTCCAAGTACGTGAACGATCCTTGCTCTACCGACCACCATCGCTCGATCCCTCTATCCAATAGGCGAACCGGGATGCCCAGATTGCGTCTGCTACCTATCTAATGATAAAGGTCGCCTCAAGTTGTAGCGTTACAGTCTCGCGGCTCCTATTGCCGTCAGCCTCCAGCCCGGAACGGTTGCTTGATCGGTGCCGATTTCTTTAACCGCCCCGGCGCTTGAGCCGTTGCTGCTACTTCGACGATGATTTCTTGCGCGGCACCTTGGCGCCTGCGCGCCGGGCCTCGGAAAGCCCGATCGCGATCGCCTGCTTACGACTCGTGACCTTCTTGCCGGTGCTGCCGCTCTTCAGCGTTCCTTACGCTCGTGCATGACCTTCTTGACTTTCTCCGATGCCTTTTTCCCGTACTTTGCCATTGCGTTCGTTCTTCAGTTAAGGCGACCATTGATGCCGCCCATGCTGAGCCGTCCCGCGCCCAGCAATGCTATCGCCAGCGCCGCAAAGAAGAATATCCCCTGCAGCTCGAGCGCCCAGCCGCCCGTTTTGGACATCGTAAAGAGCTGGTGCGCATGAGCCAGCATTACCGCGACGACCATATTGATCGCGATCACGACGCCGGCCGCGCGTGTCCAAACGCCGATGATCATCATGACCGGCGCGAGGACTTCGCCAATGTACACTAGGTAAGCGACGGACGCCGGCAACCCGGCCTTGACGACCAAGCCGACGATCGGATCGATGCCGCCGATGACTTTCGAAACGCCATGCAAGAGAATCAGTACGCCGAGCGCAAGCCGCAGGATCAGCTTGCCGGTATCTTCGCTGATATTCACGAAATCTCCTCCGCAATCCGCGACGTCGCTGGGGGTGCCTCACAATAATGCATCCGCCGCAACTCGACAATGGATCTCCGTTAGTACGCAGGCGAAAGCGCTTATGACTGCCCTTGTATGTTTTGTTCTTCAAAAAAGATGAAAATAGATTGCGGGCTGTGGAGCTTGTGGGCAAAGGGGTGCGCGGTGGGTCGCTGCTGCTTCCTTGAGAAAGCTGCCGGTGGCGCGCAGTTTCGATTTCCAGGCGCTCATGCCGGTTCTATGCCGCCTTCTTGCGTGTTTCCACTGGGCAGCTCATCGGATGGGTGCGCTGAGAGCCTGTGAAAAAACCTCATCCGACGAGCCATGGAAGGCGGAACGCCGAGGCGAGGAGCCCGCGATAGCCGTCCTCTAGATGGACGGCGTAAAGTCATTGAGTGAAGGCACGCGCGAGCGATAGCGACGTAGCGTGCCTGAGCGCAG
>JBOGOP010000342.1:0-5184 GCA_050747225.1 Pyrinomonadaceae bacterium
CGAGACGCCCGCGTTGGCGCACCATGCGCGTGAGATCGCGCATTATCATGGCCCTGATCGCGCGCCACATGCTAGGCTCCCGAGCGGTTAAGCCAAAGATAGACGTCGTTGAGATCCGCGCGCCGAAGGTGGATCCCTCGCGTTTTGTGTTCGAGGTGGGCGGGGAGATGGGACAGCGCGAAGTCCCGATCCAGGATGCGAAACTGTAAGCGCCCCTCCTCGGCCAAGGGTTCGCCGAATCGGGGAGTTAATTCCTGAGCGGACAAGGCGGGGGATTCGGTCTCAACCTCCAGGATAAAAGCCGCGACGCCGCTGACCAGAGCGGCGGGACGACCCTGCCCGATCGTTTTGCCGCCTTTCATGAATACGACCTCGTCGCATCCCTCAACCTCATCCATGTAATGGGTGCTGAGCATCAAGGTCGTGCCTTCCTCGGTGCGCAAACGGTGGAGGAAGCGCCAGATCTGGCGGCGGTTGATGACATCGAGCCCAATGGTGGGCTCATCCAGAAACAGGATCGGTGGCCGGTGCAAGACCCCGCGCGCGATATCGAGGGCGCGCCGCATCCCGCCGGACAGCGTGGACACCGGTGCGTGACGTTTCTCCTCTAGATCGAATAGCTTCAACAGCTCTTCGCCGCGCTGGCGCGCAATCCGCGCCGAGAGACCCGCCAGCGCCGCGGCGAAGCGCAGGTTTTCTACCACCGTAAGCGTACGGTCCAGCGCGGATTCTTGAAATACTACCCCGATCGCCCGGCGCACCGCGACGGGCTGGCGAACAACCTCATAACCGCCCACCCACGCTTGACCCGCACTCGGTCGCACCAGTGTGCTCAGCATGTGCAGGGTGGTGGTTTTCCCGGAACCGTTGCGCCCCAGGAGCGCGAAGAACGACCCTTGCGCAACGGACAGATCCAGCGCATCGACGGCTAGCAAACACCCATACGACTTGCTTAGACTGCGGGTTACGATGGCAAGGGCATTCGGCATCGTCTATCTCGGCCGTGTTTAGGAACGGCTATTTAGATAAAACTGAGTTTCATTGACGACGCACTGCGAAAGCCTTCGCGGATGAAGAACGCCGGTCGCCCGAAGCGGCAACCGCATGCTACTGTCAATATCAGTAGCTTTCACTTAGCTTTCACTATTCAATCCAAAATCTGCCTTTGTTCTGCGTGACACTTATTCTGCGCAGACCCGAACTCGATTCTTATCCCGATCTCGATTAAGCTTGATGCGAGTTCCAATTCAATTAGTTCACCACAAGCCAGTTACCATCATTTCTGTCATGTCGCGGGAACCTATACAGCCAGCCACACTCATCCGTCCCATACCTGACGACAAATTGCAATTAAGAACGTGGAATGCGAGTTTGAACGGAGGTGAGATTCAGACCGTCCGCATTATAGAAATCACGCATCCGAATTTTGGAACCCTCGCCTATGGTCTAACCCCGTCTGGATACGATGGCTGGGCATTTCACGAAATCGGTGGCGGCGGTACTGTAACCCTGCCATTTTTGATCTGGGAAGCGATTTTACGCGTCGGAGTCATCAAACAGAAGCGACCTAACCAAGGCGGTGGGGTGTGGAACGTTCCTAGGGGATTTATCGACCTCGGAGAAACGACAGCAATGGCTGCAATTCGAGAACTTCACGAAGAAACCGGGTACTCCGCTAGTCCGCATAGGGTTTTCCCCTTGCCTGGCGCGAAGGCCAACCCCAACAGCGCGTTCTTTGAAACGTGGGGCAACGAGGAGGGCGTGGGGTTTTTTGCCTTAGAAGTCCTCAGTGAAGAGGCTGAGCAAACCGATGCCGGGATAGTCTTCCGACGCGACCTGTTAAATTTAGGTGATGCGGCCCAGCATCAGCGTAAAGAGGATATCATCGAAAATATTCGCTTCATCCCGTGGCACGATGCAGCATGCCTGGGCGACATGTTTTCTAATGCGGCCGTCGCGCGCCTCTTAGCGCACTTACGCACCGTAGGCCGATCATTCAAGTGAAATAAAAAAAATACATACAAGGGGGCATGATGTACGACCGGGATAGCAGTCATTCATCGGGCTACGGTAGAAAGCTTACGCCCACAGATGCCGTTGCGAGAATGCGCGTTTGTCCAAGGGAATATTTTCTCAATGCGGGTTTCGAGAAGCGCATGTCCACGATAGCGCAACAGTACCGCGCCGTCAGCCTGGTCGGTGCCCTTCTGGACCAGGGGGATAATGGTTTCAAAATAGAGCCTGCGAAACCGATTGCGATAATCGGCGCTGGCGCTGCCGGGGTCACAGCGGCGCTGCTTGCCGTGTGGCGAGGCTGTAAGCAAGTCTACCTGTTTGAGAGACATGACAGGCCCTTTTCTACCTACGAAACAAGCGCACGCCTGATTCATCCGCGTCTTTTTGAATGGCCGGCTAGTGATTGGAATACCGATCAAGCGCAGATTGCCTGCGTGATTGGGACAAGGGATCTGGAAAAGAGGTTACCGATCAATTGCGTAAGCAATGGAATATATGGTTGCATTTGTATGGGTCTGAAGCCAATGCGGATAGACGGCTTTACTGGTACCCGTCCTCGATATTCAAGGAAGACACCCTTTTACAAAAGGAAGAACACTTCTCGTTCAAAATTAAGCTTAACGGTGAGGACAAAAAATTCGCTGAGTTCCAGGCGATGATTTATGCAACCGGCTTCGGCAAACCCAAGCGGCCGATCTGGGCAGAGGATAACCAATGTGACTATTGGGCATGGCCACCACACGCGCACGCCGATAGAACCAAGGATATAGCTGTCTTCGGTAGTGGCGATAGTGCTCTGGCGGATGCGATCGAACTCGCGGTTAAGATCAAAGGAGACCGCGGGGAATATAGCCCGCTAGATCAATTCGAGTTAGCCAAACTCATGGCGACTTGATACGCAGGAATTAAGAGATTGTGTAACAGAAATCGAAAAATGTTTGGACAACGCCTATAAGTCCGCTTCGAGTGAAAGTAACAGCGACAAGCGTCAGCAACTAGAGCAACAAGCCGAAATAAGCGCCAATGGCGCACTGAAAACAATCTCATCAAATGAGATAACAGAAAACTTCCTAGGTCGACTTAAGCAATTTCACAACGTGACGTTGGTGGTTAAGGATGATCGCGAATTAACCAGCGGCGCATTTCTACTTAACAGGTTTATAGCTGCTCAGCTAATTAAATGTGGATTAATCGAGGTCCTGCACCACGGGAGTGCTGACGACGTCACCCCTATTAAGGAAGCTCTGCAAAAGTTACTGCGCAGCTTGTTTCGCGACCCCCTCCGCGGCTTCGCGCATCTGGGCTTGCTCGCGACACTTTTGCAGAGCTTCCTTAAACGAAAAAAGTATACGGTCAAAGCAGGGGGCGCAACGAAAGATGTCGACGACGTCTTGGTGAGGGAGGGACACGAGGTACCCGAGGAGACAAAGTCGAGACAGGCTAAGTTTAAAAATGGTTTGAAGGAATTCCAGTCGCAGAGCCGTGGAATCAGCCTGTCAATTGCGAGGCTCCCCCCCTCGAAGCTACCAACCGATAAAGAATGGGTATTGTTTAGCGATTTGTACGACAGCACTACGCAAGCCGAAGTTTTCGATTTTCTCAAACTCAAGGAAGGTTACACGCACGAAGATGCAGAAAAAGATCTCTTGATACTTTATGCGCGTCGTCTGATGTTCGATATCGTACGTCGCCAAAAAATAATCATCGTCGATACGCAGCTATTGGATGGCGCCTTTTTTCTGCGTTGGATTCCCCAGCTTGCGAAGGACGCCGCAACGAACGCCGCGCTCCTGAAACTACTAAAGGAGCGCGTCATCTTCCGTTATCGCGGGGAGTCAATCCCGAAATGCCTAGAAAGCTACTTCTTCCAATCCGGCTATAGGCTCAAGCAATTCGAGTTCAGTGCTATCAGCGATAAGGGTATTCGCAAGGAAATAGCGGGATGGTTTGAAAAACAAAGTAAGGACGTTACTTCCTATCCAACCATCGAAGATATTGCTAAAGATAGTGAGTTTAAGCCCTGCTGGAAAAAAGAGTGGCAAGGCCTACGGGATAGGCAAAATGATCTTCTGCAAGCGTTGAAACAGTTGCAAGATCGTCAGCTACTCACCTTCGAGCCTACAAAGGGTCCATGGGATCAATTCAGTGCCGTCGAGGACCCCGCGCTTTTTTCATTGTCCATAGAAGACGCAGACGCAGAGCTATTACGAGGCATGTATTGCAAAAAGCTTGGCACCGAACAGACTCCCACTAGATCCGATTTTTACAGGCACGTAGAGGATCGCTTTGACAATAAAGAGCAGTATGGCAAGGATTACTTTGACAGATCCTATAATCGCACTATGGCACGGCAGCATGGCGCCACCGTCTTTGAAACGATTCGTGTAAACGAAAGCGCAAATTCTACCGATCCGGGCGAAAAAAGCGATAAAGGCTTATGGAAATTCAATCGCAGAGATGGAGAAGAAAGGGTCCCCAAGGTGATAGAGATTGAAAACTCAGACTTGACGCCCGACAAGCTCCAGGAGCTTTTCAATGGGAATGTGTCAGCGCGCAACAATCCGTACCTTTTCAAATTGAAAATAATGGTGCCAGCGCTGACAGCCACATTTCGACGCTGGGAGGGCGGGCGTTCGCGCTGTTGCGCGGACCGGGTATTGATTCACGGCGGTTGTGGGTGGAGGAGGCATCAGAGGTAGGCGCGAAGCTACCCGCTGTGATTGACGAAGATTTCTTGCAACCAGTTGGTCCGAGGAGACTGCTATCTCGGACTGAATACGAATATGACATCATTGACTTCGACGTAAAAATGAGGTCGCCTATTAGCCGGCCTAAGATGACCTAATGGCCCGCCCCCTACCACGTAAACTCTTGTCGTAACACTCGCCAGCCGGTCATTTTCGATGAGTATAAGCTGTCGGGCTGTCTGTCCCCTATTGTCTCGATGAGAGCCAGGAATCAACGCTCCCATAAGCCCGAAAAACAGTGCCGCCATGGGGGTGCCGGTGTTGGTATAGAGCGGCTTGACCTCCCGCTCGCTAGCCTCGTAGCGTGCAATGATGTTTAAACCGAGCGATCCGAAAGAATCCGTCTCCACCTCCACCCGCCCCGCGCCCAGCAGCTTGACACGGTACGAGGTGAACATGTCGGTCAGCTCGTCCTGCACCT
>JBOGOP010000343.1:0-5165 GCA_050747225.1 Pyrinomonadaceae bacterium
GCCCGGGGTATCAGAACGTGAATGTGTCGCTGGTGAAGAACACCGGCCTGCGGGAAGATATCAACTTACAGCTGCGCGCTGAGTTTTTCAATCTCTTCAATCATCCGAACTTCAACTTGCCGGATAATTTCCTGGGATCACCGACGTTTGGTCGCATTAGTTCGGCGCGTGATCCAAGGCATGTGCAGTTTGGAGTGAAGCTGCTGTTCTAGCCCGCGGTAGCGGGCGACAGCGTAACAAGAATCCAGCCCGCGGTAGCGGGCGACAGCGTAAAGCCTGGGGTGGAGCGAAGCGAAACCCCAGGACCAAGCTCATCAACAAGAATCCAGCCCGCGGTAGCGAGCGACAGCGTAAAGCCTGGGGTGGAGCGAAGCGGAACCCCAGGCTTTACACTGTCGCCACGCTTCGCGGACTGAAGAGTCTCAAACCCGCTAGGGCGAAGTGGTACTGACCTCATTCCGCTTCCTGCAGGACCGCATCGTCATAGTACTGATACTTTGCCGACATCACTTCGCCGGATTCTTTGAGTTGCGCCGGAAAGCCGTCGAGCTGTTCGTAAAGCGGAGGCGGAATGACGGCAAAGTCAGCCATCGGCGCATAGATATTGTCTACCCCCTCCTTGAACACATCCCCCATTAAGAGAGTGATGATGTTAACGCGTTGTTCAGGATACTTCTGCAGAAACTGCCCGAAGCTGAACCCCTCGTTGTAGAAAGCGTAAACAAGCTTGCGCATCGACTCGATGCCCTGATCCAGTTTGGCCTGATAGCTACCGAGGTTCGCGCCGGAAAAATCGTTGCTCCGGAACGCCTCGTGAATGCTGTCAGCAGCCAGTTCTGCCATCTTTAACGCCAGCAACACACCCGACGAATAGATTGGATCGAGAAAACCGTAAGCATCGCCGATTAGAATGAAGCCATCGCCGGCGCAGCTCTTCGAACGATAGGAATAATCCAGAATCGAATAGATCTTGTCGACGCGCGTTCCCTCCGCCACTCGTTTCCGGCACCCTTCAACCTTCTCGATCTCTTCGTGAAAGATCTTTGCCAGGTCCTGGCCGCGACCCTGGACCAGGTATTCAGGATCGGCGACTACACCGACACTGGTGATGTCGTTCTCGAGTGGGATATACCAAAACCAGCCGTTGCTTCCTTTGGGTGTACGCAACACAAGGGTCGCACCACCGTTAAGGTCAGGTTCGCGGTGTGCGCCCTTGAAGTACGAATAGAGCACGGCCTTCTTGAGTTTTGGATCGCGAACGCGCCAACCAAATCTATTTGACAGCATCGCGGTCTGACCCGTCGCATCAACCACAACCGGCGCATGAAACTCCTGTAGAGTGCCATCCGTGAAGCGGGCTTCGACGCCGTACGCTCGCTCCCCGTCAAACAGGACCCGCTTAATCTGCGTCTCCTGATAGACCTGTGCGCCCTGATCGGCGGCGTGCTCGATCAACATCAGGTCAAACTGCGCTCGCGTCACCTGCCAGGTAACGGCACACTCGTGATGATTGGCTTCAAAGAAATAGAAGGGACGTGATTCCTTACCCGCTGGATTGGCAAACTGGACACTGTACTTCCGCACGAACGGACTGGATTTCATCTTTTCCAGGAGTCCCATGCGCTGGAAGGTAAAGTAAGTATCGGTCATCAACGATTCGCCGATATGGTGACGCGGAAATCGCTCCTTCTCAAACAGCACCACGCTGCGGCCCTCGCGCGCGAGTATGCTGGCGATAGTGCTGCCGGCGGGGCCGCCACCAATAACGATCACATCATAGTTAGTCTTCATATCCATATTTAAGATGTTTCAAGTTTCAAGTTTCAAGTTTCCGTTCCAACGGTTCAGCTTCCGATTTCAAAACTGAACTTGAAACTTGGAACTTGAAACTTTTCATTAGACGTAACGCACTGCTTTCAATTCAGGTTCAAAAAATTCAGAAAGAAAGTGATCCACCTGCAGCAGTCCGCTGCGGGTCAGCTTGATCGTCCCGTTTTGCCGCTCAACAAAATCCTCAGTATCCAGGCGTTCGTAGACAGGTTTGAACTCGTCCCAAACATCTACGCCAAACTTACCAAGGAAGTACTCGAGGTCAATCGCTCCCGTCTTTAGCTGCAGGATCATTTCGCGGATGAGCTTCTGTTTCGCGGTTAGAGTCAGGGCCCGCAGCAGCGGGAGTTGACCTTTGTCGAGCAACGCCAGGTATTCCTCGAAACTATGCGCGTTCTGAAAATGGACGCCACCGAAGTGAGAAAAGGACGAAACTCCAAGTCCTATCATGTCGCCGCCGTGCCAAAGCGCGTCGGTGTAAATAAACCGGCACGGCTTGGACGTGGTGGCCACCGTGTACGCGCTGGCGATCCGATAGCCGCGCGCCTGGAACTCATCAAAGGCAAAATCCAGCCAGCGCCGTTTGGTGTCCCAGTCAGCGATGGGCGACGCCGCACCCTCCTTGATAATTTCCTGCGAGATGACCGTGTTGTAAGGCAACTCCATCTGATAGATGGTCACCGAGTCTGGCTGCAACTCGACTGCACGACGGATCGTCTCACGCCACTTCGCTTCAGTCTCCCCCACCATTCCGGCGATCAGATCGATATTGATTTGCGGGAAGTCCACTTTGCGAGCCAGGTCATAGACTTCGTAAATCTCAGGTGAAAGATGTGCGCGACCGTTGGCAGCGAGAATCTCGTCATCGAAGTGCTCAACACCAAGGCTCAAACGCGTGACGCCAATTTGCTTCAACGTCTCGAGCTTTGATTGTCTCAAGGTGCCAGGCTCACACTCGAAGGTCACTTCTTCCGCGTTATCCCAACTCACATGGCGGTTCAGACCGTCGACCAAATAATGCAGCTGCTTTTCACTGATATATGAGGGCGTGCCACCACCAAAATATGCGAAGCGCAATTGCCGACCCTGAAGGGCGCGCCTGCGACCATAGAGTTCAGCTTCTTTGATAAGAGCATCGAGGTAGATTTCGATCTCGCCGGCATTCTTGTCGGTATATACTTTGAAGTAGCAAAACTTGCAGCGCTTGCGACAGAAAGGTATATGAAGGTAAAGGCCAAACGGATCTTCAGTGCGTGGCTCTTGATCGAGTGCCTCGATTGCTTCACGCACATACTCCGGCTTCCACTGCGAAAACGGTGGGTAATTGGAAACAAAATAATTTCCGACTTCCGTGCCTGTTCCAGTCGTATTAGTCGTCATCAGTATTTTGTATGAATGCCGCGTCTGCGTACCAAAATCTCGGAATTCCTGCGAGTTTTCGGATTCTGATAGTCGAGGCCACCTCTTAAATGAAAATAAGTTTCGAGCGATCGTTTATGATCCAACTAGTCAACGAAAGTAACATCTAAAGCACTACGGATCAAACCTCCGTTTTTGTGGGTGACGCTCCCGCTTCATAGTACAGATTTCTGGATATTCCGCTCGAAGTCGCGTCGCATTTATTAAGTTGCCTGGCCATCCTGGTGCGTTGTGTTAGTCGAAACTATTTCTATCAGATTGCAGTAATACGTTTCAGCGGCGTAATTGTTCAAGGACCGAACCAGACTGAAGAAAATTCGCCTGACCCAAGCGAGTACAGCCCAATTGCGCAACCCGAACACCCATAAATCGCGAAGCTTTCTTTACTACCCAATCCTGCTCGTTGTGTTTGGCGCAGGGATGTGGCTCATTTTGGCAACCGGCTCCAGGCTGAGCAGATATCGCCCAGGCTATACACATTTCGCCTCTTATGAGGCGAGAGCTTGAATGATTCACAGGAGGTTAGTATGAGTTCGTCTCGTTTATCGCTCACAATTCTCGCAGTGTTTACAACAATTCTTTTTTGCGCGCCTGGCTACGCACAAGATTGGCCGCAATGGCGCGGCCCAAACCGCGACGGCGGCGCGCCTGGGCTCTCTTCGCAGTGGCCCAAAGCTTTGAAAGAGGAATGGAAGGTCACCGTCGGTCTGGGACACTCCTCGCCGGTAGTGGCCAACGGTAAGGTCTATGTCTTTGCGAGGCAGGGTGAAGAAGAAACACTGCTCTGCCTCGATGCTGCTACGGGAAAAGAAGTCTGGAGATCGAGTCAACCAGTCTCCTTTGAGATGCACCCGGCGGCGACAGCCCATGGCAAGGGACCGAAGTCCACCCCCGTAGTAAGTAACGGAAGCGTTTACACACTGGGTATCAGTGGGGTGCTTTCCGCGCACGACGCCCGCACTGGGAAGCTAAAGTGGCGACATGAGTTTTCCAAACAATACCCAAAGACCTGGCCGGCCTATGGCACCGCCATGTCCCCAATCGTTGACCACGGCATGGTCATCGCTCACGTTGGCGGCCAGGATAAGGGCGCTCTCATCGCTTTCGACGCTGAAACTGGCGCTACGAAGTGGACTAACGACATGGATGGTCCTGCCTACGCATCACCAATCCTGGTGAAGCTCGCGGGCGTGCGGCAGATAGTAACTTTCGTGCAGAAGGATCTTGTCGGCGTGGATCCAGCGAACGGGAAGCTGCTGTGGAAACTGCCGTCAAAGACAGAATATGATGAAAATAATGTTACGGCAATTTCCTACAAGGACATGCTGATTTTCGCGCGAGAAGGCAAGGGATTGGTCGCAATCCGACTGGCGAAACAGGGCGGGCAGATCGTTCCCGAGGAAGTATGGAACAATAAAGAGAACATGCTGTACATGAGCACGCCAGTCTTGCAGGGGAACATGCTGTTTGGATTCTCTGCCCTGAAGAAAGGCCAGTTCTTTGCGCTTGATGCCGACACTGGAAAAACTCTCTGGCAGGGGCCGGGACGAATGGGCGAAAACGCGGCAATACTGAATGTTGGCGGCACGTCTTTTCTGGCGCTTACGAATGAAGCCAACCTGATCGTTGTTCCGGTGAACGCCAAAGAATACGCGCCATCGGTGCAATATACAGTTGCCAATAGTCCCACGTGGGCACACCCGGTCGTGCTCGGCAATCGCATTTTGATCAAGGACGAAACGACGCTCAGATCGCTAAGCGCTCAGTAGTCGATAAATTGTCCAGCACTGATCTGACAAAACGAAGGAGACATGGAGATGACCAAAACTATTAGCGCCGCCGCCGTGGGCCTCGCGGTTTGTTTGTCCGTCATGGCTGTGCCGAAGGTTAATTTCAATGGCGCATGGGTTATGGAT
>JBOGOP010000344.1:0-5146 GCA_050747225.1 Pyrinomonadaceae bacterium
TCGATAGCACGGCACCTCATTTGCTCCTTCTGAAGACATGTGCTTGGAATCTAGAGCTGGGGCTTAGAGGGCGACTCGATGACGCAACACCTGCTTTACTGGACTCTGCCTCACGAGAAAGTAGCCGCGAATGAGAAAGGAGGGGAGAGTGGAACACAGGAGTGACCGCGATAGGTCAGCGGCGCCGACCCATCAGCAATGGATACGCAACGAGCGCCTTGCGTCCATGCGGCCGTGCTGGTACGAAATGAGCGAGTTGCTTGATCGAGACTCGATGGTCCTTCACCACGGATATGCGCACTCGATCAATATCAGCTCGGGGGGAATGTTGCTCCTCATGGCTCAGGAACCTCAGGTTCTGCAGGTGTTGGAAGTGCACGTACCCCAGCCCATCGAAATGGTCAATCCGCAAACGCTGGTCGAAGTGTGCTGGACACGTCGGATTTCAATTGATGCAAATGACAGCATCTTCTTAGTTGGGGTCAAGTTCTTGTTCAAAACAGGTGCCTTTAGCAGGAAAAGGATCCTGGAGCAAAAGGTTCAAACCTGTCTGTCAGACCCGCCTCCACAAACGAATCTACCAACGAATCACTCGAGCGCACGAGGGCGGTCCTAAGCGAAGCTTCAAGACGGTCGCGAAGGCTGCTTGCAGGCAATGACGTGTTCCCGGCCCAGTTTCGGGCCCGACAAAGTTATGTGGTCGTAGGCAGGCTAGGGGCGGTTATGGGCGGAAGATCCTCAGCGGAAGATCCTCATAAGGACTCCTGTTCTGGTGGTTGTCTTCGTCTTATCCATGATGTGTCTGATATGCTCCTTGACCGTGGGTAAGGCAATCCCAAGTTCGGATGCGATTTCTTTGTTGATCCAGCCTTTCATGAGACACTGAATGACTTCCTGCTCACGTTCGGTGAACTGAAAACGCTCCATAAGACGGTCGCGAAGGCTGCGTTTCTGGCCCGACAAAGTTATGTGGTCGTATGTCTGCTGACTGGATCCCTCCTCCAACGAGCCGATCTCCCGTAACTCTTTAGATTCCTCCTTCCGGCGGCCAATTTCCTCCAGGATGATGACAATACGCGAATGCTGGCTGCCCCGGCTGTCAGGCGCCCCGAAGCCCCGAACGAGTATCGGATGATGAGGGGCGCCGATAATTTTCTTTACCTCAAACTGCTCCCAGTCTTTCGTCGCAGTTCGGCTGTGGAGATGTTTAAAGGTTTCGACGCAGATCTGAAGGAGAACCGCTGGGAGTAGCCCTTTCGCTGTCTTCGAGTTACCGTTTCCGTTTCCCCCGTCACTGTGATTGATTTGCGTAATGAGATGCCACGCTCGTTGATTCATCTGCTGTAACCGTACAGGGGGGGCAAGCACGAGTATCCCAAGGCTTCCACGTTGGTGGATGAGATTCGCCATACGTGGGGTGTCCGTACTGTTGCAGAATTCCGCAGCAACAGTTTCGTTTATAACGCCCATTGATCTCATGATGTGCCTCCAAGCTTTCTCGCTTAATATTTACAACATATGCACAACATATACATAAGGGGGTGGAAGCCTACCTGGAACGTTCAGGGTAGTCAATCCATACCTTCGTAGGGGGTGGGGCATACTTTAGGTATCAAAGGGTTACCATACTTAGGTGGTATTGCGGTCTCTCGATGCTGTGCTTACAGTCGCACGCTGAATGTGGAGACCATCATGAATCAGAACGAGAGGGGACGTTTCATGCCTCCTGACATGCGAGTCATCACTTCAGGCCTCTCAGGCCTCATAACTGATTGATCTATGAATAAAAGTCGAGCATTCACCGATAACATGCACGAATGGCATAAGACAATGCCCGGTCCCAAGCCGACGGTGTGCCAAGAACGGTGTGCCAAGAGGGGTAAGCGGAATCATGCTATCCATGAAAGATTGCAAAACTCTGAGACAGTGGAGGTGTAAGTGCCGCCATCTCAGAGTTTGCAAGCCATCCCCCATAAGTTCAGAGCAGCGCCAGGTCCTTGAACCGATGCGAGAGTGTCGTAGCGAACAAATTGCCCCAGTGAGGTGAGGGATGAGATTCTCAGGGAGGAGATTCAATGAGGGTGCCTGGCCTGTCTCGATGAGTTCTCTGCAACATCGAGATCGTTTCGCGATGTTGCAACCTATTCCATACGAAAGTACAACGGCGATTGAAGAGATTGAAGAAGAGGACGAAGGGGAGGGGATAGGCCATAAGGTTACCCCAGGGGAAGAAGGAAAGGCCCTCTCGATCAACATCAGCTCTGGTGGAGTATTGCTCCTTATGGATCATGCTCCTGCTACGGACACAGTTCTCAAGATTCACGTACCTACACCAATCACCCATACCAGGACACCGACATTGGCTGAAGTGCGTTGGGCGCGCGAAGTCCCATATACGCCACAGAATAGTCATAGTCTCTATTTTGTCGGGTTGAAATTCATATTCTTCTGACCCGAATGTTTGGGGAAACCTCGCGTATGAGAGGCAGTGGTATGAAGATCGTCGCAGAATGCCTGGCCGTGTCGTGCCGTCGGAGACGATGGTGCTCATTCCATGAAAGGCATAAAGCAAAAGTAAAAAGGCAAAAGTGACGAAGGCCGGGAGGCGATAGACGAGGGGGAGCTGAGGGCTTAGGGCTTCACGAGTGACAATTTGGAATTTCGAATTGCCGAGCGAGCTGATAGCTGATCGCTGGGAGCTTAGCGCTGAGAGCCTGAGCACTTAGCGCTGAGCTGAGAGATGAGGGCAGAAGAATGAACCGAATCACTACACTCGCCGTGACCATTCTTCTGATCGCCGCAGGCGGCTGCAGCGGAACGCCGAAGGCGGTACTGGAGGAGGCCAACCGGCCGGCAAAGGACTTTCTGCTGGGCCCGGAGGATGTGCTGGAGGTGGTGGTGTGGCGGAACCCGGACCTCTCTCGGCAAGTCGTGGTCCGGCCCGACGGGATGATCTCGATGCCGCTGATCGGGGATGTTCTGGCCAGCGGTCTCACCGCTAACGAGCTCGCACACGAGATTAGTCAGCAACTGAAGACGTTCAAGGAATACCCCACCGTGTCGGTCAGCGTGAAGGAAGTGAACAGCTATATCGTGTACCTGCTCGGCGAGGTGTCCAAACCCGGCAAGTACCAGCTCAAATCGTACACTACGGTCCTTCAGGCCGTCGCAATGGCGGGCGGCTTCACACCCTTCGCGTCAAAGAACCGCATTCACGTCCTGCGTAATAGTCGTAACGGTGGAGGAATGACTCGTGAGATGCGGATTCCCGTGAAATACGATGAGCTCGTATCCGGGACCGGGACCGAGGGCAACTTTTACCTGAGGTCCGGGGATACGATCGTGGTGCCGTAGGCACTGTAGTGAGGAGTGCCCCTCTCCTCAATCCTCTCCCTTGAGGGGAGAGGAGAAGGAAAGGGGAGAATGGCGAATTTCGAATTGGTCGATCTGGGGAGGATTCGTAATTAACATTTGGAAATTCGAATTTGCAATTTCGTATTTGGGTTGTGAGTCATGAGTGGTGAGTTACACATTAACAATTCGAAATTCGGATTTGCGTCATGAGCCATGAGTGTTAAATCACAAATTCACAATTCGAAATTCGAAATTGCAATTTGCCATTCCGGCAGTCGCCTTGGCGGTGATCGCCGTGGTCATTGGCGCAGGACCGGAGGGAATGGCCCAGGACGAGTATCTGGGGCGCGGCCAGGCTTCGAGCTCAGGAGCCGCTTCGACGGGAGAAGGGGAGGCTGGAGAAGGTGTGCTGGGGACGCCCAGCGCGGAGGTCACAGGAGCCCCCGTTCTGAGTGTCGTGCCCTCGGTCGCGGTATCAGAAACGTATGACAGCAACGTGTTGAACGTAGCAGGACAACAGAAGGACGATTACGTCACGAGGATTACGCCGCAGGTGACAGCCGAACTGAAGGGACGATTGATGTCGGGGACGCTACAGGCAGGGCTGACCGGCGGCTTCTACGTGAATAATCCCGATTTGGATTACATCGGTGTGAACGGAGGCCTCAACCTGAACCTCGATAATGTCGTGAATCGCGTGGTACCCAGATTGAAAATACAGCTCTCAGATTTCGTCACCTACACCCCCCAGCCGCCGGCCTTTCTGAATCCTGAAGCGCGGGCGGGTGGGCAGTCGGATATCTTCGCAAGAGGGATTCAGGTGGCGCGGGCCGATTCGATCCAGAACACGAGTGCCATCACCGGATCCTACCCCCTGTTGCCGCGGATCAGCCTGAACGCCCGCTATGCCTATTCGTTCATTAAGTTCTTCAACGCCTTCGCGACACCCGATGCCGGCACGTTTGTCGATACCACCAATCAATCGGCCAACATCGGCGTACAAACAGCGGTGACGCGCCAAGATAACTTCAATGTCTCGTACACGTACGCACTGTCGAGTTTTGGTCAAGGCGCGGGCGGCGTCGGCAGCTTTACCAGCCACTCCGGCACGCTCACATGGTTGCACCAGTTCACGCGGACACTCTCGGGGACTCTCGCCGGAGGGGCGACAGCGGCCGTTCCGGACTCGGGGGCGACCAGCCTCAACTTCACCGGCTCCGCGGGCCTGAACTGGATTCAGGGGAAAACCCCTGTGTCTTTCAACTTTTCGCGAGCGATCACGCCGAGCTATTCCGTCGCAGGGACGGCCTTGATCAGTGATGCGGTAAGTGTCTCCGCGGGCTATCCGCTCACCCCGCGTCTCTCAACATCAGGGAGTGCGAACTATGGGCAGAATAGCTCGTCACTAAGCGACGTGTCATTGTCGTCTTACTCGGTTGGGGGAACCATCGGATTGAGTTATGTCCTCCTTCCTGGGATAAACGCAAACCTGATCTATAACTACAACCACTTCAAGCAAGATTTTCAGGGCGCGAGCTCTGAGTTTGATCGTCACGTCGCGACGTTGGCCATCAGCGCGCTGTGGAGATGAGCATGCAGGCGACTCCAGGAGCAGCACAACTCACAATCTCGGATTACTGGACAATTGCCGTCCGGCGAAAATGGCTGATCATGGCGGCCATTGCGGTGTCGCTCGGGATCGCCTGGACCCTCTGCCTGGTCTTGCCCAAGAGTTACCGTTCGAGCATCTTGATCCTGGTAGACAATCAGAAGATCCCGGAGCGTTACGTAC
>JBOGOP010000345.1:0-5141 GCA_050747225.1 Pyrinomonadaceae bacterium
GCTTCGCGATTTAGTTCCTGTAACAAGAAATCCAGCATCTTTCCGGTCTCGCCCGCCGAATTCAGGGCTTCCCGAAACTGCGCCAGGTGACTGTGCAAGCGAACCATCTCCTCGCTGACGTCACTGCGATCGGAAAGATAAGCAACCTCCTGGGCCAACCTTCCTGGATCAAGCTCGACAAGTTGACCGTTGCGGCTCAACAGTTCGCCTATCCGCTTCTGCAAACGCGCGCGATAAGCGTCCACCAACCCAGCCGCAGCGCTTTCAATAATGGGAACCAGCTGCTCTATTCGTTCAATCCGCTCGGCCATTTCCTTGCGCAGCGTTTCGCCTTCCTGGGCGCGCATCTTTTCAAGTTGGTCGAGTGCCTCGGCCAACGCTTTTTCAATTCCAGCTACTACCTCATCGCTCAGTCCCTCGCGCGAAGGTTGGAGCGCGCCGGGCAGACGCGCGAGCACGTTGATGTCCAGTTCGCCGCCGATATTGAATTCCGTCTGCATATCGCGAAGAGCGTTGACATAGCCGGCGATCAACGGGCGGTTAATCTCATACGCAGTCTGCGCTGTCTTTTCGAAATTGACGCTAACATCAACTCGTCCGCGTGAAAGCCGCGTACTGATCTGCCGTTTGATGACAGGTTCCAGCGAAGACAACTCACCGCTAAGACGCAGGTGAACGTCGAGAAAGCGATTGTTAACAGTTTTCAAGTCAACAGAAACTGCGAAGTGCTCGCCGTCTGCCGATCCGCGGCCATATCCGGTCATTGATTTCATAATAAACTCTAAAAATTAAAGCTTTGTACTTTGAACTTTGCGCTTCGGACTTTGGTCTTTGGACTTTGGACTTTGGACTTTGGTCTTCGGCCTTTGGTCTTTGGATTTTGAACTCTGTGCCTTGTCCTTAGAGGATGCTATCCGCGGAGAAAAGTAACGGTTTCCGGACCGAACCCCGAACTCTAAAGACCAAAATCCTTACGTCACAATCACTTCTTCTTCTTCATCAGCAAACTGCAATTCATACAAGCGCCGATATTGGCCACCTTTAGCCAACAGCTCCGCGTGACTGCCAGTTTCCGTTATCCTGCCGCTTTCCATCACGACGATCGTGTTAGCGCGGCGAATCGTTGACAGCCGGTGCGCAATAACCACGGTGGTGCGGTTGCGCACCAGATTCGCGATTGCCTGTTGGACGAAACGTTCCGACTCGGCATCGAGGGCGGAAGTGGCTTCATCGAGAATCAGCACCGGAGCGTCCACCAACAACGAACGAGCAATAGCGAGTCGTTGACGCTGCCCGCCCGATAGAAAAGTGCCGCGTTCACCGACGATCGTTTCATATTGGTTCGGCAGCTCCATAATGAAGTCGTGGGCGAATGCAATGCGAGCTGCCTCCTCGATCTCTGCCTGCGTGGCGTCAGGTTTTCCGTAGGAAATATTGTGGCGCACCGTGTCGTTGAAGAGCACAGTCTCCTGAGTAACCAGGGCTATCTGCCGGCGCAGGCTGGATATCTTTGCGTCGCGAAGATCGACGCCATCCCAAAATACGCCGCCAGAGAGCGGGTCATGAAAGCGTGGCAAAAGCTTCGTGAGGGTAGACTTGCCCCCACCCGATTCTCCCACCAGCGCCACCATCGCGCCGGCTGGGATTTCCAGGCTAACATCGCGCAGCACCGATCGCTCCTCATTCGCATAACCAAAGGAAACGTTCCTTAACTCAATGGCCCGCGTCAGGGGCGCAAGTTCGCGCGCGTCTTTCTTCTCGACCAGTTCGGCATGCTCGTCCATGATTTCCCAAACATGATGAGCAGCCGCGAGCGCCTGTTCCATGCTGTTCTGAAGTCGTGACAGCTTTCGCATTGGATCGTAACTGCGAAACAGGAAAAAGAGGAACGTCGCAAACTGTGCGAGGTTCATGTGGCCGGAAACAATTTCACGTTGACTAAAGAACAGCAGGACCACGATGAAGACGACGCCAATCATTTCAATCGTTGGCGGTGCAAAACCGGAAATCCGCGCGGTCCGCAAATTCGCGCGCACGATTCGTTGGGCCACCGTAGTGAAGCGGGTTGCCTCGCGCGCCTCGCCACGATAGGCCTTCACAATCGTTTGGTTTGACAGCGCTTCCTGCGCGGTATCGGTAAGTTCCTTGTTGCCTTCAAAACTCTCGCGCGAAAGGTTGCGCAGTGCGGTGCCGAAGCGAGCCGTAAGCACGGCAACTATCGGCGCGATTAAGAGCGACCCAAGCGTTAGTCGCCAACTGTAGTAGAAGGAAGCAATAAGAAACATGATCAGCATGAAACTCTCACGCAGCATGTCTCGCAAGGTACTGGTCACCGCTACCTCGATGGCGGCTGCGCTCGTGACCAGCCGTGATACCAGGTAATTGGTGCGATGACGTTCAAAGAAACTTGCCGACTGATTGAGCAAATGACTGTAGAGATCCTGACGCAGCTTCAGTACGGCAGACTGCCCGACGCGGGCCATCAGGAAAGTTGAAAAGTATTCTGCGACTCCCTTAGCGAGTGTGAAGGCGAGCAGAAGAAGCGAGATGGTCTTCCACGCTGCCAGGCCGGAATCAGGAATCAGTCGCTGCAGTCCGAAGAGAGTTTGCGTTCGCTGGCCAGTGCCTTTGGCGAGTGCCTGATCGAAGATGGGCACAATCAGCGAGCCGGTCGCGATTTCGAGGAGACTCATCAGGAACATCGCAAACGTCGCTAGCGCAAACGTTTCCCAGTGAGGCTTTATGTATCGCAGCAGTCTCTTAAGATCGCGCATCAGCAGTTGCAATTACTCCTGGCGAGTCGGTCCTGGGGATGTCGCCAAAAAAGTCCTTGTTCAGTCAGTGGAAGGTTAGAAAACGGTTGTAAAACTAAAGGAAAACTATACGTATCAGCGCGCGATGGCGTCAAGGCGGTGGAAATTGCGGTACTGCTGTGAGAGTCGACATTCCGATTTGCCGACCATCGCCTTTCCGAGCGCAAGTTGTCACACGTCAGCTCAAATTGTTTCGGTTAGAGTTATCCGCGATGGTAAACTTATTTGCGAACAGCTAGATAAGGGCTACGAACATGAGTGCAGAAACTCGCGAAATTCTTGATCGAGTTATGGAGCTTCCCGCCGTTGACAAGGTGCGTCTCGTCGACCAACTCCTTTCTACTCTCGATGAGCCGGACGAAGCGATCGATGCGTTGTGGCAGAAGGAAGTTGAAGATCGCATGCAAGCGTACCAGGAGGGAAAGCTGAAATCCGTTTCTTTGGCTGAAGTGCTGGCAAAATATCGTACCTAGACGGCCCTGTCAGCTTTTCTTAGACCACATGTCCAAACTGCGCTATACTCCTCCGTGATATTCCCCTAATACCGCTAAGGATCGAGAGAACTTGGGACAGCCATCACAAGTAGCGAGCAAGTTTGCCGGGAAGAGACTTCTAATCGTTGATGACGAGACCGACATGCGGCTGCTGCTGGCGGAGTATTTTCGCCGGCTTGGCTTCCAGGTTGAGGAGCGTGAAAGCGGCGCGGCGGCGTTGGAGCCCGCAACCAGTGGCAGGTTTGACTGTTTCATCTTTGACGTTTCGATGTCTGGAATTTCTGGCTTTGAACTGCTGAAGCGCGTCAGGGAACGAGGCGTGCAAACCCCGACTCTTTTCCTGACCGCACACGATGCGCTCGATTACAAGGTAGCCGGTTACGAGGCCGGTGCTGACGACTATTTGGGGAAACCATTTAGCCCGCGCGAACTCGAACTCCGGGTCGAGGCTCTGCTTAGACGCAGCAGCGGAATTCAAGCGGATACTGACGGCGAACGGGTGCAGGTTGGTGGTCTCGTGATCGACAAGCGCCGTCACGAAGTGATCAGGGAGGGCGCGCGCATAGACCTTACGCCGCTCGAGTTTCAGATTCTGGAGTTGCTGGCGTCAGAACCCGGACGGGCCTGGTCGCGCAATGATTTGCTCGACCGAGTTTGGAGCACGGAGTATGAGGGATACCAGCGCAACATCGACCCGCACATCAATCGACTGCGCAAGAAGTTGGAAACCGATCCCAAGAACCCGCGCTACGTGCTGACCGTTCGGGGCGTCGGATATAAGTTAAATGAAGCTCCCTGAACGGGATTGCTAAGCAGTGTCATTACATCCCGCAAAAACAAATCTCGCTCGATTAGAAAAACTACGACTACTGCTCTTTGCGGCGATTCTGGTTGCGCCTTGTCTTTGTTTCACTACGCAGGCACAGCAGATCACGACAAGTGAAATTGTTTTCCCCGTCACGATCCAATGGAACCGAGAAAAATGTGTTAAGAGATACAGGCTCCAGATTGCGGCTGATGAAAGATTTCAAAATGTGTTCCTCGATAGACCTGTCATTGGCGACCGCTTCGTAGTGAGCGAGCTTTCTGCGGGCTACTACTATTGGCGAGTGGCGCCGGCCGACTCGCAACTCGGAAACTTTTCCCGGCCAGTGCGTTTCTTCATTTCGGGGGGAATGGTGATGCCAGTGCACCTCCCAGTCGTGCAACCAGGTCGCACTCGTCGCCGGTTATGAGTCGCAAACGGCAGTCTTAAAGCTGGTTGGAAAGGTGGGGAAGGTAGCTGGATGTGGATTGCTTTTACGCTACTGATGACAATTTGGTTCGTCTTGAAGATTGTCCTGCATAAAGGCGGCTACACTCACATGTTCCTGGTCGCAGCAATTTCAATCGCTGTTGTGCGGCTCATCGCCGAACGCAAAAATCGCTATCACAGATCGTCCAACGACTGAGACCTCAACACCTGGAGTCGACTCCTTGGAGTGCGCCGACCTGTCGGCGCTTTGGTCGGAGGTGGGTTATACAGCCATTGTCGATTTGAACACCGAGAACCGCCGACAGGTCGGCGCACTCAAGGAGTTGAGTTTGCTTCGGTCTTGTATTTTACATTCCTCACAGGCTTGACCCTGCTCCTACCCGTCGGCAACAATAAAAGCCGTTGTTGCATCAACTAATCGAGGCTCTCTCGGCAAGGACCCAGGTATTTAGCTATAACCATTCACAAGGAGTTGTTTTTATGCCTTCTCGTCCCATTTCAGCGCACATCGCCGTTCTGATGTTGCTGGCCTGCATGTCAGTTTTTGCCACGACAACTTTCGCGCAAAGCGACACTCCG
>JBOGOP010000346.1:0-5118 GCA_050747225.1 Pyrinomonadaceae bacterium
GGTGACCTGTCACCGCTTTGGTCAGTCGCGACTTGTCGCGACGACCGTTTGAATGAGGGTTGAAGAATTCGGGGCGTCAAGCCGCCCAAGGCAAAAGCGGTGACAGGTCACCGCACTCCAAAGAGTTCAGCCACCACTTCCTGCCCTGATCGCCTCGCGCATTTCCGTTACCGCTCGTTCCAACCCAATAAAAATTGAGCGCGCGATAATGTTATGCCCAATATTGAATTCGGCAACCTCGGGAAACGCCGCGACCGCGCCAACGTTTCGATACGTCAGTCCATGACCGGCGGCAATTAAGAGTCCGTACTGCGTTCCCAGCGCAGCGCCCTCGCGCAGTCGCCTTAACTCCTGTCCTACACGCAACGCCCCTTCGCCATGAAAGCCAATGCTGCCCAGGGTCGCGTCGGCGTAGGGCGCGGTGCACAACTCGATTTGCTGAGCACTGACTTCACGCGCTGCCTCGATCTGTTTTGGATCTGGATCGATAAAAAGACTTGCTAGTATTCCCGCTTGTCGCAGTCGGCTGACGGTAGCGCGCACTATGGCGACGTTGCCTATGACATCGAGGCCGCCTTCTGTAGTTATTTCATTCGCGCTCTCCGGTACCAGTGATACCGCGTCGGGTCGTACCGCCAACGCAATCTTCAACATCTCTTCAGATGCTGCCATCTCCAGATTGAGATAAGTCGTCACGCTCGCGCGCAGGGCGTGCAGATCAGCATCCTGGATGTGACGCCGATCGCCGCGCAGGTGCACAGTGATGCCATCAGCTCCGGCTTGTTCACAAAGCATGGCCGCAGCGACAACGCTGGGCTCGGGCGCACGTCGCGCTTGCCGGACAGTGGCGACGTGATCGATGTTAACGTTAAGACGTGCAGTCATTGTTTTTTATTTGGTCTTTGAACTTAGTACTTGGTACTTTGATCTTTGAGCTTGGTGCTTTGAACTTGGCTCTTGGTTTTACCTCAAAGTACGAAGTACAAAGCTCAAAGTTTAAAGACCCAAGACCAAAGACCCAACGCCATTTGGGTTACGTCTGAGTATCATGCACTGCCTTGATCGCACGCTCATAAACGCCGCGGCGCGCTTGTTGGCGAATGCGGCCCACCTCGCTGAGCATCTTTAGACTGTCACTGCCCAGGTTGACCTTGCTTCCCTCAGCATGATCCCAACGCACCGGAATTTCTTTCAGTCGTAGACCGGCGCGGTGCGCGACGTAGAGTAGTTCGACATCAAAACCAAAGCGATCGATTGTAGCTCCCTCAACCAGCGGACGGCAGGCGCTCATGCGAAAGGCCTTGAAGCCACATTGTGTGTCCCAGAACGGAAGCCCCGTTGCCAACCGCACGGCGAGGTTGAAAACCCGGCCGCCCTGTTCCCGACGCCATGATTGATGAACGCCAATCAAGCTTCGATCAATCGCTCGCGAACCAAACGCCACATCGCATTCGCCAGCCAGGATCGGATCGACAAGTTTGGGAGTTTCCGTGATCGGCGTCGAGAGGTCGGCATCCGTGAACAGTGCGATTTCACTGCGTGAAGCGAGCAGGCCAAGCCTGACAGCGCGTCCTTTGCCCAGATTGGACTTGTAACTTATTACCGACGCGTGGACGTTTCCCGGGTCGGATAATTCTGCTCGCGCCGTGTTTGCGGTCTCATCCGTCGATCCGTCATCCACCACGATCAATTCCGACTGCGTGGCGTACTCGTTCAGATAGCTAGCTATCGCACGCAGCGATTTGCCGAGGCGCGCACCTTCGTTATACGCAGGAACAACGATTGACAGGGAAAAGGCCATCTTATTGCGGCGAATATACCACAGCAACGACCTTGCGCCTTTCTGAGGAAAAAAGCCGCTTGTGTTAATATTGCTCCAGTGGCGCGGGAGGGTCGTCCCAGTCAGGTAAGCAGTTAGGGTTTTAAGTATGAACAACAGACGCTTCATGCTCATTGCGAGCGCGCTCGTTCTGATTGCCGCCGTGGTTGGCGGCACGATCGGCCGCTCGCGGCGATTCCGTCACAGTGTTCCGCCTAATGGAGCGGTTTCCTATACCGAGTCGGGCGACATTGAGAAGGATTACAACGAAGCCATCGCGGCTATCTCAGTGGAATACGCCGGCGACATTGACTATGAGAAAGCCACTCAGGCGGCGATTCAGGGGATGCTCTCCACGCTTGATCCCCATTCAATGTATTTCCCTTACAACGAATTCAAAAAGCTACGCGAGGATCAGGACTCGAAGTTTTTCGGTATCGGCGTAACCATCGTCCAACATCGCGACGGCGTATACATCCAGTCGGCGGTTGAAGACACGCCTGCGGGTCGGCTGGGGCTTCGTTATGGCGATCGCATTTTGGAAGTGGACGGCCAGGACGCGCGCGAATGGTCGAGCGAGCAGGTTTCGAAAAAAGTGCGCGGCGGCAAAGGCGAACCGGTCACCATCAAAGTTGATCGCGCCGGATCGGAAGCGCCGCTGACGTTCACAGTTATTCGCGATCTTGTTCCCTTACCATCGATCCGCAACGCTTACATGTTACGTCCGGGAACCGGCTACATCGGTTTGACGGGCGGTTTTCAAAGCACGAGCGATGAAGAGCTACGCGAGGCGCTGGACAAACTTAAGGACCAGGGCATGCGCCAGGTCATCCTGGATATGCGCGGCAATCCGGGTGGGCTGCTCAATCAGGCGATAGATGTGGCCAGCGAATTCCTGCCGCGTGGCCTGGTGGTGGTTTCTGTCAAAGGTCGCACTGAGTATAGCGACCCGATCGTTTACAAATCGACCGGCTCAGATCCTGAAGACGTGCCGCTGGTTGTTCTGATCAATCGCGGCACTGCCTCGGCGTCAGAGATCGTTGCCGGTGCAATTCAGGATCATGGTCGCGGCTTGATCGTCGGTGAAACAAGTTTCGGCAAGGGTTTAGTTCAGCACGTATTCCTGCTGCCGTTTAGTACTGGTCTGACGCTTACTACTGCGCGGTATTACACGCCTTACGGCCGCTCGTTACAGCGTGACTATTCCAGTGGCTCACTCTACGACTACTACACCCGGCATGACGATGTCGAGACAAAGAGCGCAGGCGCGCCGGTGCCCTCCCGTTCGCCAGCTTCGCGCAGCGCAGAAGCTACGCCAGCTCCGGTATCGCCAACTCCGCATCCGCCAAGTGGTCCGGGAGTGAAGACCGCGGCGGGCCGCGTCTTTTACGGCGGCGGCGGAATCACCCCGGATATCGACGTCAAACCGGTAACGTTCACGCAACTCAAGAACCGCATCGCCGAAGCCGCGTTTCAGTTTACTCGGCAGCTTGCGGCGGGACGGGTTGCGGGACTGGAGTCCTATAAAGTTGAGCGGGTTCAGTACGGCAAAAATGCAAAAGCTTCCGACTATCCAATCAATGACCGGGTGCTGGAAGCGTTTCGTAACTTTGTGCGTACCGACACTGCTTCTCAACTTACGCCAGCGCAGCTGGATGAAGAACCAGATTTCGTGAAGTTGCGCCTGCGCGAGGAGATCGTCACCGCTGCATACTCCAACGACGCCGGCGCTCGCGTTTTGCTCGACAGCGATCCACAAGTATTGCGCGCACTTGAAGCACTTCCCGACGCGAAGCGACTGGCCGAGAGCGCGCGCAGCGAAGAGTTGCGAAGTTAGCGCCAAAGGCCTGGAGAAACAACATGCGCCTCAAGAACCTGGTTTGCGCCATCGCAAACGATGGCTTGTGTTCTTGGTATCGTTGGCGCTGTCGGCGCGCAAGAGCGACGAGGTCGATCCCAGGAGACCGGAATCGCGCTCGAAGTAACCTACCTGGCAGGTCAAGCTCCAACTTACCAAACCGTTCCCTGGGCCAGCGCGCCCCGAGGCTGGGTATGGTACGCGCGCTTTGGGCGCGTCGCCGGATGGAAGCTACCAGCCGGGGCCCAACCCATTCGAGCAGTCAGAATAGTGCCCTTCCTTGATGAGGAGGCAGTAGAATCACCGTATCGGTTTTGCGCGGAGAGGAGTTTCACGATTCAGAGGATGAAGTAGCAACTTACTCGGCGCGCGAGAATGAAATGGTGACAATGACGGCGCTCAAGGATTTTGGGGTCGAACCTTTTGAAATACGGGTAGTCCGGGTTGCACCGCAAATACCTGACCTGCCCGCCATCGTCAACAACACAAAGTCTCTTGAGGTTGTTGGCGTCGAGCCTTTGATTTCAACCTTTCCTCTTTACAAGCTCACGTTGCGCAACTGTCGAACAACAACATTAGCGCACTCCAGGTCAACGTTATGCGCGCGGGAAGTCCGAGGCTGAGCGGCATGCCTAGGGGTCGTGATGGCGAACCTCTGATTAAGGCCGGAGATTATTTTGAATTGAAACAACGGTTGCCGACTACTGCTCAGGCGACACCGGGTGGCTACCTTCCGGCGTCTCAACCTGCTCAGCAGATAGTTATCGCTACATTGATGTTCGAAGATGGCACCTATGAAGGTGAGCCCAATCCGGCAGCGACCTACCGGGGTTTTGCTATGGGTAGTGAGACTGAACTCAAGCGCATCGTTCCGGTGTTAGAGAGCGCCCTGTCAATGTCCGACTCAGGGGAAAGTCTTCGCACCCGCTTAAGCGCCCTCAGCTTCGACTTTGAGCAGGCGGACCTTGAGGCGTTAGCAACAGCCTTCCCCGACATCAAGCGCGAACGGCTGCAATCGCCCATCGAGGCATCGATTCATGGTGTCAGAAGAGAACTGCTCAAGGAGCTGGAGCGCTTCAACCAGACCCGCCACCCGAACGGTGCTTTCCAGATCTGGTTGACTGGAGTTAGAGACCGCTATTCGAATTGGCTTTCGCGAGTTAGTTCAAACGACGTCGCGCAACGCTGAGACCTTCCTCACTCGACCACTCGTGCGATCGCACATTTCAGTTAATAAGTTTCCGGCAGTTTCAGTCTTTTTGAACAAGAAGCATTCGAAACGCTACCTCGATACGCGCAGTGCCCGAAACCAACGCTTCACCAAGGATGCAAGAAATGCGGCATGTTTCGTGATCGAACTGGAAACGCTTTACCCTTCCCTAAATCAAGACTCAATGTTATTTTTTCGAAGTCTCGACGGAAGAGTTTGGCATGAGTACGC
>JBOGOP010000347.1:0-5111 GCA_050747225.1 Pyrinomonadaceae bacterium
GTCGTGGTGGTCTTACCAGCATCGATGTGGGCCATGATGCCGATATTCCTGGTCAGATTTAGATCTTGTTTCGCCATCTCAACACTATTGGTCTTTGGCTTTAGGTCTTTGACAAAGACCAAAGACCTAAGTCCCAAAACCGTCTTACCTAAAACTTGTAATGCGCAAACGCCTTGTTGGCATCTGCCATACGGTGCGTGTCTTCCTTCTTCTTTACCGAGTTGCCGCGGTTATTGGCCGCGTCAAGAATCTCGCCGGCGAGCCGGTCAGTCATCGACTTTTCGCCGCGACCGCGTGCATATGAAACTATCCAGCGGATAGCCAACGCACCGCGCCGTTCCTGATGTACCTCAATCGGCACCTGATAGGTTGAACCGCCAACCCGTCGCGACTTAACTTCCACAGTTGGCTTTACGTTATCGATCGCGCGCTTGAAAACCTTCAGCGGTTCTTCGCCGGTCTTGTCGCCAACCTGTTTCATGGCGCTGTAGAAAATGATCTCAGCGACCGACTTCTTACCGCCCCACATGACGCCGTTAATAAACTTCGTCACCAGCGGGCTGCTGTAAATCGGATCGGGGAGTACTTCTCGTCTTTCTGCAACTCTTCGTCTTGGCATAGTCCCTCAAATTTCGGATTGCGAATTTGAAATTAGAACTTCTATTTTCCTGCCGCCTTTGGCCGTTTCGCGCCATACTTCGAACGCCCCTGCTTGCGATCACTAACGCCCACGGAGTCGAGCGTGCCGCGAATAACGTGGTAGCGCACTCCGGGTAAATCCTTAACGCGCCCGCCACGAATCAACACGATCGAGTGTTCCTGTAGGTTGTGACCAACGCCGGGGATATACGTCGTAACTTCGATCCCGTTCGTCAGGCGAACACGCGCCACCTTCCGCAGGGCCGAATTTGGTTTCTTCGGCGTTTGGGTGTAGACGCGCGTGCATACGCCACGCTTCTGCGGTGAACTCTGGAGCGCCGGGCTGGCCGTCTTATACTTGACTGCCTGGCGGCCTTTGCGAACAAGTTGATTTATCGTCGGCACTTTTTCTTACCTCGAAACCCACCCGGTCCTGACCGCCGTCGGTTCTAGACTTTGTGGTGCGACCCTGATTTCAGCGCGCAAAAAGGCGTTACCTGCCTCTTTCCGGAACTTGTGGCATTGCCACTGGGGATGCCTCGCGGTATCCCGCTTCGTCCGGCAGTCAGCGCAGGCGAGCTGCCCTGTTAAAAGTAATTCTGTTTAGGGATGTTCTGCTGGCCAGTTCAGGCAGGTATGGATTTTGGCTTCCCTTTAGCCGACTTTTCTGTGGCGTCGCATTTAGGACGAGAAGGCCTGAGGCCTTTCACGCGTGCCTGCGCGGGATGTTGGCTATAACATACGGCGAACGCCAACGCGACAGGACTACTTACGCCACAATAGTTGTCAAAACCGACTGCACAAATTGCCAGTCGGGGCAACGCCTCCACACCGACAGAACCTACTCAGCGTTGCATTGTCACCTTCAGACCGTCTGTCCGAAACGGAAAATATAAGGGGCAAAGGCTTAACTGTCAAGCGCGCTTGCCCTGCCCAACCATTCACCAAAGGCACTCCCGACTTGAGAAATCAAAAGGCCGCTCTAACCAAATGCCAAACTCCCCAGCCGATTCCGCCCAGCACCAACAGGACGAGAACTACTATCGCGAATACCATCAGTTTGAACTTCAGGTAGCGATTCTTGTCCGGTGGCGCCAACGAACTTTGCGGGAAATACGGTGGCGGCGTGTAGGTTGCCATTATTACTCCTTACTCTTGCTTAATCCGGACGACGCGTTCGTCGCCACAAAAGCTCTACGAACTCCGAACCCATACCCTCAAGGCTTACGAGGACGATTAGAATTCGATTTTGAGTTTGAATTCGAGTTCGACTTCGAAGGCGTGTTTGACTGTGTCGCATCACCATTCGCGTTCTTAAGCTCTTCCTCTTTCTCTTTCTTCAGCAGGTCTTCCTGATGTTTCTTCCCGGCTTTGATACGTTGTACGCCCTCGCGTGCCTCTTCGAGTGCATCCTCGGCGCGAGTGTTCTCGGGATCAATCTCCAGCGACCTGGAAAAGGCTGCGACCGCCTCGTCATACTGCGCCAGCTTGCTGAGGGCCGTTCCCAGATCATAGAACATATCAGCGTCGTCGTCTTTTAGACGTGTCGCCAGCCGGTATTCCCTGACTGCTTCGCTGTATAAGTGTAAACCCGCGTACGCCTGACCCATATTGTAGTGAGCCTCAGCGTCTTTGCCGTTTGCCTCAAGATACTTTTTGTATTTCTCGGTGGCTTTCTTGTAAGCGTCCTCGGCCTCCTGCTCCTTGCCAACCGCAACATAGGCCAGGCCCAGCCTAAAGTAGCCTTCGGCCAATTCCGGATCTAACTTGATTGCCTCTTGAAGCACCTCGACGGCTTTTTCATCCTGATCGTCGATATAGAGTTGCTTGCCTTCCGCCAAAAGGGCTCGCGCCTGGGTTCGATTCTCCTCGGCGCTGCGGGTTCCTTCGACCGATCCATTGGCATTGGCGTTAACCGGCTTTTTCCGCGAACACGCACCTTGACCAATCGCAATGACAAAGATGACGATTAGGATAATTGATAAACGCTGCTTCATTCTTCTACCAGAATTTCAACGGGCGAGACTCTGCAAGCGACCCTTATCTACTTGAATTCGCAGAGTGAGTCAAACGGGTGTCCCTCGACAAGCCCCAGTGGTTGGCATCTTCACGCGAAGCCAGGCACGCGCGCGGATGGCCAACAAATGCGCGGTAATATCGCGGCAGAGAGGCGGCCAGTTGTGGAAATCAACCACGATTCCCTCTATTTTCCCATCAACTGCTAATTCTGGAAGACCCGTCGGCCATTGGACTTTGGACTGTGCGGACTCGAGCGAAACGTAACACCGTAAAAGGAGTTGGAAATGTTCAGATACGAGCCCCGCGGAATCGGATTGTTACTGGCGATCGCCCTGGTAGGATTGTTCACCTTTGCCGGTGTAGCGTCCGCCCAAAAGAAAGTAAAAGTTGAGGCCCGGGAATTTACTCCGCCAAACCTCAGTTTGCTTGCCGAACCTCGTGTAATCACGGTCTGTGAAGGCTCAGGTGCTGCGATCGTTCAGCTGAACGCGCGCGCCACG
Organism: Pyrinomonadaceae bacterium; assembly: GCA_050747225.1. Lineage (GTDB taxonomy): Bacteria > Acidobacteriota > Blastocatellia > Pyrinomonadales > Pyrinomonadaceae > PSRF01. Next base: position 3,159 of record JBOGOP010000347.1, read on the forward strand.
TCCAACTATCAAATCAGCTATCGCTGGACCAGTAACGCAGGCCGCATCTCTGGCAACGGCTCAAACGTGACCTGGGACATTTCAGGACTTCAGCCGGGTTATTACAAAGCCTACGTTGACATCGATACAGGCAGCGGCGACGAAGCTTGCCAGGCATTTGCGTCCACCGCAGTCCTGGTGAATCGCTGCCCGCCAGCGCCACCTACTTGTCCGAACGTGGCCATTGAGTGTCCGGACGGAGTTGTTGTGAACGAACCGCTGACCTTCAGGTCTTCTGTTTCTGGCAGCTCGAATGTGCGGCAAACATACAGCTGGAGCGTCTCCGCCGGCCGCATTATTGACGGCCAGGGAACCGACACCATCTACGTAGACACAACCGGACTCGCAGGCCAATCAGTGACGGCATCGCTGTCAGTGGGTGGATACAATCTCGACTGTTCGGCTACATGCACTGTCAACTTCCCCGTTCCGGTCGAATGCAAAAAGTTTGACGAGTTTCCGACCATCGCCTACAACGACATTAAGGCGCGCCTGGATAACTACGCAATCGAATTGCAGATCGATCCAACCGCAACCGCTTACGTGATCGTTTACCCAGGGGTACGTGGACGACCGGGCGAAGTGCAAAAGAACACCACCCGCATCGTCGACTACCTGGTCAATTCGCGAGGCATCAATGCACAACGCATTGTGACCCTGGTTGGGCCACAGCGGGACGTTCTGCTGGTCGAGCTATGGCTTTGCCCGCAGGGGGCCAAGCCTCCGGCCGGCGATCGGTAAACTCAAACAACCTTCAAAGGCAATTAAGGCCGGCGGTAGCTAACAGCTTCCGCCGGCCTTTCGCTTTCATACTTTCCCTTGGCTAGCACTGTTCAGGATGGTTCTTCTCTAACAATCTCCGCCGGCTTTTTGTCCTCGCGCAAGCCCTGAAAGGATGGATGCCTAATCACACCGTCCGCGGTCCACTCCATGAACTCAACCTCAGCGACTTGCTGCGGCTTGGCCCAGTGAGCCTGACGCAGGCCAGGGTCTTTCGGAATCGTCACAAACGGCATCGTTTTTTGCGAGAGACGATCGAGTTTTTTCTGAATCTCTAAACGCTGTTTGATACTGAAGCCGGTACCGACTCTCCCGCAATAAACGAGCTTGCCCTTGTCGTAGACTCCGAGGATGAGGGATCCAAAACCGGGGAAGTCATTTTTCGACGGCGTGTATCCCGCGATCACAAACTCCTGCCGTTTAATGCACTTCGTCTTCAGCCAGTTTCGGTTCCGAGTTGACTGGTAGGGTGAATCTGCTAGTTTGGAAACAATGCCTTCGATGCCGTACTCGCAGGCCTGCTTGAAAAACAGCGCGCCATTTCCCTCCACGTGATCACTGTAACGCAGCGTGCCCTTGCCTTTCGCGGTCGCGAGCAATTGCTCAAGCGTCGCTTTACGCACTCGCAGTGGAGTTTGATTAAGGCTGTAACCATCCAGGTACATCAAATCAAAAATCTCAAACACGAAGGGCGGAACTTTATCGCCGCCTCTGCCCATCGACTGTTGCAGTTTCTGAAAACTGCTGCGGCCGGCCTTGTCCACGATTACAACTTCACCGTCGAGTATGGCAGTAGCGGCAGGAAATAATTTCAACGCTGCGGCCAGATTGGGAAACTTCTCTGTCCAATCCTTGCCATTGCGACTCCAAAAACGCGCCTTGCCGCGATTCAAATGACAGATCATGCGATAACCATCAAACTTCAATTCGTGAAGCCACTTATCACCAGACGGCGGCTCGCGAACCAAAGTCGCAAGTTGCGGCGGTACGAATTCCGGCATCGCAACCTTACGCGCGCCGGGGACTTTTTTGATGTGGCTAGCAGTTAGACTCAAGTAAACTTCCCTAAATCGTGTTCAACTTGCGCATGAACGGTCAATCGATTGTCTGGAGCGCGGGCGTCTCGCCCGCAAC
>JBOGOP010000348.1:0-5104 GCA_050747225.1 Pyrinomonadaceae bacterium
GTTTGATAGTTCTGCGTAAGGGTGTCGAACACGTCGCTAAAGTACATTGTGTCGTCGTGGCCAACGGCGCAGAAAGTGTGGGCCGGTGGTGGTGTTTTGGGGCCTATGAGAACGCCGTCTCCATGGTCCACTGCGACTATGGGACCGGGATTCCAATTGAGTTCCACAATCTGTTTGTTCGCTTGCTGCGCCTCGCTGATTTTTTGGCGTCGGTTCGCTTCTGCCTGGCCGAGGGTTTGGAAAACTCTACAACCGGCAGAATAGGGAGCATTACTCTTGAAGTCATAGTCCTCTACCAAATAGTTCTTGAAGGCAGAGTTTAGCGGGGACGTATCGATTCTTGACACAAGAGGACGGGAGGCAATGTCGAAGATCTTGCTGATGTAAACAACTTGGCCGCCCAGCTCCGAACTGCATAAAGCTGTCATTGTGGATCCCTGGATTAGATGCGTTGCCGGTGCATCGGTCGGTATGGGTTTGGTAGAACCCAGCGCTACGAAAACAATGCAACAGGCCAGAATAATAGACGCGGAAAGGTTCCGAGAAATCATAGACTACGACCTCCAGTTGCGGATTTTGAACAACATGAATTTGTTTCATGGACCAATCAAAATATCTAGTTTTCCCCGCGTCTTAAAACATTCGTCTCAAGCGCAGACGAATCAGCATATCCCAAGTCCGCCCTCCTAGGCTCTAGCCTCCGCCTCCAGCACTCTTGCATGCCTTGTCCGCTGCCGTTAACAATCGTATCCAGCACTTGGCTTTCGGCGAGTGCGCCCATTCCTACGACAGCTTCCCAAAGTCTCAGTTCGGTGTTGCCGTAAAGAAGTTTACGAAGTGCCTTAATGTCAGAGGCGCGAGGGCGTTCCTTATTAGCTTTCACCAGGACACTGTGGAAGCTTGCCCTAATCTTGTCAGCCCCTCCGCCGCCAGGCCCGCATCTTCAGTTGGAATAAATGGCGCTCAGAAACTGACCTTCACTGCGAATTGAATTAGTCGGGGATTGTTGCTCGTTGAAGTGATGCGTCCGAAGTCGCCGGGATTGATGATCCGTCCGGTGTTCGCATCGATGCTGCCTCCTGATGAAACGACAGCGTTGAGGTTGCTGATCGGATTTGCAAAGTTCACATGATTGAACAGGTTGAAGAACTCGGCGCGAAACTCAATGTTCTTTAATTCGCTTACGGGAAAACGCTTGATGATGGAAAAATCCACGTTAGTCTGCTTTGGCCCGCGCAAGACGTTTCTGCCCACGTTGCCAATATCGGTTCCCGTCGCATTGGCAATCGCTGCTCCATCTGAGCTGGGTATCGATTGGCCAGACAGCACTACTGGTCGCGCAAACGCGAGTGCTGCTCGCCAGCGAGCAGTTCATTTCACAACACTCCTCAACCGTCAGTCCAAGAGCCTGGAAATAACTAGCGCGTTGAACCAGGGCGCGTTAGGCGTGTTCGAGGTGTCCGCGAACGGGAAGGGCCAGGGGCAAGCTATTCATACGCCCAGCGGCACCGCGACGCTCACCTTCACCTTGCTGAACTTTTCCGGTAACCTGCAGGTCGACATTTCCAGGGTGCACATGCAAAGCCTACCCGACGGCAGTAGCGATAAACCAGTGGGTTGCGCGAGTTGTGTTCCAACTCCCGAGCCCGCCAGTATGTTACTTCTGGGAACCGGCCTTGTCGGGCTGGCCAGAGCGGCAAGACGGCGCGTCCGGAAGTAATACCCTCGAGTTATTTTTCCACCAGGATTGATGGTCCCCTTATTCTTTGGGGCGACTACGATTCAGAGTCGTTACGAATCAGTCTCAACTGTCCTCGTTTGCGGCGCGGAGCCGCTTCTGCTGCAGACTAGAGCGATAACCCTGCTCCAGGTATTCAGCGCCTTCGACCGTCAGACTCAGACATGATTTGTCATCATACTCAACGAACCTCTTCTTCAGCAGGAACCAGATGGTGAACTCGAGGTGTTCGCGCGCCCTGCCAGTGAGTTTTTCAAAATCACGAAATGGGATCCCTGGAATAGTCGGCTCCAGGCGTCGTTTCGTGTAGAGAGCTTCAAGTACACTAAGTCGTACGATCTGTTCCATCTCGAAGTCGTTTTCGGGCTGCGCGCCGCTGGCGACGAGCCGCCAGCGATCCTGCTGCTGTTGGTGGTGCCCGACATCGTATCTCGCCCGTTTCTCAGGATCGCTCAGGACCGAGTAAGCCTCGGTAATTGTCCGGAACTTACTTTCGTTTCCGCTCTGCTGATTATCCGGATGATATCGCTGGGCGAGCAAACGGTAGACACGGTTGATCGTCTCCGGCTCGGCGTTGGTGCTTATCTGCAGCACGTCGTAATAGTCTTCAGTCCGCTCGTCTGGCATACAATTGATAACCGCCGCGCAATCCTAATCACCCCGATCTTCAGCGTCAATCGGCGCGACGCCCTTGCGCTGTAACTGCGCTGAGCCCTTGCCCTCTTGATAGAGGATTTTTGTACCACAACTCAAACGCAACCGACTCGCGACCGTGCTGCAATCCCCGGCGCGAGAGGCTCAAGGATTCCTCAACTCTGCCAAAGTAAACTCCCTAATCACTCCCCCATTCTGAACGACTTTTTGCACAAGGGGGTGGGATGATGGCTCTGCCGGCTAACACGAATAACACGGTGATGGTGGTTGACGACTCCGATGACATTCGCGAACTCATCTGCACCCATCTGCGCATGCTCGGCTACAACGTTGTCGAAGCGAGTAACGGACAAGAAGCCGTTGATATCGCGAGGGCGACGCACCCTGGGCTCATCTTCATGGACATCCAGATGCCGGTAATGGACGGACTGGCTGCTACCCGTCTGCTTCGCAACATGAAGGAATTGTCAGACATGGCGATAGTAGCGTTCTCTGCTTTCGGCAGCGGCGGAAACCGCCAGCGTGCGCTCGAAGCAGGCTGCTCAGACTTTGTGGACAAAGTCATAGGCATGAACCAACTGGTAGCCATAGTTCAGCGTTTCCTGCCTGACCGGTTTCGCCGGTAAACACGGATCACAATGTATTAGCTCGCCTGAGGGTAGAGGCGCTCAAACTCCGGCTCGCCGTGAAGCAGTTGGAGGTCGGGATCCTGGCGGGTCCAGATTGCATCGCGGTAACCCGACTCCCACGCCTTACGTATTGCGATCAGCGCGTCGCTGATATTGTTCATCGCGCAGAAGGTACAGGCTACGTTGTATAGAATCATCGAATCGTCGGGACGCAGGACCATGGCCATGTCCAGTTCTCGCTTGGCCCCTTCGAACCTGCCCTGCATGGCATAATCACCAGCCAACAAACCGCGCACACGCGCGTCTTCGGGGGCCTTTTTCAGGTGCGCTTCGAAAATCGCGATCTCACGATGAGTATAGTTCTTCAGCGCATCAGTCTTGCCAAGCGCCCCAAGTGCGTTGTGAATCGGAACGCTGGTGTTGTAGTTTTCGCCGGCGTGCACCAGCGCCTCCTCCATCGTGTCCACAACCTCCTGATATCTTCCGGCGGCAAAAAGGGCGCTTCCCAGCAGGTAGTGGCCGCCATCCAGATCGGGAGCCCGACTTAGCGCAGTCCGAATCTTTTCCACAGCCTCCCCGTAACGGTCCTCGGCCAGGAGCACCCACGCCTCGGCGCATTGGATCTCCGGCGCGTCGTTGCCCTTCGCGGTCGCCTTCTGCGTCGCGGCGATAGCCCGATCGATCCACTGCTGCTGGCGCTCGAACTGGTAGTAGTACTGGGCACAAACGTTTGCCAACGCGGCGTGAGCCAGCGCGAAATCGGGATCGATTGCGACCGCATTCTCGTACATCTCCAGGGCAAACTGCAGATCCTGCCGTCCTACGCGACGAGCATAGTTTCTTCCCCTCAGATAGAGATCGTAGGCCTGTAGGTCCTCGGTCGGCCTCGCCGAGAGGGCCTGCTCCTCCTGCGGCGAGAGCGTGATCCGCAATGCCGCGGCGATCTTCTGCGCGATCTCATCCTGCACTTCGAACACATCCTTCATCTCGCGGTCGTACCGTTCCGACCAGAGCGGGAAGTCTGTCGACGCGTCAACAAGCTGTGCGTTAATGCGCAGGCGCGCACCGGCTCGGCGCAGACTACCGACCAAAACGTACGACGCGCCGAGCTCCTTTCCTACTTGTCCGGCCGTCACCGATTTGTCGCGATAGGGCAGCACCACCGCCCGCGAGAACGTCTTCAGCTCCTTAATCTTCGACAGCTCCGTGGTGATATCCTCGGTGATGCCGTCCCGCAGGTACTCGTCCTCTTTCATACCACTCAGGTTCTCAAAGTAGAGCACGGCAATCGAGTGGTCCTGGACAGTGGACGCAGCTCGTCGCACCCCGCTTGAAGCGGCGGCATGTTTTCCCGAGTCGAGATCCCGCTGCAATCTTTTGAGCGCCGTTTTGAGATCAGTCGCGTTCTGATATCGCAGTTCGCGATCTTTCTCGAGCGCCTGCCCAATGATGCGGCCGAGTTCCGCCGGAAGGGAGGCATTGATCTGATTGAGCGGCATCGGATCGCGATTCAGGATAGCGTCAAATATGACCGCAGATGTCTCTCCCTGGAATGGGAGGACGCCCGTCGCCATTTGATATAGAACGGTGCCGATGGAAAAAAGATCCGTCCGCACATCTGTGATCTCGCCACGCGCCTGCTCGGGCGACATGTACCACACTGTGCCGAGCGTAGACCCTGCTTGAGTCAGGTCCCTGGGGCGCACTGCCGTCGGCAGCTCCGAGTCAGCTTTGGTTGCGAGCGCCAGACGATCCATTTTGTCGATCTTCGCAAGGCCGAAGTCGAGGATCTTTGCCTGACCTCGCGAAGTCACGAAGATGTTGGCGGGCTTCAGGTCGCGATGCACGATCCCTTTGGAGTGTGCCGACTCGAGGGCGTCCACGATCTGCACCCCCAGCGCAAGAACTGAATCGATGTCGAGCGGACCGCGACGAATGCGATCGGCGAGTGACTCGCCTTCGAGCAACTCCATGACTATGAAATGCTCCGACTCGAATTGCTCGATGCCGTGGATCGTGCAGATGTTTGGATGATTGAGTGACGACGCCGCGCGCGCCTCTCGCTGGAAACGCTGTAGCAGAA
>JBOGOP010000349.1:0-5096 GCA_050747225.1 Pyrinomonadaceae bacterium
GTCGCCGTTCGCGAAACGCAAAGCCGTCGCAACTCCTTCGGAGTTGCGACAGAACAAAGACGCATCTTATCCCAGGGTTGCCAAGCGCAACCCTGGGCTGGAATTAGCCAACGCCTTCAGCGTTAATCTCAAACTGCCTGTGGACCTTGAGTTCCTGGGCTGCAAAAACTCACTCCCGAATCGATCCCCGGGCGAATTTTGTTGAGTATCTTGTTGGCGTGATTTGATTCTCGCCGGCGTTTGCTTACTCGTGCAAGAATCTCGTCTTTGAAGGTGGTGGTGTTAAGGGCGTCGCATACGGGGGCGTGTTTGAGGTGCTGGAACAAGGCAAATCACGCCGCAGATTCAATCGGTGGCGGGAACTTCCGCCGAAGCCCGCGGAGCGGCCGATAGCGGTTCGATTACAAACGACGATCGTGATGATTCCTCTGCCGGCCGCTCCGCGGGCTATGAATAATTTTCGGCGACAGTTCCTGGGGTTCCGCCGCGCTCCACCCCAGGGCGGGGTCCCCTGCCGGGCAGTCCGGCTGGGGTGCCAGGCTTTATGCCATTGGCCGCTCTGCGGACTTTGATTGTTTTCAACGGCTGCCTGTCGCATCTTCTCGACTTCACGTATGATTCGCCACGTTCGTTGAATCACTTGGGCTAATGAGATGAGCAAATACCGTCAGCGCGGCTATGTGGACAGCGATCGCGAGTCGCCGCGACCAAAGTCCCAATCCAAGCCGCAATCAAAGCCTCAGGATCGCGAGGGACCGCGCTCGCCACGCATGATGGCATTTGGCGAGGCGTCGAAGTGCACCGCGTGCGGAGCAAAGACTCCGCCGAACATCAACTTCGACAGCTCTTGCCCAAAGTGCCACGCTGACCTTCACAGCTGCCGTCAGTGCACACATTTCGATCCGGGGGCGCGTCTCGAATGTAATAAATCGATCCCCGCACGGATAGTGAACAAACACGCGCGCAACGAGTGCGAACTGTTCGCGGCCCGAATTGTAGTCGAGCGCCAAACTTCGTCGGGCCCTCCGACGGATGCTCGTGACGCGTTCGCAAAACTATTTAAGAAGTGAAATGTCCCGGATGTTCGCGGACATCTATTTCAAAATTGGGCTGGTCATCAGTTCAACGATTCGCCTGTTTTGGCGTGAATCAATTCTCAAAGGACACAACAAATGCCAACTCCTGATTATCCGTACAAGAACCTTGTCTTTGAAGGCGGCGGTGTTAAGGGTGTCGCATACGGGGGTGTGTTCGAGGTGCTGGAACAAAAGCAAATCACGCCGCAGATTGAAGCGGTGGCGGGAACTTCCGCCGGCGCCATTACTGCCACCATGATGAGTCTCAATTACTCTGCAGAGGAATTCCTCAAGATCATGATGACCCTGAACTTCGAAAAGTTTGAGGACGGCTGCGATCTTATCGGGCCTTTCAGACTCATCCGACATTTTGGCTGGTTTAAGGGAAACTACTTCCTGAAGCTTATGGAATCCTATATCAAGGAGAAGACCGGAGATGGGCGCGCGAGGTTCCGGGATTTGGTCGAGAAGTATGCGCACCTACACTTCAAAAGACTATATGTCTTCGGCACCAACCTGACGCAACAGGCGGTGCAGAAGTTTTCCTACGAGACTACACCTGACGTGGCCGTAGCCGACGCGGTGCGCATTTCCATGTCGATACCCTTCTTCTTTGAGGCGCGGTATTACGAGCAGAACGGCAGCAACGATGCCTATTGTGATGGCGGCGTGCTGAACAATTATCCAATCGACACGTTTGATGAACAGCACACCGAAGTTGATCCAGACTCCGGCCAGCAGATGCTTCATAGAACACCGAATCAGGACACGCTCGGATTCCATTTCGTAGATCCGAGCCAGCCCGCCTCACCAATCAACAGTCTGCGGAGCTTTACCGGCGGCGTCATCGACGCGCTTTTGGACATCCAGGATATTCTGCTGAAGACAAACCCTGGTGACGAACGGCGCTCGGTCTTCATCAATGACCTTGGCGTCAAGTTCACGGACTTTGAACTTTCCGATAAGACGAAACGTGCGCTGATCGATCAAGGAAGGATTGCGACCACTGAGTACCTGGACAAACCCCAACAGCCGCTGCCTGAGATTAAGCGTCTCTGGCGCCGCGTTTAGAATACTTTCATGCTGATAATGCCGGCGTAGTAGGCTAGCCATGCCGCGAAGTTCCATTGAATTACAATAGGTCGCTTCCCTTTCACGGCGGCGACACGGGTTCGACTCCCGTACGGGACGCCAAAATCTTTCAGACCCTACGAGATCTTATTCCCAGCACGGCGTCGGCGAAGGTTGCGGTCGGCACATCAGCCCACGTTTGTCCCGCTGCGTTGGCTGCGGCATCCGCTGAGTCCGCAAAGTTTTGGCCATCCGGGTTGTAGACTTGCTCGACGAGATTGTTCTTGTGATCGTGGTCAAAGAAGCGCGCCCAACGGAGGCCGCTCGGAGCTAACTCGGGCATAGGAGTTAGGCCCTGGCGCACGAGCGCGTCGCGGGAGATCTCGCCGGTGTCCTCTGCCTCCGACACCGCCAGGGTGATGTCGACGAGGACTCCATGTCCTTTGCTTATCTTCACCCCTCGTGCACATACGAGACCACGGGTTGGCTTCCCGCGAGATGCGCCTTGCAGGTAGGTGGGCGCCTTGACCGTGGCCGTCGAGACATTCGTATGCGTTCGAGGGTAAAGTATGAGACCTGGAGTCAATATCAAGGCGGCGAGCACCCGAAAGATTGTCTTATTCATCGTAAGTCTCTTTCGCTCGACGAACGGCAGCCGTCGGCAGAAGAAGCCCTCAGTTGCAATTCGGCGGTGCCACGGGGTACACGCCACCAACTTTGAAGCTAGGGGTGAATTCCACCACCCCGTCGCTCTCCGGGAACACGGTAGACCACCAGATGATGGCATCTCCATTCCCAGTGTTCGTGACGGTATGAACAAAACCTGGTGGCTCCACAAATGCATTGCCCTCTGTCACCTGCTCCGAGTGGCACTGCCCCGTTTGTGGGTCATAATGCTGCTCGGTCAATGTGCCGCGTTTGAGGATGACGTAGCTGGGTGCCTTGTGGAAATGCCACGGAATGGTATCGCCGGGTTTCATCGTGAATACGTGAATCTGCACTGTGGCAGGGATTGGGTTGCCGTCACCGAAGTCATATACGGTGCTACCCAGGGTCAGAGAAATGTTGGACAGTGCAACGGCCGTAGTGCCGAGTATGGTCACAAGGCTGATGGCTGCAATCGCTGAGATGACCTTTGCTTTTCGCGATAATAGATTTTTCATCTTTACCCTCCTGAGATTTGTTTTGTTGCAAGCTGCGCCCTTTCTCGCATCTCGTGGCCGGCTTGAAACATGATGAAACTCCTCTGCCGGTTCTAGCTTTGATCCGGGACCTGTCCTACAATTCGAGGACTTCAGATGACCGTCCACGGACGATTGCATTGAGCTTCTGAATGCGCCGCGCAGATTAGCTGGAGAGTTCCGGGAAGTGATGCAAATACTCTGAAAGAACCGTGAAAATTCAATGAAAGATTGACCAGGGCGCGTTGGACCAGATCTAACGAGGCCGGATCCCCCAAGTGCAGAAATTCACGCACCAAACCTGTTCATTCGACGGCTTCACTCTCGATCTCACGCGGGGCTGCCTTTTGCGCGAAGGTGAAGAGATAAAGCTGCGCCCTCAGAGTTTTGCCACTCTCACATTCCTGATCGAAAACAGCGGGCGGCTTATCAGCAAAGAGGAACTGATTAAGGCCGTCTGGCCCGAGTGGGATGCCAGCGACAACCAATTGGCGCGATGCCTGACTGAAGTGCGCCAGGCGCTGGGCGATGACGAGCAGCACTACATCAAGACCGTACCGCGACGTGGCTACATCTTCGACGCACAAGTGAGTGCAGACAGCGCGGCAAAGGCCACTCCTGTTTACATGGAACAGATCGAGGGCGTTAGGGTGGTCATAGAGGAGGAAGCGGAGCAGGAGGCGAGAGTAAGAGCCAGCTCAATCAGTCGACTAAGCATCCTCCCCGCTCACATCAGCGGGTGGAAATCCAGCCGAAGAGTCTTCGCGATCACCGCGCTCGGCGTGGTGCTGTTTGGCCTTGCTGCGTACTTTCTATTTTCATATAGAGCGCCCAGGGTTAAGCCGGCGGCAAAGCAGTCTCAAACCATCGCCGTGCTTCCTTTCAAGCCCATGAACAGATCCAGCCAGGATGAATTTCTGGAACTGGGTATGGCCGATGCCCTGATTACCAGACTAAGCAATCTGAGACTGATCGTCGTGCGTCCGACGAGTGCGGTGCGCAAGTACGCAACGCAGGAACAAGACGCCATCGGGGCTGGACGAGAACTAAGAGTGTCGTCAGTGCTCGAAGGCACTGTGCAGCGGCTTGACGATCGAATTCGCGTGACTGTGCAGCTTGTCAGTGTCGAAGATGGCAATCCACTGTGGGCTGAGAAGTTCGACGAAAAGTTTGCGAATATTTTTACGGTGCAGGATTCAATTTCCGAGAAGATTGCGGAGCGGTTGGCGCTCAAACTTACAGGCGAAGATATGCAGCGCCTGACAAAACGTTACACTCAGAACACCGAAGCCTATCAACTCTACGTCAAAGGCGTTTTTTATCGCGATAAGCTGAACGAAGAAGGTTTGAAGAAGGCGGTCCAATACTTTGAGCAGGCAATCAAAGTTGATCCGAATTATGCGCAGGCTTATGCCGGCTTATCGTCCGCCGTCGCTCCCATGATGTTCTTTGGTTTTCTTCCCTTCAGTGAAGGATGGCCAAGAATGTTGGCAGCCGAAACGAAGGCGCTTGAGCTGGATGACACGCTGGCGGAAGCTCATACTGAATCAGGTGTGTTCAAGCTTTTCTATGAATACGACTGGTCAGGCGGCGAGCGCGCCTTCAAGCGGGCCATTGAACTGAACCCGAGCTATGCGCTGGCTCACCACATGTACGCAAACCTCCTGGAAGGATCGGGGCGTTTTGATGAAGCAATCGCTGAGAGAACGAGGGCTTTGGAAATTGATCCGCTCTCACTGCGTACCAGCTCTCTGCTGGGCTGGTACGC
>JBOGOP010000350.1:0-4987 GCA_050747225.1 Pyrinomonadaceae bacterium
AAACACAATCGGCTCTGCCGACTTCCGTGCGGTAAGCCTACGGCTTACCGAGGAACCGTACTCTTGTCCGAGGCTATGCCTCAATCCGTTTGCATTTTTGTCGGAGCGAATAGCTAAGGCGCAGCCGCGGTGAGAAGTCTGGTTGCCGGTAAGCCATAGGCTTACCGCACGGAACGCGGCAGAGCCGCCCCAATTACTTTTCTCTCCTTTTCGAAAAATCCTGTGAACCGAAAGGCTGGTTTCGTCGTTAAAGCATAGGAATTCGAACTTCTCGAAAGGCCGGAATCAACACCATGAAGAAAATAGTCCTGGTTGTACTTTTGCTCGCTATCGCGGGTATTGCGGGCGTCGTACGTTCGCATTCAAAGAGCGGAGGCCGTGTGTGGCCGCTGGTTATCAATGCGGACAAGCAGTCCACGGGTAATGCGCGCGATGAGATTCGCAAGAGTTTTGACCTTGTGGCCGGCGCGCGCGTTGAGGTTTCCGGCATTAATGGCTGGGTTAAGATTGAAACTTCCGACCGCAAGACAGCGGACGTTTACATCGAACGCCTCGGCGACAGTCAGGAAGTTTTGAATCGCCGCAAAATCACTATTGAGAACAGCGCCGGGGGACTGACAATCCGTGGCGAAAAAGGCGATGGCGGCCTCATCTCGCGCATGTTCGGTTCAAACCCGACAGAACACGTAACCCTAAAGCTGCCGAAACAAATCTCGCTCGTCACCAGTGGCGTGAATGGTTCGGTTACTTCCGGTGGGATTGATGGATCGCTTGAGGTCAACGGGGTTAACGGAAAAGTCGACGTCGCGCAAGCGTCCGGTTCAGCCGAAATTAATGGCATCAATGGCAACGTGTCCGTCGGTTTGGCGCGGATTGGCAAGGGGGTGGACATCAGCGGCATCAACGGAAATATTGAACTGCAGCTTAGCGAGGATGTAAACGCCAGGCTCGAGGCGCATGGGATGAACGGCCATGTCACCTCTGAATTGCCGAACGTGGTAGTAGACAAGAGCAGCCACGGAAGCTACAGTGCGCAGATTGGGAGCGGGGGCGGCTCAATTTCAGCGAGCGGAATAAACGGCAACATTCGTTTGACTCGAATGATGAAGGCGGCTGCAGTGGGTGATTAAGTCCATGAGTCGATTTGGGCTCTTATTACAGCAAGAAGGGCGACTCACGAATGGGTCGCCCTTTCTAGTTTGGCTTAACGATCCACTAAAACACACGAAATAACACGAAATGTCGTTAGTGTGAGTTCGTGTGATTTAGTGGATCATATCTCTTCAAAGTTGTTAGGGTTCGAATCTCATAATAATACTCACTTAATCTCCGAAAACTTGATGTTCATGATTGGATACTCTTTCCAATCCTTGTAATCGTAGTGCCACCATTCAGGTTCGTAGACCGCAAACCCTTCCGCCGCCATCGCCGCGCGCAGCAGTTCGCGCAGGCTTTTCGACTCCGGGGTCGCGCAATCGTAGTTGATATGCGCTCGCTCGGTCATCTCGTCATACTCGCTCGGCATCTTCACCTGCATGCCAGTCTTCAAATCAAACATGGAAAGATCTACTGCGCAACCACGATTGTGACGCGAGCCTTTACTCGGATCGGCCACGAAGATCTTCTTGTCAGCGGGCGTAACATCCCAAAAGACTTTAGTCACCGACCACGGACGGTATCCATCAAAAACCACGAGACCGTAACCCTGCTTCCGGAGACTCTGGTTTATTCGCACCAGAGCCTCGGCCGCCGGGCGCTGCAAAAATGCACGCGCCTGTTTGTAAACAGCTTTGCCAAGGAAGTTGTTCTTGGTCGCGTAACGAATATCGAGCTTGATGGTGGGATCGAGCCTAGTAAGTTCGACCAGATCAGGCTGGCGAAACGGACCTGTCTCGACCGGCGGCCCTTGCGCCAGGGCAATGGTGAGAAAGGCAATGCTGACTAGAGTGATCTTAAGTGGACGTAAAAGCATTTTGGTTTCCTTTGGAGTGCGGTGAGCTGTCACCGCTTTGGTCAGTGGCGGCTTGACGCCGCTTTTTCCTGAAAAGATTCACTGCACAGTGGTCGCGACAAGTCGCGAACGGCCAAAGCGCTGACAGGTCAGCGCACTCCAAAATAGTCTCAAAGCTCAAGCGGTTTCCTGGTTGTCAGCGTCGGCAGATTCCAGGCGCGCAACTTCTCGTTCCACTTCGGCACTGTGTTGTTGATGAACTTGTTTACTTCCTCCATACGCTCAGCATACTCCGGCTGTATCTCCGCAAAGTATTGGCGCTGGGCGGGCGTAGGGGCCGCGTTTGTGGCGTCAATCCCGAAAAAGATGTCGCCAATATCGTCTACAACCTGTGACTTGCCGGGGAGCCCCAGGCCATCACTGCGTCGCACCAAACGATCCTCCAGCGTATCGAGCTCCTTTATGTAGTCCTCGAGCGCCTTCATCATTTCTTTGTCCGGCTCTTTGTTAAGAGTCTTAGCTGTGGTCTGGGTATGCTTGAGCTGATCCTCAATGCTGTCGAGAAAACGGAGCGCGTTGTTAGCGGCCGACTGCATATCGCGGAGCTTCATCTGTAGATCCAGTTGCGCCTGCAGATCAGCAGGCGAAACAGTCAGCGTTGGATCGAGACGTACCTCGACCGGCTGAACGAATATTTTGTTATCCACCGTCAACTTCACTAAGTAACTTCCAGGCAAGACCTGTGGGCCGCGCGGTGGCCCGCCAAAAGCCGTTTCCTCTTCAGTTGGCGGACGCCGAACCTCCGCGCCGCCATAACGAAGATTCCAGGTGATTCTATTTAACCCGCGCTCCTTTGCAGGCTTTTCCAGCTCCTGCACCAGCTTATTGCTTTCATCAAAAATCTGAATTTTGAAAGTCGTCTTATCGTCAGGTTTGGTCTTGAGGTAGTAGGTTATTAACGCTCCATACGGCGGGTTCGGGCCGGTGAACTGTTTATCCCCGATGCCATAACGCGTGAAGCGTGTAGCGAAGCGCAATCCCGGTCGAACCGAAAACAAATGGGCATCGCGTTTCAGGATGTCCGGAGTCATCTGCTGAATTGGCACGGCGTCGTCAAAAATAAGAATGCTGCGACCGTGTGTTGCCAGAATCAGATCGTTATCGCGCGGGTGAACCAGAATGTCGTGAACAGAGACATTCGGCAGGTTTTTCAGATTGAGCGCGATCCACTCCTTGCCCGCCGTGTAGGAAGCAAACAGTCCCAACTCAGTGCCGGCGTAAAGCAGGTTGGAATTCCGCGGATCCTCTCGAATCACCTGCACGTAAGCGGTAGGCGGCAGGTTACCGGCCACGTTCTGCCAATTCTTGCCGCCATCGCTCGTTCGAAAAACATAGGGACGAAAATCGTCGAACATGTGCCGATCGAAAGCGACGTAGGTTGTCAGCGCGTTGGTGTGCGAGGGCTCGATATGCGAAACGGGCGAGTTTGCCGGCAGGCCCGAAACATTCTTGATGATGTTGTCCCAATCTTTACCGCCGTCCTCGGTTAACTGGAGGTTTCCATCATCTGTCCCGGCCCATATCTGACCCTTTCGCACGGGCGACTCTGCCAGACTGATAATTGTGGTGTGGTATTCAGCGGTCGAGTTTTCGAAGGCGACCGGGCCACCTGCGTCTTTTTGCTTGTCATGATCGTCGGTGGTGAGGTCCTTACTGATCTGTTCCCAGGTCTTGCCGAAATCAGTGGACTTGAAAACGACATTCCCGCCGAAATACAGCGTGTTCTTGTCGTGAGGCGAAAGCAATATCGGCGAGTTCCAGTTAAAACGAAACTTCTCGCCCAGCGCGGGGCCCGCGCCACTGCCACGTCCCCAGGGATTAATCTCCTGCTGCTCGCGAGTGCGGAAATCTGTCCGCAGAATATTTCCGCCTTGCGATTCGGAGATGTAGATCTCGGGATCGTCAGGACTGTTAAGGATGTAAAAGCCGTCGCCGAAACTCACCATGCGCCAATCGTCGTTCATAATCCCGGCGGGCTCGCGCGTCCGACTCGGTCCGGTCCAGGCGCCGTTATCCTGTAAGCCACCCATCACGTAATAAAACGGCGATCGGTTGTCCGCGTGAATTTGATAAAACTGGCCCAGCGGCATGTTATAGACAGATTCCCACGTCTCGCCGCCGTCGTAAGTGACGGCAATGCCGCCATCCTGTCCCACCCAAATGCGTTTCGGGTTTTTCGCATCCTGCCAGAAAGCGTGATAGTCGATGTGGACCTTGCCGGTTATCGACTTAAACGACTTGCCGCCATCGATCGACTCGAACAAAGTCGAAGCGACTGCATAAATGTGGTTCTCGTTGTTAGGATCGATCCGAACGCGCGTGTAGTAGAAGCCGCGCGAGACAATGTTTGTTTGTCTTGAAACCTGCTTGAAGGTATCGCCGCGATCATCCGAGCGATAGAGCGTGCCCTCCTTCGATTCAACAATTGCATAAACGACGTTTGGATTGGTTGGAGCTACCCGCACACCTATCCTGCCCAGCAACTTCGGCAAACCGTTGGTTATCTTATTCCAGGTACGCCCGCCATCGATCGATCTGAACAAGCCACCCTTTTCACTACCGCTGCGGTGCGTCCAGGGCTTGCGCTCAAAGCTCCACATGCCTGCGTACAGAATGTTTGGATTTGTCGGATCAATTTCAAGATCGGAGACGCCGTGTTCCCTGTCGATGTAGAGCGTCTTCGTCCATGTCTTGCCGCCGTCGGTAGTCATGAACACGCCGCGCTCGTCGTTGGGAGCAAACGCGTGGCCGAGCGCGCCGACGTAAACGATGTCGGGATTCTGCGGATGAATCACAATCGCGGAAATGTGCTCGCTGTCCTTCAGTCCCATGTGCTGCCAGTTCTTGCCGCCGTCGGTAGACTTGTAAACGCCATCGCCAAACGAAACGCTGTTTCTTACATTTGATTCGCCTGTGCCAACCCAAACTACATCCGAATTGCTGGGCGCCAATGCGATATCGCCGATTGAGAGGGTT
>JBOGOP010000351.1:0-4856 GCA_050747225.1 Pyrinomonadaceae bacterium
GCTCATGCTTCCGTTCGCGCAAAATTGCGGCAACGCGAAACAGCAGGTCGGCGCGCTCGGCAGCACTCGTTTTTTTCCAGGTTTCAAAAGCGGCGGCAGCCGACTCGACCGCTTGGTTAGCCAAATCCGTGGTCGCCTTTTGAAAGCGGCCAACCACCTCCGAACGATTGGCCGGATTAATACTATCGAGTTTAGCGTCGGTCGTGATCCGCTCGCCGCCAATCACCAGCGGATACTCGCGGCCCAGCTCGCTCTTAACTTTCGCGAGCGCTGCACGCATTGCCTGCGCATTCTCTTCCTTGTTGAAATCTGTAAACGGTTCGTTACGAAATTCGGTTGGCATGTTTAGCTCCAATAAAAGTTTTTTCAAATACTAACAGAGCAGGGCTCAGCGATCTAAGAGCGGGGGCAAGCCCTTCCCAACCCTGAGCTGAATTACCGTGTTGGCTGAGTCCAGGTTGAAAGGCTTTCGATTCGATCTCACCGGTCAATAGGAGAGTCTCTAAGGTTGGGAAGGTGGGCTTGCCCCCGCTCTTTCCCTCAGACCTCTGACCTCCGATCTCTGACCTCTTCTGTTTACTTCCACTTGCCTGTTTTTTGCAGCTTCTTGATTTTGCGCTTCACCAGTTCGCGTTTGAGCGCGCTCATTTTGTTCAGAAACACTATGCCGTCGCAGTGATCGGTTTCGTGGAGCATGCAGCGGGCAGTCAGTTCCGTGTCATCAATTTCGAATTCATTGCCGTTGATATCGTGCGCGCGAACAACGGCTCGCAAGCTGCGCTCAACCGGAGTGAAGATTCCAGGAAAGGAAAGACAGCCTTCTTCTCCGTTCTGCTCGCCTTCAACGTGAATCACTTCCGGATTAATCATCACCACGCGCTGGTCGGGATCTTTACCGGCGGAACAGTCCATCACAAACAGTCGCTTCGCCACACCCACCTGCACCGCAGCCAACCCGACTCCGGGCGCCGAGTACATCGTCTCAAACATATCGCTGACTAGTTTTTTTAAGCCGTCGCCAAAATCCGTGACCGGATCGCCCGGCGCATCGAGTATCGGATTCGGCCACGTTACTATTTCCATCAATGCCATTATTTGAATTTCAACCCCACTGGAACCAGGTGTTTTAGAATTGACGATTCTGTGATCGAGCTCGCTCTCGTGTCAGCCCAGCGTCAACTCCTTGGAGTGCGGCGACCTGTCGCCGCTTTGGCCGATGACACGACGGCGCCGCTCTTCTGGCAATCTTTCAACTGACTGTGGAACAATCCTGATCACATCAGGCCAAAGCGCCGACAGGTCGGCGCACTCCAAGGAGTTGATTTCTTAATACCCGCGCAGCTGTTCGCGATAGCCTTCGAAGTTGCGCTTCATCTCTCCCAAACTGTCCCCACCAAACTTCTCGCGCATCGCACGGGCCAACACCAGCGACATCATCGCCTCGCCAATAACGCCGGCAGCCGGCACCGCAGTAATATCCGAACGCTCAAACGCCGCCGACTCTTCCTGCTTCGTATCGATGTCCACCGAGCGCAGCGGGCGTCGCAGGGTCGAAAGTGGCTTTAGATGTCCGCGCATTCGTAGCTCTTCTCCGTTAGTAACGCCGCCCTCGAGACCACCGGCGCGATTGGTTTCGCGGATGAATGCGCGCGTCTCATTGTTGTAAGCAATCTCGTCGTGAACTTCCGACCCCGGTAAAGCGCTTGCTTCGCTGCCGGCGCCAATCGAAACCGCTTTCACGGCCGGGATCGACATGAAGGCCTGTGCCAGGCGGCCGTCCAGCTTCAAATCCCAGGCAGTGTGCGAGCCGAGTCCGGGGATGACACCGCGAGCGACAACTTCGAATATGCCGCCCAACGTATCGCCGGCTTCGCGCTTGGCGTCAATCAGTTCGGTCATCTGTTGTTGCAACTGCACGTCGGCACAATGCAACGGCGCGTCATCAGGAATCGCAGCTACGTCGTCCCATGACAGTTGCAGCGGTTTGTCCGGAATGCCGCCAAGCTGAATAACGTGACTGCGAATCTCCGCACCGAAAGAAGCCAGGAACTGTTTCGCTAACGCTCCACAAGCAACTCGCGCGGCGGTCTCGCGGGCCGATGCACGCTCAAGAATGTTTCGCAAATCGCGCGAATCATATTTCTGTCCACCCGCAAGATCGGCATGTCCGGGGCGCGGACGCTTAAGTCGTCGCGATTTGTCCGGAGCGATTTCACGGGGCTCGGCGGCCATCACCTCAGTCCAATTCGACCAGTCCTTATTCTCGATCATTAAAGCGATCGGCGAACCGAGCGTTAACCCGTGCCGCACGCCGCTCAAAATTTCTGCCTGATCCTGTTCGATCTTCATGCGACCGCCGCGACCATAGCCCCACTGTCGTCGCTGCAGTTCGTAATTGATCTGCGCAACGTCAACCGGCAGGCCGGCGGGCAGGCCTTCGACAATCGCGACTAGCGCGCGACCGTGTGACTCTCCAGCTGTGGTGAAACGGAACATAAAGAGAGTGAATCGTAAATGGTAAATCGTGAATGGTAAAGGCAGGCTCAGCTCGGCGATTCAGAATGGGCAATTGGATTCAGGTCCGAAGGACCGGCATTTAGTAGCCCCGTCCGTAAGGGCGGGGAGATGGAATCGCTAGCTGTCTAAGCGCCGAAGGTGCGACACGATTTGTGCCAGCCCTTGCGGGCCTCGATACGATTCGAGAAGAAGTTCCCCGCCCTCACGGACGGGGCTACTAACTATCGGTCCTCCGGACCTATGGAGCTCACACAATAAGTTCTTCGGAAAAGATATTTCCTCGCCCCAATATCCCGTTAGGATCAAATGCGCGCTTGAGTGCGGCCATCCCGCGCAGGTTTTCGTCGCTATAAAACAAAGGCAGGTACTCGCGCTTCAGTTTTCCGATCCCGTGTTCGGCCGATAAAGTCCCGCCAACCGCTGCTGCACGTTTCAAGAACTGCAAATAAATCTCCCTGGCCTTAGCCGCTTCGGCGTCATCGAGCGGCAGGATGTTAACGTGAACGTGATTGTCGCCTATGTGGCCGAAGATCGTGTAACGCAGTTCGCTCGCTCGCAACGTGTCATGATAGAAGCGCAGCATTTCCGGAAACGCGGCATCTGGTACAGACATGTCGGTAGAGACTTTTCTTTGCTTGTGACGCGCAAACCATTCGTTCATGAGCACCGGCAAGGCGTGACGAAACTCGCGCAACTTCGCTTGATCCGGTTCACCGGTCGCAAACCACGAATCATCCGTTAGCGCCTGATGTCGCTCAAGCAGCGCGAGCCATTCCGTCATCATGCGATCTTCGGTTGCCGGCGTTGTCTCCTGCTCAAAAAAGATCGCGCCAACTGCGTCGCCTGGAATCGTCTCATACTTCTGCCGCAGAAATGTCAGCGATTCATGATCGAAATATTCCAGGGCGCGCGCGTCAATCAAACCAGCAGGTCCGCTCCTCTCACCTGACCGACTACCTAACCGCCTGCCTTCACGACCACGGGCTTGACGGTTCGCCAGTGAAAGACTTCGCGCCTCGCTGACAAAAGACAAAACGCTTTCGTCACTCTTGAAGAACACAATCCCGCTCAGCAGTCCTTCAGGTTTTGGCAGCAACTTAACTTCAATGCCGACGATGACCCCGAGGGTACCCTCACTGCCGATAAACAGATCTAAAACGTCCATGTTTGGAGCAACATAATATCCGGAAGCATGCTTACGCGTTCTTGGCATCCGATAGTTTGGTAGCTGCGCTTCGAGAACTCCGCCAGACGGCAGTGGAATTTTTATCGCTCCGTGTTCGGCATGAAGTTCGCCGCGGCGTAGATTAATCACATCCCCCGAGGTTAGCGCGATTCTTAATCTCTCCACATAGTTTCTGGTCGGTCCATACTTGAAGGTACGCGCTCCGGAAGCATTCGTCGCCACCGTGCCGCCGAGAAAACAACTACGTTCGGTCGGATCCGGCGGATAGAAAAGCTTCTCGCATTCGACAAAGCGCTGCAGGTCCGCAAGCCGCACGCCCGCCTCGGCAACTGCGCGGCCGCCAGCCTCTTTGTGAACTACACTCTTTATTTGATTGAGCTTGTCGGTCGCCAGCACGATCCCAGCGAAAGGTATGCGCCCGCCCACGGTGCCGGTACCCGCGCCAGAAACGGTGACAGGGGTCTTCGTCTGCGAAGCTTCGCGCAAGATTTCGGCAACTTCATCGAAGTTCTCAGGAAAGACCACGCGCTCGGCCCGTCCTTCGCGCATGTGACTCGCGTCGGAGAGAAACGATTGAATCTCGTCGGAATCAGACTTAGTAAGCATTACCTTTAACTGCCGTCCTCACGGTCAAGCGATTGGCTGGGACCGCGGGCGTCCCGCCCGCAAACGCGCCGCAGGCGCGCAGTCTTTCGGAAGCAACTCTCCAATCCATTTTCGCGCTGCGCGCTCATTTGCGGGCGGGACGCCCGCGGTCCCAGCAAATCGCTTGACGCTCACGCCAGCGTCAATTCGCGCTCGCGCAAAACTTTGATCCGGTCTCGCAGCTCAGCCGCGCGCTCAAACTCAAACCGTTTCGCCGCTCCGCGCATTTCCGTTTCCAGCCTTGCTATCGTCGCTTCAATATTTGCCGCTGAGTAATCTTCGATGTCATCCAACTCTGTCGGTACCTTGAAGTAGTCTGCTTCAGAAGCGGTTATCAGGGTTGACTCGATGGGCTTCACGATTGTCGTAGGAGTGATTCCCTGCTCCTCGTTGTAAGCCTCCTGAATCGACCGGCGGCGGCGCGTCTCCTCCATGGCGCGCTTCATCGACTCAGTCACGCGATCGGCGTAAAGAATCGCTTTGCCCTTCGAGTTGCGCGCAGTGCGGC
>JBOGOP010000352.1:0-4842 GCA_050747225.1 Pyrinomonadaceae bacterium
CGCCAGATCGACCAGCGCAGTGAGATGTGGAGCGGCCATCACGGCGGCAGCGTGGTAAAGAGCCTTGCTCTCCGGCTTGATTGAAAAACTTTGTCCGTCCAGGTCGCGGACGATCGCTTCCGCCAGGAGTTTCGCTTTCCTGGTTCCTTCGATACAAAAGAAGGCGCCGCGTAAGGCTTTGGCTCCAGAGACCGGCTCACTGATGGAAACGAGCGGATGTATCGAGCCGGTCTGCCACCCTTGTTTCGCCAACGGCGACAGGGCTTTAGAAGACAACGCACCGCTGGTGTGGAACGCCGTGCCTTGCTCCTGACCCGTCCATAAGCCGCTGAGGTCTTGAGCTGTCTCAGCGATGGCGTCGTCGGGCGTAGTAATCAGAACCAGATCGGCATCAGGTATTTCCGCCAACTGCTTCGCGCCTAAGGCAAGGGTCTGTCGCGTCCTCTTATCAAACCCGTTACCAGGTCTTGTCTTAAGAAAAGCTGCTGCTTTTTCGGCTTTCTGCCGGCGTCGCGCGACTAAGGCTGCGATGGCGTAGCCGGATGACTGGAGGGCCATGGCGAGCGCCTGGCCAAGGCGACCCGCGCCAATAATGGCGACGGTGGGCTTTGGTTTTGGGGAGACTGGCCTGGTCATTTGCTGGGCGCTTCGGACAAGCGAGCTAAACTCATTTCGACACCTCAGCGTCGGTCTGGTCGTTCATTTTCGCTATTTCTTAGGCTTTTCCGAGAGTGGTGCATTATAATGGCCGCGATCCCTCAATCGCCAAAGCACTTCGGATTTATTTGTGGAAGCGACTTGGAGTGTTTAGCTTCAGGAATCACCGCCGACGCGCAACCAAGCGGCTAAGTGCTGGCATCATAGACTGCGCCTTTGAAAATAGCGAAAAAGCTTCGCCGGAACCTGCGCTTCCGGACAGCGCATTTTGAGATTAGTTCGCAGAAACCCTCAACCCGAATTCTTGGAAAGATTTTTCCCCAGAAAGCTTTTCCGCTGAGCCTGTTTTGAAAGTCTGGAGGTTTTCAAGATGAATAGCTTCTCCCGCCTCGTGACCGCCTTGTTGCTGACTTCTTCTCTACTGGCGGGTTCGGTGGCCAGCTTTGCCCAAACCAATGACAAGGCAAAGTCGCAGCAACCGCAGTCGACCACGCAAAGCACCGAGACCGCCAAAGCCGATACCAGCAAGAAAGTACCGACCACGACGCCTGGTTCCAACAAGCCGCTCTCGGTGAACGAGGATCCGGCGATGATCGGGAAGCGCAACATCAATAAGGGCATCATTGCCAAGATGAGCGGCTCGACGGAAAAGGAAGTGAAGCTCGGCAGGGAGTTGGCGGCCGAAGTCGATCGGCAGGCGAAATTCGTCGACGATCCGATCATCACGGAATACGTAAATCGCGTCGGCCAGAACATCGTTCTGCACTCTGACACAAAAATTCCCTTCACCATCAAAGTTATAGACTCCGACGAGGTCAACGCGTTTGCGCTGCCAGGCGGGTTCTTCTATGTGAACAAGGGACTAATCCTGGTTGCAGACAACGAAGCGGAAGTAGCGGGCGTGATGGCTCACGAGATTGCGCACGTTGCCGCCCGTCATGCGTTAGAGAACCAGACGAAAGCTTCCTTGATCGACTATCTGGCGATGGGCACGTCGATCTTTCTGGGTGGCATTCCGGGAATGATTTTCCAGAACACTGCCGGACTTGGCATGTTGGGAATCTTCATGAAGTTTAGCCGCGGCGCTGAAGAGGAAGCCGACAAGCTTGGCGTGCAGTATATGTTTGCCGCCGGCTACGACCCCAGCGCGATGGCGACGATGTTTGAAAAGCTGGAATCAAAGAACAAGAAGAAACCGGGACTGATTTCACGAGCGTTTGCCTCGCACCCGGCTCCGCCTGACCGACGCGCCTCGGCGCTTGCTCTGGCAGCAAGATTTCCAGAGCACGATGAATATGTAATCAGCACTTCGGAATTTCAGAAAGTGAAAGCCCGGCTGCTGCGGCTCTCCAACGCTCGCGCTTCCACCGCCGGCGCGCTGCCTGGCGCTGAAGACGGTCCGCCAGGACGGCCGACGCTGAAAAAACGGCAACCAACGCCGGACGACTCAACTACTCCAGATGGAGGAATCGAGTCGAAGCCTTCTGAGAAAGCTCCTCCGGTACTGAAGAAGAAAGAGGAACCTAAGCCGCCGCAACCCTAGCTTTCGCAAGCTGGCCGGTAAGGCGGCTGGATCCAAAGGCTCCCGTGCAGCAATGCCCGGGAGCCTTTTTTTTGCTGCAAAAAGCAACGGCACGTGCACGCTGGTACAAGAACTCAAGACGGCGTGCTGGGCGGCTCTGCCGCATTCCGTGCGGTAAGCCTATGGCTTACCGGAAAAAGGCCCTCTTCGCTGAGGCTGCGCCTCCGCCAACAATACCGACATCGATACCAGTGGATTGAGGCGTAGCCTCGAAGGGAAACTTGTCCCTCGGTAAGCCATAGGCTTGCCGCACGGAAGGCGGCAGAGCCGCGCGACATTCCCACCGCGACGCTAAGTGGTAGTGTCTTAATTTGAAATTTAGAGGCGTGGTCTATGGCACGGTCTTTGACCGATTTGCTATTTTAATCCGGTGCTGTCTTGTGATATAAGCCGGATCGCCCGGTGTTAATCAAAGCGCTTTGGTTAGGATTGGACAGGCGGGGCTGGTCAGGAGATTGCCGAGAGGCTTTCCCCGGCTTCCCCGCTTATCCTTCTAGGGCGTCACCGTTCATGAGGCGGTGACGCCCTTTTGCTATTAATCCGGCCACACTTTCGGCTCGCCTCAACTCTTAGTTTGTCCGGCCAGATAGACCTAGAGGACAAGACGCGCATTCCTGAACGCTTCAGGCGAGCCGATTACTCATTCAGGATTGGCTAACAGGAAAGCCGATGACGATTAACGTTGACCTTACGGGCAATGAGTCTGCTGCGGACATCGTAAAGATTGCGATTGATCAGTTCGTTCAGATTAGGACACTACCACGCTAAGTCCCCAACTTGACAATCTTTAAGGGGGTTGGTTATTCTAACCGTTCGCTTTTTACTAGCTAAAAACAGAGATAGTTAACCATGTCAACATACTTTCCCAGCGGCAAGGACCTGGCTGGAAAACGCAAATGGCTTTTAGTGGACGCGGCCGGTCAAACGGTCGGGCACCTGGCGTCTGAAGTGGCCTGCATACTAACTGGGAAACGTAATCCGGCGTGGACTCCGTTCATGGATATGGGTGATCACGTGATCGTGATTAACGCCCGGCAGGCAGTCCTCAAGGGCGCCAAAGCCGAGCAGAAAATGTATCGCCACCATACTCGCTATCCCGGTGGCCTGCGCGAGGTCTCAGCGGCAGATATGTTTGCCAAGCGTCCCGACCGGGTAATTACGCTGGCTGTTCAGGGGATGCTCCCCAAGAACAAGTTGGGCAAGGCGATGGCGAAGAAGTTAAAGGTTTATGCCGATGCCGAACATCCGCACACAGCCCAACGCCCTCAGGCCCACACCATCACACCCCGACATCCAAAACAAACCAATCAAGCTTAATGATGCAGAGTTAATAAAGAGGACGATCTAGCTGTGGCTGAAATTCAATATTACGGAACGGGAAGAAGGAAGTCTGCAACTGCGAGAGTCTACCTGCGTGCGGGTGGCGGCGACTTCTTAATCAATCGGAAAGCATTCGACACCTATTTTCCTAACGAAACGTTGCGCATGATTATTCGGCAACCACTGCAGTTGACCGAAACAGTCAGCAAGTTTGACGTTCTGATCAATGTTCGCGGTGGCGGACCGGCGGGACAGGCCGGCGCTATCCGTCACGGCATTACGCGCGCTCTGCTCGAATATGACGGCGACCTGCGGCCGAAACTGAAACAGGCCGGACTGATCACGCGCGACCCTCGCATTAAAGAACGCAAGAAGTATGGGCAAAAGGGCGCCCGCAAGCGCTTCCAGTTCTCGAAACGTTAAAGAGAATTTCGGAGTTCGGATCTCGAATTTCGAATTTGATAGTCGTTTGGTTGATACTTTTAGTTGTTGCGAGTTGATAGACAGAAATTCGAAATCCGCACTCCGAATTCCGAAATTTCTAACTCCATTGCCATAACTCGGATTGGTTGCTCTTCCCTGAAGGGCCCGGCAGTTATGGTGAGTACATTAAACCAGTTCACTGCAAAGGAGATTAAAGTTTGGTTTCGGTTACGATGAAAGAACTTCTGGAAGCCGGCGTGCATTTCGGCCACCAGGTGAGGCGCTGGAATCCGAAGATGAAGGAATACATCTTTGGCGAGCGCAACGGCATTTACATTATCGACCTGCAAAAGACCCAGCGAATGTTTCGCGACGCGCTCGGGTTTGTTTCGGGCGCAATCGCTGAAGACCGCGGAAAGACCGTGCTCTTTGTCGGCACTAAGAGACAGGCTCAGGATGCGGTCCGCGAGGAAGCTGAGCGGGCTGGTCAATACTACGTCAATCAGCGCTGGCTGGGCGGTCTGCTGACCAACTTCCAAACAGTACAAAAGTCCATCAAGCGTCTCAAAGAGCTGGAGACAATGCAGACCGATGGCCGTTACGAAAAGCTGACGAAGAAGGAACGCATCAAGCTGGATCGCGAGCGCGAAGGCCTGAACAAGAACCTCTCGGGCATCAAGGCGATGAATCGCCTGCCCGACATTGTGTTCATTATCGATGTCAGGAAAGAAGAGATCGCGGTCGCCGAAGCCAACCGGCTGGGAATTCCGATCGTCGCCGTTGTCGATACGAATTGTTCTCCGGAAGGAATCGATTACGTCATACCGGGTAACGACGACGCCTTGCGCGCCGTGCGCCTA
>JBOGOP010000353.1:0-4765 GCA_050747225.1 Pyrinomonadaceae bacterium
GTTGAAGCCGGCGTCCCAGTTAGCCACCACTTGCCGCTCGTGATCTTCACCCGGATAGTCGAGCAGAATTTTCAACATGAAGCGGTCGAGTTGCGCCTCAGGCAATGGATAGGTCCCTTCATACTCGATCGGATTTTCCGTTGCCAGCACCGTAAAGATTGGCGAGAGCGTATGGCGATCACCGTCAATCGTCGCTTGCCGTTCTTCCATCGCTTCAAGCAGGGCGGCCTGCGTCTTCGGGGGCGTGCGATTGATCTCGTCCGCCAGCAGGATGTCAGTGAAGATTGGCCCCTGTCGCAAATTGAAAGTGGACGTGGCGACATTAAAGACATTGGTGCCGGTGATATCGGAAGGCATCAGATCGGGCGTGAATTGTATTCGGCCGAAGTTGGCATTGATGATGCGCGCCAGTGTTTTCACGGTTAGCGTCTTCGCGGTACCGGGAACCCCTTCAATCAATGCATGGCCTTCGGCAAGCAGAGCTATCAGGATTTGTTCAATCGGTTCATCCTGACCAACTACGATCTTGCTGAGTTCTCGCCGGATGTGGTCGACAGTAGAGGAGACGTATTCAATCATTTTGTTTTTGCTCGTGTTTGGGCTTGGACTTTGGTCTTTGGTCTTTGGTCTTTGATTTTTGGTATTGGGTTTTAGCTCCGGAGGAGCCGAAATGTTTATAGCTTCAGGTGCCCTCGATTAACTTTCGTGAGCCCCGTAGGGGCGATACAGTTACGCTCCTACGGAGCGCGATAGCGAGAGGCAACTCGACAGCTATAAACATTAGGCTCCTCCGGAGCTTGAGACACGACGCCGCGCATCTAACACACTTGTTAACGCCAAAGTCCAAGGATCAAAATACAAAGATCTACTTCCGGTCAAATGTTTTGCGCCGTTTGTTTCACTTCACGCGAACGCATGCGCAACCCCAGCGTGATTTCAACTTCACGCAACTGCTTCACCAGCTGAATCGATTGCCGCTCGCTGATGCCGCCGCCATTGATCGCGTCCTCCGCCTGAGACATCAGTTTATCGAGTTGGTGGGCCTTGATCGTCGAGCGAGCCGCTATTCGTTCCGCAATCACCCGGCGCGGACTGTTGTACTCGACGCCGGCGTAACGCGCCAGCACTCTTCTCGTGCGCGAGTAAATATTTTCGATCGCCAAATCGTAGGCCCGCGCGCGCTGTTGCAACTCGGCCATTGAAGCCACAAATTCCAGACTCGACCGGCGATCAGTCTGCTTGAGCGGCAATGGCCGAGCAAAGCGGCGGCCACGGGTCCAGATCACAAGAAGGATCAGAAAGACTATTTGACCACAGATGGCCAACACCGGAGTGCCCGCAAAGTATCCGACAAACGGGTTGTGGCTCGCGCCGTGACCCTGATGAAATTCGTCAAAAGCGATTAGTCCATCTGAAACGGCCAGGATATTTTTCGTGAGCTTGAGATTGTCTTTCAGACCAATGCCGCCATTGGCGACGATATATGGGTCGCTGAGCAGGATTATCCGGCCCTTACCGTGCGAGTAATCAACCAGGATTGGTGATTTTGAAGTTGACAGGTGAACTACTGGAGCGGGAGAAGCGGCTGAAGTCGTCACTGAAATTGTGTTGCCAGATCCTGCACCACCTGCAGGCTCATCGAAATCTTCGCCGGAGTATTCCTCGTCGCTGGCCTCTTCGTCTGCTGAGATCTTCTGCTCCGGTTTCTTTTTTTCATCCTTACTCAAGGAGAAAAACTTAATCGCCGCAAAGTATCGCGAAGGCATTACTGCCTGTACGTCTCGAGTCAGCAAAGTTGGCTGTGACGGTTCAACGGGCTTCACGCCTGCGGTCATTTGATTCACCTGCGCCGGATCCGCCGGAACGGCGAAATCGAGAAACTCGGTAGTTACCTTCCATTCTCCTGATCGCGGCAGCAACTGATCATCGGGTCGCCGATCGATGATCACGAGGCGGCCACCGCGCGCAACCCACAGCAACAGACTCTCTGCTTCTTCGTCTTCAACGGAAATGCGAGGCCTGCCTACGATTACGAAAGTTCGCACCTTCGCGCCACTGGTGCCCAGCAATTTGTCAGGTGTTTCGCGCCAGCGCATGACCTGGTAGCCGGATTCGTTCAGGAAGTCGTGAAGGGCGCGCGTTCCGGTCGCCCCCGCATTGTAGGTCGACCGGTCAGGCATTAGTTCCGAATCCTGCTGCTTTTCTTCGGTAACGTAGGCCGCGGAGTTGATCGCGATCAAGAGACCAACCGCCACAACAATCGTCAATATTATTCCGAGACGTTGACGCATAATTGAAACTGCGAGCTTAGAACTTTGGACTCCGGTCTTTGGTCTTAGGTCTTAGGTCTTAGGTCTTTGGTCTTAGGTCTTTGAATTCTCTAACGACTATGACCAGGTCCAATTATCAAAGTGCGAAGCCCAAAGACCTAAGACCCAAGCCCAAAGACCTAAGCCCAAAGACCAAAGCCCAAAGCCCAAAGAACAACCCTTCAAGTTCACTTAGTCAGCGCCTGATTGTACGCAGAGCGAAATGCCAGCCAATCAGTTTCATCTGCCTGGGCCAGGCCGTACCAGTGGCGCTCAAAACTGTCAGTCAGTTGTTTCACGTTACGGTAAAGCGGTTCGATTTCCCGCATCGCGCGCAAATAGTCGCGGTTCGTTTTGTACTGAGCCAGACTGATGATCTTCCGGTCTCCCAACTCAACCAACAGCGCGATGTAAGCGCGTCGTATCGCCGCGCGCAACTCGCCTCGTCTCGCCAGCGCCTCGGCCTCTGCCAGCAGATCGAAGGCTGTCTGGTCGGGCTCGAGAGTTTCGCCCAGCACGATTCGTGCTTTTGCTTTGCTCTTTTTTTTTGGGCCACGATTGCGAAACAGCCGCGGCAAAAACATCTTCAGCACAAACGCCAGTACGCCCAGCGCGAGCAGGATCACAACCCACTGTGCGATGCGGCTCAGGATTCCGATGCCGCCGGGATTCATCGGTTTGGGTTTCGGCAACCAACTCAAAATCCAATTTACGAACCTCTTAAGGAGGCGCGAAAGCGCATTCTCCTGCTTTACCTGCTGAACATATTCAGGCCGCTTCAATATTTCTTCGAGCTTCCGACTCTCATCAGCCTTGCTGGCGCTGGCTCCCGCGGCCGGCTTCTCAAGTTCGTCAAGACGATCGTCCAAGGCCTTCAGACGTTCGGTTATTCTCTTCAGCAACTCGTAACGCGTTGCAGAATTGTCAGCCGCATACTTATCAAGCTCCTGGTGCAGCCATGAGTTGTCAACCGGAAGGCTCACACCGTCCAATTCCACCGTTTGAGTAGTTGGCAGTAGCTGGCGGACTTGACCGGTCGTTTCTACATCACGCGCGGCGTAAGAGATCGCGCTTTCAGTTTCGTCTGACTGTTCCAGAGTATCGAGCGCGGTTACCGCTTGTTTGATGTGTTTATGATATTCGCTGACAGGAATTGCGCAGGCCACCGCAGCCAGAAATAACAACAGGGTGACTGCAAAGAAAATCCGCGCGGCAAAGCGACAACAAAATATTGCCTGCTGTTTAGTTTTCAGAAGTGGCTTGCGATTAACCATCGGTGATCGCGGTTGCGTAAATGCGCGTCAGTTTCTCGTCTCACTTGAGTCCCAGCACGCTGCCTGAAGAAATCGGGCGCTGCAAAGGCAGTCGATTGGGCACAGTTGAGATAGCCGGGGCAAAAGGTGAAGTAACGTCGATCTGCGGCATGGGATCCAACTTCTGCGAAGCCATCAACTCAATATCATAGCCTTCGTGTCTGACTCGCTCATCTACGTAGAGCAACGACATGCCGAGCATCCACACCGGCGCCAAAAGAATTGAACTCAAAGGTTCAATGACGCTGTAAATAATTGCGTACCACACCGGCCATTCGGCTGCCGAAAAAGGCGAGAGCGTGATTCCGTTCATCCAGGCGAACAGGCCCAGCGGAAACAGCAGGATCATCAATGCCGAGTAAGTGGCGAAAGTAATAAAGAACGTCATCGCCATCAGGCGGCGCACGTTTCCCTTGGCCAATGAAAAGCTGCGGCTGACAGATTCAAAAACACGCTTTCCCTCCACCAGTAATACCTGCGGAACGTAAGCTACTTTGCCGGCCATGAAAAAAAACAACCAGAGAGACACCGTCAGCGCAACCAGGCCACCGACTATTCCGACAATAACCGGCAACCAGATGGGCGCAACTTGCGTCAGGAACGCAACGGCGACTATTACGAAGATGCCGATAAAATAGCCGGCGGCAGACGCGGCCATCATGGCTATCCACAGCCACATTACTACCAACAGAGTCGCGCCCAGCAAAGACCAGAATCTGGAGCGCACCGCGGCGTAAGTGGTGCGTGCGAGGACAGGCTCACCCCACAGGAGATGCGTCACCAGGTTACGCGAAGCGCCGCCCATTACAATCAGACTTAAGATGTGACCGCCAGCGACAAGTGCGAAGGCAACGAAGAGGAGCAGAATAAAGAGTAAGAGCGTGGCAGTGTCGGGCGTGCTAAAAAGTTGGCGCGTCCCAATTGTCCACATTACCCAACCAATCGCCGAGACAATTACCGGCGGCGTGGCGATTCGCATCAGGGTAAACAGATGACGGCGATACAACCGCACGGCGCGGTCAATAAGGTCACCCGCTCCCAACGGCACCAGGTGGAGGTCGTTAGCGCTGGAGGTAGCCATGAGGAAAAATCTTAACACGCAGGTTGCCGCAATGTCTCAGTTGATTCCGAACAGGCCAATGC
>JBOGOP010000354.1:0-4764 GCA_050747225.1 Pyrinomonadaceae bacterium
ATAACGAGCCGGCGCCAATCGCTTTCCGAGTAGTGAACCACCGTGCGGACGAAGCCGAAGTCTGTCGGGATTTGCGAACAGCAGGAGCTGAACTGGTTCCTTCAAGAGTCGCCGCCGGGGCATGGCGCATAAGCGGAGCAGGGAGTCTATTGTCAGAACTCACCGCCGCCGGAAAAATCTATATCCAGGATGAAGCCTCGCAATTAGTCGCGTTGTTGCTGGATGTGCAACCCGGTCAACGAGTACTGGATCTATGTGCCGCGCCGGGAAGTAAGACGACTCAAATTGCCGACCTTAGCCGGGATTCGGCCGTAATCGTTGCTGCGGACTTGCACGAGCACCGCCTGAGGACCCTCGTTTCCGCAGCTCAATTGCAGGAATTGAGAAGCATTCATTGTGTGGCGCTCGATGGTTTGCGGCCTTTGCCCTTCCCAGAAGGCTCTTTTGACCGCGTTTTGCTGGATGCTCCGTGTTCCGGGACGGGCACTCTAAGGCGCAACCCCGAAATCCGTTGGCGCATCTCACCCGCAGATATAAAGGACTTGGCCGAGCGCCAGACGCAACTTCTTTTCAATGCAGCGCGAGTAGTTAAACCCGGGGGCCGTCTGGTTTATTCGACTTGTTCGGTCGAGCCTGAGGAAAACGAAGACGCAGTCCAAACGTTCCTTGAAAACAACGAGGCCTTCCGACCGGTCGAGTTAAGGCTAAACGGCGCGCTGCCAACTTCGTTAGGCAAAGCTCGAACCTGGCCACAGCGCGACGGCACTGATGGTTTTTTCATTTGCGCGTTCGAACGAAAAGGCCTGTCACCGTCTGTCTAACGATAAACCAAATAGGAAATTCGTTACTTTGCTACCGGATGTAGCGGATGGTAGACTTCGCAGCTTGGTTAGGCCCAATCGGTAGTTCGGTTTTAGAGGTTACTACGTGAATAAGGCCAGCGGGGCGCTCTCAGTATTAAGAAGGCTGATAATCGTGATCGCGATAGCGATCGTTTTTGTGCTTGGGCTCGCCACAACAGTTTTTCTGTCGCTTCGCAGTCCGGAAGTAAAAGTCCCCGACGTGTTGGGAAAAGAGCGTTCAGAAGCCGAACGAGTGTTAGGTGACGCAGGTCTTAACTTTCGCGTTCGGGCAACGCGGCCGAGCAGCCAGGTAAAGGCCGATACGGTTCTGTTTCAACTGCCGAGGGGAGGCGAAGTAGTCAAAGTCGGGCAGACTGTCGCCATGGATGTCAGTCGACCCGCGAAAGAAGGAGAGGCTTCCGACGTTGCCGCCCCGGAAAAGTCACCTGAAGAGAAACCAGCAAATACCAACGACAATACTTCGGCGAACGAGAACAAACCAAAGCGGCCAAAGAATATTAATGCCAACGCGAACGCAAACGAGAACGCTAGCATCAACGCGGTAAATCGAAACGGGAACGCTAATCGCGCGGCGAATACGAACAGAAACTCAAATAACGGCAATACAAATCGGCCCGTTGACGCAAATTCAAATCGACCGGCGCTTAATGTCAATTCGAATCGGGCGGTGAATCAGAACGGAAATGGGCGGCTGCCGGCAAGGCCCTCGCCTACGGTCAGACCCAATTAAGCGCGCGAGCTACCAGCGATAAAGTCACTGAATGATGAACGGCAGGACAATTGATATTGCCCCTTCGATCTTGTCGGCCGACTTCTCACGTTTGGGTGAAGAGATCGAAGCAGTCAAGCGAGGTGGCGCGACAATTCTGCACGTGGATGTAATGGACGGGCATTTCGTCCCTAACCTGACGATTGGCTTGCCTGTGGTTAAGTCGCTCGCTCAGGCAACAGATCTCCCGATAGACGCGCACTTGATGATTTCCGAGCCGGGAAGATATGCGCAACAGTTTGTCGAAGCGGGAGCGAAAATGGTTTCGGTGCACGTTGAAGCCGATGCGCATTTGCATCGAACGCTGGCGTCGATTAGGACGGCAGGTGCGCAGGCTGGAGTTGTGGTGAATCCGGCTACGCCAATTGAGACTCTGAGCGAGGCGTTGGCATTCGCTGATTACGTTTTAGTTATGTCAGTGAATCCCGGATTCGGCGGACAAAAGTTTATTGCAACCGCGACCGATAAGGTGAAACGACTGAAGCGCATGATCGAGGAACGGCAACTCGCGGTTCGTATAGAAATCGACGGCGGTATCGATCTGGGAAACATTGCCACGGTGGTGGCGGCCGGCGCGGAAATTATCGTGGCTGGTTCGGCGATTTTCGGCGCGACAGATCCGGAAGCGGCGGTACGTGGGCTCCGCGAGGCTACGCTGCAATGGGTCTAATGATTGGGGATTGCGGATTGCGGATTCTCGATTGAAATCCTCAACCAGAAAATCAGCAATCAGCAATCAGCAATCAGCATTCAGCAATCGAAAGATGTCTTGGAGGTTCTAGGCATATGCATTCTCGCTTAACTGCTCAATTAGTAATTTGCGCGGCGCTGGTCCTGGCTTTTGCGGCGACGGTGCTCGCTCAGGGTAGTGGTGCGCAGAGTGACCTTGCGCCCCTTCAACGCATGGACGTGATGCGTTCCAAGCTAGACGGGATGCGGCGTTCACTTACTAGTGCCATCTCCTCGATGCCGGCGCAAAGCCCGAGCGAGAAGAAGAACCCTGATGATCCGCGGGAGCGGCTCCGCGGTTTGGAAAAGGAAGTTGGGGCGGTAACTTCCGAGCTTAATGACCTTCGCAGCAAACAGGAACGCTCAGAACGATACGATCCGACGATCCTGGATCGACTGGAGACTTCCGTTGCGGATCTAAATACTCGCGTGCAGGCTGGTTTACAAGCAACCGCGAGCGCCAGGACGATCGTGGCAACCTCAGGCGCAGCGCCGACGAAGAAAAAGAAAAAGGGCCGTTTCTTCGGACTGCTCGGCGGTGGCGGCGACGACAAGATCGAAGAGTTGACGAGTACAGTAGCGCCCGGCAGGGATCGAGTGTTGTTTGAGGAGGCCGCAACACAAGTGCGGAAGGGAAGTCATGAAACCGGCCGCCTGCTGTTTTCCACTATCATAAACACCTACCCGGATTCAGCCTTTCTGCCACTAGCGAAGCTGGCGATTGCCGATTCTTTCTATCTCGAGGGCACAACCGCCTCTTTGGTTCAGGCCGCTCAGGCTTATCTGGACTGGCTCACTTTTTTCCCAACCGACCCGCTCGCAGATGATGCAATGCTCAAAGTCGCGGAGTCTGAGATGCGACAGATGGGGCTTTCAAATCGCGACATAACTCACGCGCGCAAAGCTGAGCAACGTCTCAAAGCGCTACTGCAGCAATATCCAAAGACGACGCTGCGGCCGATCGTTGAGGATCGCCTCCGTGAGACACAGGAAAGTTTGGCCATGCACAGTTATCAAATCGGAGACTTTTACGGCGACCGCTACAAAGGCAAGAAGGGTGGTCTCAAGGGAGCACAGTCTCGCTATAAGGAAGTGATTGACAAGTATCCGAATTTCTCGCTGCGAGATGGAGTGCTATTTAAGTTGGCCTACACCTACCAGCAGGAAGAGGAACCGGATGAAGCTGCTAAGTATTATCAGGATCTGCTGCGTAATTTCCCCAA
Organism: Pyrinomonadaceae bacterium; assembly: GCA_050747225.1. Classification (GTDB taxonomy): domain Bacteria; phylum Acidobacteriota; class Blastocatellia; order Pyrinomonadales; family Pyrinomonadaceae; genus PSRF01. The sequence goes on from JBOGOP010000354.1 coordinate 3,585, forward strand.
CAGCGAATACGCCGAGAAGGCAAAGGAGCAATTGAGTATTATCGGCGTGCCGATTCCTGAGCCCGATCCGGCCCGAAGGAACTTTGCACCTCCGGAGCGGCCTGGCTTTATGGGAAAAATCATGACGGAGGTTCTGGGGAAGGCAGACGTTTCCTTTAACGCTGATGGGATACTCATCAGTAGAGACAAAAAAGAGGGCAGGCAAGACTTGATCGACGAGGCCCTAAAATATAACGGCCAGCTACCCGCAAACGTCACGCCGGTCGCGCCCGTGCAGCGTAATACTCGTCAGGCGCCGGCTAATCCGGCTCCGCCGCCCACACAGAATGCGATCCAACCACCTCCAACTACTCCGGCAGCAACACCAGCGCCGATAAAGCCGTAGCGGAACGATATTAGTTAGGCGCCGCCTTTTTGTATTGGGCCCGTCGTGATCTCATGGCGGGCCTTTTTTTCTGTTCGGAGTTTGATCTTTTGTCTTGCTCACCGTCACAGCTTGAAGGATGATGAAGCAAGGAATTCAGACCATGGCAACTACTACCACCTTATCCGCAGATGTACAGGCTGAATTGATCCGCCGTCATAAATCAACTGCGACGACCGTTTTGTCGCTTTTAGTTGCAGTCATTCTCTTGAGCGTTCTGGGATTTGTAACTCAAAAGTTTCTAACGCCGCGCAACACTATTTCGCTTGACATGACATTTCGCATCATCATTCCCATTCTTGGGTTAGGCGCTATAGCCCTGCGACGCACCAGGCTCGCGAGAATGCGCCTACAGGATATCGCGGCAATCCGCGGGGCATCCGGGCTTTTGGCCACTCTGCAAAAGACCGCGCTGCTCATGGCCGTGATTGGAATTGCCGTCGCCTCAATAGGCTTTGGTTGCACCTTAATGACGGGACAAGTGTGGTACACCTACACAGCTGGGGTAGTGGCGGCCGCTATCCTTTTGTTTTATGGCTACCCCCTTCGTCCCACCTGGGAACAGGCAGTACAACAATACTCACCAGCCACTGACAACAACAGAAATCTGCTGGAAAGCGAAGGCTAGTCTTCTCAACCGACTTTGCACAAAAAGTTGGGAACGCTATGGTTAATGCATCTGAGCCCGCGGGAGCGGGCGGCAGCGTAAAGCCTGGGGTGGAGCGCAGCGGAACCCCAGGTTGAGATCGGAAAAAG
>JBOGOP010000355.1:0-4748 GCA_050747225.1 Pyrinomonadaceae bacterium
GTGCGAATGATCTCCATAAAAGTTCAACTCGCGTCGTCTGGTTCGCGCTGCGCGCTCATTGCGGGCGAGACGCCCGCGCTCCCAGAAAAGCGCTTGAGCGTTCGCATTCAACCTGGATGCCACCGGCGGGCGGGACGCCCGCGCTCCCAGCAAATCGCTTGACCGGTTCAACGACGCACGCGAGAGATTTGAAAACTTGCGTTAGCTTCTGGCGTGCGAGAGAATCGCAAACGATTTCCAGTTACCATGCCAGCTCAGGATTGAGAGCCTTCGATGCAAAAAGTTATTCGTTCATCAGCGTTTCTGTTCATGCTGTTTTTTGTCTGCGGCTTTGCCGAATGCTATAAGCCGGTGACAAAAAACCAGCTTCCCTCGCACATCAAAACCGTAGCTGTACCGGCATTCCAAAACAACGCCCTGCGCTACAAGGTTGAATCACGTTTCACTGATGCCGTGGTTAACGAGTTGATTCATCGCGGTCGTGGACTGCGCGTGCAGGGCAGCCGCGAAGGAGCCGACGCCGTTATCGAAGGAGTCATCAAGAGTTTTAGCTACGGCGGTGTTCTGCTTGATGACCGGGGCCGCGCCAGAATTTTTGAAGTGACGATCGAAGCCGCCGTAACGGTACGCGATCAAACCGAGAACCGCGTGCTCTACGACAATCAGAATTTCGTCTTTCGCGGCGAGTTCGAATTCGCAAATGATCCCCGCAACTTCTTCAACGAAGAAGATCCGGCGGTGCAGCGCATGGCGCGAAACTTTGCGGAAAGCATAGTTTCCACTTTGATCAACGCCGTTCAGATCCAGAAATGAGCACGCTCACCCGCACCGAACTCAATAGCTCTCTCGCCGCCGGCCGCCTTCGACCTCTCTATCTCCTGGTTGGTTGCGAAAGCTACTTGCGCGATGTTGCCGCCGTAGACATAACCGCAGCCGCGCTCAGCGGCACTCTGTTACGCGAGTTCAACGAAGCTACATTCAGCCTCCTCAGCGACTCAGCAATGGCGGCAATCGCCGCGGCAGAGCAACTTCCCATGTTGTCTGAACGGCGCGTTGTCAGAATCAAAGACTTTGCCAAATTGCGCGAAACTGATGAACAGATCCTCATTCGCTATTTGGATCGTCCAGCGGATTCGACGGTGATGATTTTTGTCGCCGACGATCTCGATAAGCGCAAGACCCTGACAAAAACTCTGCTGGCTAATTGTGCGGTGGTCGAGTTTCCTGCGGTAAAAGACGCTGAGGCAAAAGCGTGGGCCCGCACGCGTTTGAAAGAACTAAAAACTACCGCCGACGATCGGGTGCTCACGGACATCGTCAGGTTGGTCGGCACTAATCTGCAAACACTCTCGTCGGAGTTGGACAAACTGGCGGCTGCGGCAGTTGAGACACGACAAATCACCGCGGAGCTGGTAGACGAGTTGATCGACCGGTCGCGTGAACTTTCAAATTTCGATCTGGGAGATCAACTGATTGCCGGGGATCGACGGCGGGCTTTGGAGACGCTCCATCGCCTTTTGGAAGATGATGTTGCTCCGGTAATGCTGGTCGGTCTGATTGCCAGTAACTATCACCGGCTAGCCCTGGCTAAAGAACTGCTGAAGCGTGGCGCCCGCGATGAAGTCAACCGACTCGTGTACGGACCGCCGGCAAAACGCGATGCTTTCATGAACACCCTGCAGCGGAGCGACGCAGGCAAAATAGCTCGCGGCATCCAACTCATCGCGGCTGCCGACCTCGCCCTCAAAACTTCGCTCGGTGGCAGCGGCGCAAAAGGCGCGCGTCTGCAACTGGAAGTGCTGGTTTGCGAGTTAGCAAGTTAGCACCCGACCTGGTTTGAAACGTTCTCCGGCTCCGATGGCAGCTCAACTCCGTAAGCGAGCACCATCAACCAGCGCCCATCGCGTCTTACGAAGACGTCGGTAAAAGCAACCACACTTTCTTCTTTCTCTCCTTCTGGTGGTCGGGCCTCAGCGATCTGCACACCGGTGAGGATCGCCGTCTCGCCATAGACGTTGACGTTCAGTTCCTCACCGTGGAGGGAAAGAATCTCGAACGGCGTTGACACGATGCTTTGCAGAAACCCCGATTTGTCAGTTTCGGCGCCGAAGTGAGTGCGATAGCAGAAATCATCGGCAAGCATGGGCCCCAACGCCCCTGCATCTTTTTTGCGGATCGCCGCCATTATCTCCTGCTCAATCGCGAGAACCTCGGCGTCGGCAGCTTCCAGATCAGTAGGATTGGTCATCATGTTTCAATAAAAGCCGTGCAGATCGTCATCCACCTGCCGCCTTCGCGCGTTTTTCCATTTCTTCCATCTGCACATCTTCCACATGCGTCGACACATGCCAGACATGACCGAAGGGATCGATCAGGCTGCCAGTGCGATCACCATAGAATTTGTCCGACACTGCTTCCTTCACTGTAGCCCCAGCCTCAACCGCACGACTGAAAACAGTATCGACGTCTTCGACGTAGATCATAAGACTTACTGGAGAGCCACCCAGCGTCTTCGGGCCGTTGTATCCCATGGCGGGATACGCATCCGCGAGCATGATCGGCGTGTCGCCAATCTTGATTTCCGCGTGTCCGATCTTTCCATCCGGTGTCGGAAAGCGAAGCAGTTCGGTTGCGCCAAACGCTTTCTTGTAATACTCGATGGCGTCAGCCGCTCCTTCAACGATCAAATACGGCGTTGCGGTGTGATAACCCTCAGGTATTGGTTTGACTGCCATGGTATTCCTCCTTCACTTTGACTGTAGTTCTTCCGTATTGTTGCGGTTCAAAGTAATGATTTGGAGTGCGCCGGCAGAGCGAAGCGTCGACGGCGCTTTGGCTTAGGAACTCCTGGTTGCTTGTTGCGGTTAATATCTAAAGCGGTGTCGCGCTTCGCTTGCCACCGCACTCCAAACGGTAGGTGTAAACTACCGCGTCGTCACCAGCGGCAGCTCGACAAAGCTTTGTAGTTTGGGGTCGCCAGCCGTGTGATAGATCCTTTGGTTAGCCTTCCGGTAATCGCCCGGCTTCGCCCAGAAAATATTAGGAACAAACGTTTGCGGGTTGCGATCGTAAAGCGGAAACCAGCTTGATTGCACCTGCACCATGATCCGATGGCCCGGCAGGAAGACGTGGTTGGCCGTTGGCAACGCGAAACGATAAAGCAGCGGCACGTTGGCAGTGATCGGTTTGGCTTCCGAGAGACTTTCGCGATAACGGCCGCGTAGGATATCAGCCGAGATCATCAACTGATAACCGCCCATGTTTGGCTGGCCCGCGACTTCGTCGGGATAGAGATCGATCACTTTCACAACCCAATCAGAGTCAGTCCCGCTGGTGGAAGCGATCAGATTGACGATCGGTTCGCCGCTAATCTTCACCGGCGCATTCAAAATGTCAGAAGTAAACACAGTAACGTCCGGGCGACCCGAAGCTTCGCGCTGATCGTCAACCAGCCAACGCGACCAGCTGGTGCCATCAATAGGGCGGGCGCGATAAGGTACGGGCTTGGCGGGGTCTGAAACGTATTCGTCGTACCCGGCTTCACCTGATTTCGCTTCGTCGAAGCTAGCCTTCGAACCGGCGCGAAGATAGAAAGGCGTCGGGTGAATTACGCAACCACTCGCGCAGCCGGCCGGCCAGGCAGGCAGCCGCTGCCACTTGTTAGTTCCCGTTTCAAAAGCCATCACCGAAGCGATATCCGCTTTCGGTGCGTCCTTAAGATAGTGGTCGAGAAACGGCCGCAGGATTTCCTGACGAAAAGTGAGCGCCGTATCGCTCGAGAACTTAATAGCGCCGAGCGAACTGCCTTCGCGAATTTCCTGACCATGGTGCCAGGGACCCATAACGAGAAACACCTTGTCGTTATTTGTGTCCTTCGGCTTGATCGCTTTGTAGACAGCGATGTCGCCGTAGATGTCTTCCTGGTCCCAAAGGCTGTGCACCAGCATCACCGGAACCTTCAACGGTTCGGCGGCGAGAATCTTGTCTACCGCCTGATCCTGCCACCACTTGTCATAACTCGGATGCTCGAGCAGTTTCCGCCAAAAGCCGATTTGTTCGAGACCGCGGCGGCGTCCAAGTTCACCCGCCGAGCCCGCCTCCATAAACATGTCGTAGTCGTCGAAATGACTCGTCCACCACTTCACGTCGTTGGCGCGGGTCGCTTCCTGATCGTAGATGTAGCTCATGCCCTGCTGGCGAAAGGCGCCATTGTGAAACCAGTCGTCGCCACGCCAGCCATCCACCATCGGATTCATCGGCACCGAAACTTTTAGCGCTGGATGCGGATTAACGAGCGCCATCAAAGGCAGAAAACCGTCGTAGGAAATTCCCAGGATGCCAACCTTGCCGTTGCTTTCCGGGACGTTCTTGACTAACCAATCAATAGAATCGTAGGTGTCCGTTGCGTGATCGACAGGCGTTGGGTTCTGCGGTCCGTGCAACGGACGGTTCATCACGTAATCGCCTTCGGAGCCATACTTGCCGCGGATGTCCTGCACCACACGGATGTAGCCGCCCTCGACGATCACGTCGGTGGCATTGTCGTAGCCGTAAAGACTCGCGGCCAGGTGCGAGCTGTTGATGTGCGTGGTCAGTTCCGTGGCGTTGTAGGGTGTGCGTGTAAGCAGAATCGGCGCGCCTTTGGCGCCCTTCGGAACCAGGATAACTGTGTGAAGCTTCACGCCATCGCGCATAGGAATCATTACCTCGCGACGCACGTAGTCAAATCCGTAGTTTGTGGGTTCTAC
>JBOGOP010000356.1:0-4674 GCA_050747225.1 Pyrinomonadaceae bacterium
CGCTAAAACGAATGAAAGATGTTGGGGCGTCAAGCCGCCCAAGGCCAAAGCGGTGACAGGTCACCGCACTCCAAGGAGTTGCCCGTTTACGCCGCGGCCGGTTCCGGTTCGCTCGGAACATAACAACCGGTCACGCTCCACGGCTCGATAATCAAGCCAATATCTCTCGCTTCGCCGCTCGCGCGTTTTTGTGCAAGTTTGGTAACGATCGCCAGGGCTGCACTAGCCTTGTTCCAAACGTTGCGCGGTTCCATCGTCTCCGTCAAAACAAAGCCCGCCACTTTCGCCGCCTCAGGCGCGTCGAATACCTTTGCTTCATACTGCGCGGCTATCTCTTTTGGAGTCATGGCAACTGGTAAATAGTAAATCGTGAATCGTAAATAGTGAAAAAACCCGCGCGATCAAACTCGACATTACTATTCACGATTTACCATTCACTATTTACTTGTCCTTGGGCATCACTTCTTTACCGCTCTGCAGAATCTCGCGCATCATGCGTTCCTGGGGCACCGAAAGAATCTCCAGGCCATATGCGCGCCTCTGATCCAATTGTTCCCGTTGCACTTCGGTCATCTCCGGTAAATGCCTTTTTGTCCACTCGTTTTCGATAAACTCCAGCGGGTAGTCTTTTCTGAGTGGAAAGCCTTCCCAATCAGGTGGCAACAATATGCGGCGCAGGTCAGGATGATTTCTAAAGTTCGCGCCAAAGAGATCGTAGACCTCGCGCTCCATCCAATTTGCCGCCGGCCAAACTTCGGTCACACTATCAATGCCTGCGCCCTCGGTTATCCCCGCCTTTAGACGAACACGCTCGTTGCGCGAGATCGAATAGAGGTTGTAAACGATCTCCAACGTTCGCGCTGCTTCCATCGGGTAATGAGCGCAGGTCAAATCCGAAAGATAGTTGAACCGCGCGTCAGGGTCGTCTCGCAGGAAATTGCACACTTCAACGATGCGATCCGGCGCGATACGGATGGAAAGCTGGCCAATAAACTCGACGGCCTCGAGCACGGCTCCGTCAAACTTCGTCTTCAACTTCTGCACGAGTTTGTTGCCGGAAGCGTCAGTCGGCTTGGGACCTTCTTCTTTTTTCTTGACGGGTGCTTTCGGAACGCCGGGCGCGGCCGGCGTCGCAGCGCCTGGTGCGCCGGCGGTTTTATCGCCAAGGGATTCCTTGACAGCGGCGACGCGAGACTTGGCCTGCTCGACCAGCGCAGCCTTTTCAGCATCTGCACCGGCAGCTTCGCCCGCGTCTGGAATAGCAGCGGGCGGCGGCGTACCAGCCTCACCGGGAGGTACCACAACGCCCGGAGCATCTGCAGTTGGCTGGTCCGGTTTATCTTTGTCGTCCGCCATCAGATTTTCGCTACCATAATCACACTGCTCACTGAAAGTGCGATCGCATTCGGCGGTTTGATCGCGCTAACGAGATCAGGTGAAGTGTTAATGCTATTACAAAAGGTCGGCAGAAATTGATTTAAGCATGGCGTTAATTTACTGTCAACAAACTTGTTTTCGCCAAATCGTTGCTACGCAAACTGTTAGTTTGCGCGCCAGAAACAGTCGCCGACTCGCGTGGTAACGCACACAACGTCAACCCAAACTAACAGTTTGCGGTACAGCAGCCAACTTGACGTTACCAGGCTTAAAACCTATCATAGTTTGTTTGGAAAATAAGGCATTTAGTTGTCTATAGTGAGGGTCAAGAGAACAATGAAACCAGAGATTCATCCACAATATAGCGAGATCACTGTTACCTGCGCCTGCGGCGAAACTTTTAAGACGCGTTCTACCAAAAAAGGCGACCTGCACGTTGAAATCTGCTCGGCTTGCCACCCGTTTTTCACCGGCAAGCAGAAGTTGGTTGACACGGCCGGACGCGTGGATCGATTCAACAAACGTTATGGCAAGAAGACTCCCGCGGAAAGCACGACCGCGACTCAGTAATTCCCAAATTGCGAGGAACAGAGTTGTCATTTAGAAATCGCCATTAGCTTAACTTCAGTTATCGACGCCGGCTCTGGTTTCAGAGTTCAGGCTTTAGTTTGCCGCTCTCAAAAGCACATCCTAAAGGTTGAACTCAAAACAAGCCGGCGTTAGTGTTTAGTAGGACAGACATTCCTGTCTGTCCCTGAAATTTGAGATCTTCGGTAGGACAGACATTCCTGTCTGTCCCTGAGATCTCACACAAAATGGACAGGCAGGAATGCCTGTCCTACAGGTAAAAACATTGAGTACTAACGAAAGAGATCTGATAGTCGGCGGCCAGGCGGTTATTGAAGGCGTCATGATGCGCACGCCAAATGCTTACGCCATCGCTGTGCGCAAGGCGGACGGAACTATCGTTAACGTCGCGGCCCGGCTGCCGAAGTGGAGCGTCAAGTATCCGCTGCTCAAGCTACCGGTGTTGCGCGGCAGCGCCCTGCTGGTGCAATCGATGGGTTTGGGAATTAAGGCCTTGAACTATTCGGCCAACGAAGCATTTGGCGACGCTCAGGAAGCCGACGCGAAGGTAGTTCGGGTGGCGTTAACGCCCGCGGTGATCGAAGGCGAAGGCGACTTCGCAGGTTTAACCGGCGCGGTTCCTGGCCTAATCCCGGTGCCAACCCAGAAGCGCGCGAAAGATGAAATGAAAAAGGGAGGTACGGCAGCAGCTGCGGGATCGATCATCTTCGCAATGATCTTTAACATTCTGCTGTTCGTGGCAGCTCCACTACTTCTGACGAACGCTTTGTTTATCGGTGCGGGCTGGGCTCCGTCACCGAACACGGCTGCGAGCGCCACAACCGTGACCAGTCAGCAAACGGCTGGCGCGCCAAACGCCAACGCTGATGACTCGAATACTTCCGACTCAAATGCGCCGGCGTGGTATTCGCGAGGTTGGAGTGCCGTCAAAACTTACCTGCATCCAGTTCGTCCCTCGGTTGCTTTCAACCTGATCGACGGTGGGATTCGCATGAGCTTTTTTCTGATCATGATATTCAGTTTCTCGCTGTTAAAAGACATCAGGCGTGTCTTTGAATATCACGGCGCGGAACATAAGACCGTATTCACGTGGGAAGCGGGTTTGCAGCTGACAGTTGAAAACGCGCGACCGCAACCGCGTCAACATCCGAGATGCGGCACGAGCTTCCTAATGGTGGTGATGCTGGTGTCGATTGTGCTTTTCTCGGTGATCAAGTTTGACTCGCTCGTCTATAACTTTTTGGTGCGCCTGGCTTTGGTTCCCCTGGTCGCCGGGCTCTCTTATGAAATTATTCGCTTGTCAGCCAAAAAAGAGGGCGGTTGGTTTTTCAAACTGATAACCCGGCCGGGCGTCTGGCTGCAAAACATTACGACGCAGGAACCGGACGACGGGCAACTCGAGGTTGCGATCGAAGCCCTGAAAGAGTCGCTGAAACTTGAGCCGCAAGCAGGTGAAGCGGAGCTGGCCCCGTTGTCTTGAGCTAAATTCAAATCATGTTAGAGAGACTTGAACAAATCGAAGCGCGCTACGAAGAACTCGCGAATGAGCTCTCCGCCCCCGAGTTGCTTGCGGACCAGAAGGCCTACACTAAAGCTGCGCGGCAACATAGGACGCTGGGTGAGATCGTCGAGAAGTATCGTGCCTGGAAGACGCTGAAGACCGAGCTGGCCGGCGCCCAGGAACTCGTGGAAGGTACGGACGATGTTGAAATGCGCGAGATGGCCCTTAGCGAGGTCGCAGCGCTACAGCAAAAGATCGAGCTTATGGATACGGAGTTGAAGCTACTGCTGGTTCCGTCAGACCCCAACGACGAGAAGAACGTAATCGTGGAAATCCGCGCCGGCACCGGCGGCGACGAAGCGACGTTGTTTGCTGCCGACATGGTGCGTATGTACAGCCGTTATGCTGAAAGACAGCGCTGGAAGTTTGAAGTTCTTGAAGCCTCGGAGTCCGGGATAGGAGGCTTCAAGGAAGCCATCATACTAATTGAGGGCGACAAAGTTTATTCGAAGATGAAGCACGAATCCGGCGTGCATCGCGTGCAGCGAGTACCGCAAACAGAAGCGAGCGGCAGGATTCACACGTCCGCGATTACCGTTGCTGTGTTGCCGGAAGCGGAAGAAGTTGACGTGAAGATCGATCCCAAAGATCTGCGCATCGACACCTTCTGCTCTTCAGGACCCGGCGGGCAGTCAGTTAATACAACCTACTCCGCGGTGCGTATCACCCACGTGCCTACCAACGTCGTGGTTTCTATGCAGGACGAAAAATCGCAGATCAAGAATCGCGAAAAGGCCATGCGCGTTTTGCGCGCGCGCCTGCAGGAGCTGGAGGAACAAAAGCAACACGACGCAGTTGCCAATGAACGACGTTCGATGGTTGGCTCCGGCGATCGCTCAGAAAAGATTCGAACCTACAACTTCAAGGAAAACCGAGTTACCGATCATCGCATCGGGCTGACAATTCACCAGCTCGACCTGGTCATGGAAGGCGCGCTCGACGAAATCATTCAAGCCCTCATCTCCCACGAACAAGCAGAGAAACTAAAGAACGAAGCGATAGCCGCTTAGATAAGTTCCGAGTTTCGAGTTCCGAGTTCTTGTAACGCAAACTGTTAGTTTGCGGGCACTTTAGTAAGAGAACTGGTTGTTGCCCACTAACGACGCAAACTAACAGTTTGCGTTACACTCGAAACTCGAAACTATGTC
>JBOGOP010000357.1:0-4595 GCA_050747225.1 Pyrinomonadaceae bacterium
ATCATTGGCGGCATTCAAACCAATCGCGCGATGCGCGCGTTGCGCCAGCTGCTTGGGGTTTGGCGTAAGAGTGAACAGCTTGTCCCGGCGACTTTTAAGCAACCAGGTTTACCTGACTCGCGCACCTTGATCGTGAATGCCCCGGGCGACCAGAGTGTCGAGGTTAGACTCGCCGTTCGCGGTCTTAGCCGGCAGGATGGGGACGCCCAAGCCGCGGCGCTATTGGCGATTGTCGCGCGACAGCGATGGCTCAATAGCATCCCGGAACTTTCGCGCACCCCCGTCTATGTCCGGCATGGAGCCCTGGCATTGCCTGGGATGTTTGTAATGGGCGCGAGCGTTGACACTTTGCTTGCTGGAAAAACTCTCGCATCGGCAAAAGAAATAATGCAGGCCCTGGCGAGTTCTCCGGTTGCTGCTGCTGAGTTAGAGCAGGCAAAGAACGAGCTAATCACTCTCTTTAGCAACCAACTTGCTAAACCGGACGGTGTGGCAGATGCCTGGCTTGATGGCGACACTTACGGGCTGCCCTCGGTAGCAGAACAAATGCGCGCGTTAAGGGCTGTGACGGCCGGCGATCTCCAACGAGTGGCAACCCGATTAGTTCATGACGGTGCTTTTGCTTCGGTGATTCTAGGAAACTCCGAGGTAGTGAAGGCGCAAATCGAACGTTATGGAAAAGTTGAAATCATGGGAGAGATTGCGACCAAAAACGAACCTGGAACCGAACCGAAGTCCGCACCAAAATCAGAATCCAACGTGAAACCTCAAGTCAGGCCTCCTGCGAAACCGTAGTAATCGCAAATCATTCGCAATGTGCCTGCAACCAACTTGCTACTGACATCCGCTTAACTGTGTCCAACAAAGAATGCGCAACGACAAACGAGCAAGCGCATCGCGTCCGCGAAATGTTCGCGACTATCGCAGGTCGTTACGATCTTTTAAATCATTTACTTTCGGGCAACATCGACAAGCGGTGGAGGCGTTTAGTCGCGAAAACATTTTCCGCGACTCTTTCAAGTAGCGAGGCACGGATACTGGATGTCGCCTGTGGAACGGGCGACTTGTCGCTCACGCTCTTTGAATCCGGCCGGGCCCGAATCGTGGGAATAGATTTTTGCCGGCCTATGCTTGCCATTGCTGACGCGAAAACAAGCAGGTCGAATGCCATCATTCCACTTGTTGAAGGCGACGCGCTTGACCTCCCTTTCGGAGATTGTTCCTTCGAAGCGGCGACAATCGCGTTTGGATTGAGAAATCTCACCAGTGTCGAGACCGGCTTCTCAGAGCTGCTGCGAGTCTTGAAACCGGGTGGTAAGGTTGCGGTGCTGGAATTCTCGAGGCCAACAACATCGATCCTGCGTTCACTATTTAGAATCTATTTTACGAAGTTATTGCCACTGCTTGGCGGTTGGATAAGTGGTTCGAAGAGCGCTTATGAATATCTGCCGGATTCAGTTTCGCGCTTTCCGGATCAAGAAACGCTGGCGGCGATGATGAAGACAGCCGGCTTTGCTGAAGTTAGTTACCGGAATTTGACCGGCGGAATTGCGGCGCTGCACATCGGCACGCGCCCAGAGTAAGACAGGCATTCCTGCCTGTCACTGGTATGAGCAGCGAGACAGACAAGAAAGTCTGTCTTACTTCGAGATTGGTTGCACGAGATCGCTTATCGCTTGCAACCATTAGAGCGCAGCCCGGAGGTCTTCCTGGCGAGCGCGCGGTTGTCGGGGCCACGCACTCGTCTTGGTTTTCCTTCCGGGCTACGTTCTTGTTTGCCGCCCGAAACTTCCTTCTACTCATCAACGCTATGCTATTATCGCCGCGCATTAGGTCTTATCTCTTCGTCGAGACACGCCAGAGTGCGTTCATTTTTCAAGCATAAGTTCTTCCCAATCCTGCGGCGCTTCGCGATCTTTTTGCTCGTAGTCTGGACGGTCGTTTCACTAGTGACCTTGCTAATTGAACTCGTGCCGGGCGATCCGGCAGTTTCAGTCCTGGGCGAGCAAGCAACGCCAGAAGAATTTGCACAGTTTCGTGAGCGGCATGGCCTCGATCGCCCGCCCTTTTTCTTTTCATTCCCGAGAGATCCTGCAGGGGAGCGTCACTTTCAGTGGCACGGTGCCTCAAACCGTTACTCCGAATATTGGATCGCACTCCTTCACGGCGATATGGGTCACTCCTTCCGCACCGACAGGCCCGTATTCGACTTGATAAAGGAACGCTACGCTGCAACCATCGAACTTGCCCTTGCCGCTCTCCTGATCGCTGTCCTTATCGCCATTCCCCTCGGTGTAGTTGCCGGCAAAAATAAAGGGACGTGGATCGACAACCTTGCGTCAGTCGTTGCCCTGATAGGCATCAGCTTGCCTGGTTTCGTTATTGGCCCGCTGCTCGTATATGTGTTTGCAGTGAAACTAGACTGGCTGCCGCCTTCAGGCCGATTCGACTGGAGTTATCTAATTCTGCCGGCGGTGACCCTGGGAGCGGCGCTATCGGCGATCTTGACGCGCATGGTGCGCTCGTCGGTAATTGAAGAGTTAAACGAAGACTACGTGCGCACGGCGCGAGCTAAGGGTCTCAGCGAAACCAAGGTCGTCTACAAGCACGTCTTGAAAAATGGACTGATTCCAGTAGTCACTATCCTGGGATTGCAGCTCGGCGTACTGCTCGCCGGCGCGATCATTACCGAGAAGATCTTCGGCTGGCCAGGACTGGGGTTGCTCCTGGTTGAGGACGGCATCGGTAAACGCGACTATCGCGTCGTTCAGGGTTGCGTGCTCGTGATCAGCATTACTTACATTGTGGCAAATATGCTTACGGATATGGTTTACAGGTGGCTCGATCCGCGTATTAGAGTCTCATGAATCTCTGAACTTTGTTCTTTGTCCTTTTAGCTTTGGCACTGCCAGCGTTTTGAAGGTGAGATTATGAAAGGGGATCCAAGTACAAAGCTCGAAGCTCTGAGGTCCGGCATCTCATGAATCGTCTAACTATAGTCGGCCTAATCATCGTCGCGATTCTTGTAATCGTCGCTCTCCTCGCGCCATGGATCGCCACCCATGACGTGGGCGCTACGAATCTTCCGCTGCGTTACTTGCCACCGTCAGCACAATACTTCTTTGGCACAGATTCCACCGGCCGCGACATATTTTCCCGCGTTGTTTTCGGCGCGCGCATTTCGCTCAAGGTTGGCATCGTTGTAGTGACAGTTTCAGCAATCGTCGGCACGGTACTGGGCGCCCTGGCAGGTTACTATGGTGGCTGGATTGACAGAATCATTTCCGGTTACGTCTTCAATGTCTTTCTCGCCTTCCCCGGCCTGCTGCTGGCAATTGCAATGGTGGCTTTCCTGGGCGCCGGACTCAACAAGCTGATTCTCGCGCTATGTATTATTGGTTGGGTTGGCTACGCGCGTTTGATTCGCGGGCAGGTGCTGAAGGTGCGCGAATATGATTTTGTTCAGGCTGCAAGGGCGTTGGGAGCGAGTGATGCGCGCATATTGCTCATTCACATCTTGCCGAACGCGATTCAGCCGTTGATTGTTCAAGCTAGCCTGGGCATGGCCGGTGCAGTTTTGTCTGAAGCCGCACTCTCATTCTTAGGACTTGGCGTCCCGCCACCGGCTCCTTCGTGGGGCGTCATGATTGAAGAAGCGCGTGATTTATCGACACTTCAAGCGGCTCCACACGCTCTGATATTTCCCGGTCTCGCCATCGCGCTCACTGTGCTCGCCTTCAACTTCATCGGAGATGGCCTGCGTGAGTATCTGGATCCACGGCAACGCACGCGATGACCCAAGGCAAGCGCAAAGAAATGCTACTTTTACGATACGTAGAATGATTAAGAAGTTATCACTGGTATTCCTTGGCATATTTGTCGGCCTGATTGCCTATGAAGCAATCATGTTCATTCGCGTCTGGCATCTGCGAACTGCAAACCCGGCAAGCACTTCACTAATCGATGCGCGCGTCCAGGAAGCGCAGGCTAAAGGGCAAACACCGAGGCGCGAACAGGTTTGGGTGTCTCTCAATCGGATTTCCCCAAACCTGCAACGCGCCGTTCTAGCAGGCGAAGACACAAACTTTCTGACGCATCATGGCTTTGATTACGAGGCCTTGCAGAAGGCCTGGGACGAAGGCATGCGTGAGGCTGCCAGGGAAGCGAAGAAGGAAGGCGAGGACGACGATTGGCTACCTACGCTGCCTGACTTCAAACGCGGTGCCTCGACAATTTCACAACAGTTGGCAAAAAATTTGTATCTCTCTTCGCGGCGATCTTTCTTTCGCAAGGGACAGGAAGCGCTGCTGACGATTTTCCTCGAACGTACGCTCACCAAGCCTCGCATTCTGGAGCTCTATTTGAACCTCATTGAGTGGGGCGATGGCATCTACGGCGCCGAGGCTGCCGCTCAACATTACTTCCACAAATCAGCAGCGGCCTTGAGCGCCAACGAGGCAGCGTATCTATCTGCAATGATTCCTAACCCACGTACGGTCTTCAATCCCCAGGTGAACCCGCGGCGCGTCTCTCGCCGGCAAAGAATCATTTTAAGAGGCATGCCTTACGTGCGAATACCGTGAACAGATCTTAAT
>JBOGOP010000358.1:0-4506 GCA_050747225.1 Pyrinomonadaceae bacterium
CTACTGACCCGTGGACCAGTCCGGCTCTCTTGAAAACTTCGGTCAATCTTAGTGAAGGAATAAGTTTCTATAACTCGGTCTATCGATCGGGAAAGATCTATTTGGTGGGTAACAAATTGGTTGAGGAGGATGGGACAGCGAAGCGTTACAGCGTTCGCCTGGTTCGCATTCCGGTTGAAGAGCTTTCTTCGTCGAGTATTAAGGCGTCAACTTCCTCGTCAAAAGGCTTCCTTGATTGGTTCTTCGGGAGAAACTCCCATGCCGATCCGTCAGGCAGTCGCATCAGTTATGAGAAACCCGCGCTGGCAGTTAACAAGAATGGCGATATGCTGTTTGCTTACGGTCGGTATCCTTTCTCGCCGGCGAATTCGTTGAACCCTCAAGCGCGTTATACTTATTGGTTTGCAAATGAGGCGAAACAACGACCGAGCCATCTATTACAAGAGGGAACTGCCCTCAATTCTGAAACTATTGTTAGCGCACTCGACTATGCGACCGCAGTTGTTGACCCGAGCAACGACCTGACGTTCTGGATGGCGGTGCCATACTCCGTGGGCACCGGATACAAAACGGTCATCGGAAAGGTGGTACCTTAACTGCCTGCCCTTCGCGGCTAGGACGTGGTGCTATCGCGGATTAATCGTGTCGTTTGTCTTCGACGGTTGGAAGAAACTGAGCATTTCTGTCGTTAGCGTCAGAAACAAGTTGCGAAGAGTGTCCACTGTGGGCTACCACAGTTACACGCTGCACTCGTAGGCGCTTACGCGCCACTTGCGCGCGACTCGGAGTGAGTGGCAGAGTAGGGCGCTTCCCGCAAGTTTTGCAAGAAACTGAGCATTTCCGTCGTTGGCGTCAAGAGGAGGTTGCGAAGATTGTCCACTGTGGGGAGCCAGATTTCGGAGGCAGAACTAAGGGAGGCTAACCGGCCTCCTTTAGCTTTGTTATCCTTGCCAAGAGGAACGGATCGACCGGATTGCTCACGCCGGACATACACACATCAAGTCAACGCATTTAGTGTCGAAGCTCTCCATGAAATGAAAGATCTCCATGAAGGATGGGTGTGCTCGTCGCTAGTGGAGTTCGACGAGTTCAGACAACGCGACGAAGAGTTATTTGCAAGCTATATAGACGAGTGGTCTAGACGAGCGGATCTTGATGGCTGGCTAGACTGGAGTACTTACCTTCTCGGAATGGATCAATCGTTGACCAAGGCTCGAGACCGAGAACTAAAGGAATTAAGAGTATGGATTTTCTCAAGAGTCTGGCCTAAGAGATATCCTGACCTGGAGGCTTCCCTTGAAAATTTCCGGCGAGTGGTGGAAGATTTCCATCTCACTTTCAAGAGGCACGTAGTCGAACAAGGTGGCGAACTAAGAACAGAGAAATTTCATAAGAGTCAGGGTTGGCTCCTTCCTTTAGAATTCCGAAAATTGGAAGCGGAGTGGGAGTTCCATGTTTATTTCCTGCAGGTTCTAATACTTGAGCTTACTCGCGCTGCAAACCTTGTTTGTGACAAGGTAAGACAGTTTATTGATCCAACTTTCCGCTTACGAGAAGGAATAATAATGGTTCAGTCTGGACTTTCTGGTGATTTTTCCTATCACTTTCATCGTCCGGAATATAGAAATAGCGAGCGCGGTTTGTATCCCTACGAGGGACTACATGACTTTAAGAAAACAAGATTCACGCGCGATGAGTATTTCGGTGATAAAGAAAGCGAATACGATATGTAGCACGGTTGGTTTTGCGATACAACAACCCACTCTACTCACCAGAATGAAGAAGTACCTTTGCAATGGTATACTCGATCAATCCTGAGGGGCTTGCCTTCGCGAAGCAGGAGGAGGGATCATGGCCACAAACTTGGAAGACCAACTGATTGATAAGGTGCGAGCGCTGCCGTCCAACAAACAGCGGGAGGCGCTAAGACTGCTTGATACGCTTGCCAGTGAGCCTGACTCCGAACCCGACGGAACAGAAGTGGGTCGCAGACCTATTTGGGAGATTGTCGAAGAGGTTAACGCTGGGTTACCCGCAGATACATGGGACAACGTACCGACCGACGGCTCGATTAATCTCGATCATTACCTCTACGAAGCGCCAAATCGAACAGGAGAATAGCGCCAGTGGCTTTCAACGTTCAAACTGAAGCGCCGCCACTCAGTGAAGATGCGACCGGTGCTCTGCGCGTCGGAAATTCGCGTGTCCTGCTGGAAATAGTCGTTCGCGCGTTCCAGGACGGCGCCACGCCAGAGACGATCGTGCAGCGCTAGTCGACGTTGGCACTCCCGGACGTTTACGCTGTACTTGCCTACTATTTAGGTCATCCGAGCGAGGTCGAGGAGTACTTAGCTCGACGTGAACAGAAGGCTGAAGAAGTTCAGCAACGAATTGAGAGTCAGCAGCACTATGGAAACACCACAAGTTAAGAGTGAGATCGTCCGGGCGATTCAAGATCTCCCTGAAGACGCGACGGTTGAAGACGCGATGGAGCGACTCTATTTTCTCGCGAAGATTGAACGAGGCCTTGAGCAATCTGAGTCCGACGAGACACTCTCACATGAAGAAATCAAAGCCAGGTTCCTCAGGTCACTGAAGTTCGTTGGACCCCGCAAGCAGCAGACGATCTTCAAGCCATTTACGACTTCATCGGACGCGACTCGCCGCACTACGCTCAGGTCATCGTCGAAGATATCCTGGCTGCGATCGACCGACTGGAACGATTCCCGTTGATGGGCCGACACGTACCAGAGCGTCCACGCGAGGATCTTCGCGAACTTATCAAACCTCCATACCGGATTGTTTATCGAGTTGGCGAAGTGATTCGCATTCTCACAATCTTTCGCGCCTCTCGATTGGTTCCATCCGGTTTGGAATAACAAACTGGAGTGGTGCCGGCGTGGCCGCGAAAGCGTGGCGTTCCCCACAACTTCTGGATATTTACTGCGACAGCTGTTTCGTGAGATCGTGAGTAATCATGAGGATCGACATTGACGGACTTACTGAAGCTGAACTCATTGATCTCAACCACCGGGTTGTCGAGCGGTTGAAATTCTTGAGGCACATGCGGGCTCACTCCCAAATGCTGGAGTTCAGCATTGGTGATCGGGTTTCGTTTCAGCCAGACGGTCGGCCTCCCCTGGTTGGAATACTCACGCGCTACAATAAAAAGACGGTGACAGTCATCACCGAAAGTGGCGAGCACTGGAATGTTGCTCCCGGATTGCTGCGTCGAGTTGATAGCTCACAAAGTGCCGAAGGCGCTTCAGCCAATGTTATTCACTTGCGCAGGAAGTGAGTGGCGCGTGTTGCCCAACGAACGTTTCGACGGACCCGCAAATATAGCAGGTTTCTAAGCTCAAACTGATAGCACAGGTTGAATCGAAGGCGAGGCGAGATATCGTGGATATTCTGAATCAATACATTGAACGAGCTAACGAAATCGTCGGCGAGCGCACGCCGGAAGAGCAGAAATATGACCGTGAAGTCGTCCGCTGGCTGCGCAGGGGCAAGAGCATAAGCAAAGCTCTTGCGAAAGCGAATGAGAAGTACCCAACAGAGGCGCTACAGGTTGATGATGATGATTTGGCCGACGTGCAGGCCCACTACGAGTACCTGGCAGACCACAACAACATTAACGAAAAGCTTGACGCACTAAGGCAAATAGGCTTGGAGCGTTAGCCAACTAGTGAACCTTGCCTAAGGAGTTCAAAAGTTATCTTCAGCTCGGCCGTGGGTGCATAGGAAAAGTTGCGAAGAGTGTCCACTGTGGGGAGCCAATCTTCTCACGAAAAGGCTGCGACACTTCGCGGCCTTTATCGTTTGAGTCTTGGTTGCTACTCGCGGATCGAGTTCCGGCCGCGATAGAATCTGCTGGCATGCGAATGATTTTCTGAAGTTTTGCGGCTGCCATCTTCCTTGACAGCTTCTGTTAGTCGGCGTACTTTTCCACTGCTAAACCACCCCCCTCGTCATCAACGTGCTTGGCATAACGTGCCCTGAGATTGCTCGGTTTTTTTAGCCTTGTCAGTCACACCAAGTGCCGTCGGCTTTAGCATGTTGAGTCTTACTGAGCAACGCACAAACCGCACAAATCAAGAACTAACCAATAAGTAATAAGGAGGACACCATGACCCAAACCGGGGCTACACAACAAACCGGCGAGCAGGCTGCTGCCGAGACCGTGATCCGTCCGTTTCATCTGAATGCTGTTCCGGATGCGGAACTGACCGAATTGCGCAGGCGCATCCAGGCGACCAAGTTCCCCGAACGGGAGACAGTCCCGGACGCCACGCAGGGCGTGCAGCTTGCCACGATTCAGGCCCTCGCGCGGTACTGGGCGACCGAGTACGACTGGCGCAAGTGCGAGGCCAGGCTCAACGCCTTGCCGCAGTTCATCACCGAGATCGATGGACTCGACATTCATTTCATCCACATGCGTTCAAAGCATGACAATGCGTTGCCGCTCATCGTCACGCACGGCTGGCCCGGCTCGATCGTCGAGCA
>JBOGOP010000359.1:0-4474 GCA_050747225.1 Pyrinomonadaceae bacterium
GAGTAAGTGGTTCGGCCGGCAGGGTTGAGAAGAGAAGAGATTTTCCATTTGTCATTTGACATTTCTCATTTGATATTTGAATTGGCTGTTAGCAGCTGCGTCTGAGAAGACTGCTTTGCACCCGAATGACAAATGAGAAATTATGAGAAATGTCAAATGACAAATGGAAAATCTTTTTCTTAGGACTTGGCTTTAGCGCAACTTTACTTGTCCACGATCTTCTCGGCCATGTTGCCAATAACCGGCAGTTTGAATTTTTCTCCCTGGTAGGCCTTATAGGCGGCGAAAACTAAGCCGACGAAAAGCGCCAGGCCGATAACCCAGAACAACAGCCAGATCAGCCAGACCAGCAGACTAATCAAGGTGCCAATGCCCCCGCCAACCATTGCTCCGCCAATTCCAAAAGCAAAGGTCAATATTACGGCAAGGATGGCAAGCACCGTCATGAGCACCGTGTTTGCAATGCCGAAGAGTACCGATTGCATCGCGTGAAACCGTACGAAGCGGTTCTCCTTCTCGATGAAGAAAAAGATCAGTCCGACGATCCAGATGTACGAGAGCGCCGCTGCTATTTTCGGATCCAGGCCGCCAATACCTGAAGATGCTGGTGTCTGGGGTGGAGGGTTCTGCATTATTCCAATTCTCCTGATTCTCGAGATTCTGAAGCCTTAATGCTGAATACCAAAGACGCGGGGCGAGATAGTATGCTATCCGCTACACATGAAGCAATGTTATGTCCTATGATCGTGATTTCGTTTTCATGCCGGTTGTCAGATAAACTTCAGAACGCTCGATTGAGTCAACAAGGCCGCGTAGCGGCAAATTGAGTTTAGCCCGGTCTTTAAAGGCCGGGAGAGGAGTCGGGTAAAGTCCTCCGTCGCGTAGCGACGGTTGAATTTCAATGCAGCTGTCGCTACGCGACACGGTTGTTTTTTCGCGGGTTCCCGGCGTTGAAACGCCGGGCTAAATTCATGTCAACGCTACGCGTCGAAAGAACTGGTGCCACTCATATGAAAGCGAAAGTCTTCGTCAGTCTCAAGCCAGGCGTGCTTGATCCACAGGGTAAGGCTATCCAGCACTCTGTTGAATTGCTGGGTTTTACCGGTATCGCGGATGTGCGCCAGGGCAAGTATTTCGAAATTGCCCTGCAGGATTCAGCCGACCAGGAACAGGCGCGCGAATCCGTGGCGCGCATGGCGCGTGAGGTCCTTTCCAATCCGATTATCGAAGACTATAGCGTGGAGATTGAAGCGTGAAGTTTGGCATCATAGTTTTCCCCGGCTCAAACTGCGATCACGATGCCTATCACGTGATCTCAAAGCAGGTTGGCCAGCCGGTGGATTTTATCTGGCATCGAGATACTGATCTCAACTCCTTCGACGCCTTGATTATTCCCGGAGGCTTTTCCTATGGCGATTATCTGCGCGCCGGAGCGCTCGCGCGTTTTTCACCGGTGATGGACTCGGTGAAAAAGTTTGCGAATAGCGGCCGCTTCGTACTCGGTATCTGCAACGGCTTTCAGATTCTGTGTGAAGCAGGACTCTTGCCGGGCGCCCTGATCCGCAATCGCGATTTGAATTTTATTTGTGAACACGTCTCGGTTCGGGTTGAGACTTCAGATACGCCCTTCACCAACGAGATGACGCCCGGATCGGTCCTGCGCATTCCGATTGCACATGCCGAAGGAAACTACGTCTGCGACGAGGTAACCCTTGCAGAGCTTCAGCGCGACGATCGGATCGTCTTTCGTTACTGTGAGCAGAACGGAGCCGTAACTGCAGCGGCAAACCCCAACGGTTCGCGTGATAACATTGCCGGTATCTGCAATCGCTCTCGCAACGTGCTCGGGCTGATGCCCCATCCGGAACGGGCATGTGAAGACCTGCTGGGTTCGAGTGACGGCCGAGATATCTTTCGTTCACTGGCAGCCACTTTGGCGGCGGTGGCCTAAACTGCGTATCCTTTTGAACTACAACCCCTGGAGAAGCGTCAGATGAAACATCATCCAGCCTGGCTCGCGGCCGGTCTCTTAGTCTTCGTGGTGCTCGCCTGCAATCTTTCGAAAAACACCAACCGGAATTCCAACTCTAATTCCAACTCCAATTCCAATGCCCAACCCACCACCGAGGTTGACCTTGGATCCGGAGTCGCCATCAAGGAAATTCACATGGCGAAAGATAATGGCAACGGCCAGCCGGGCGACGAGACCACTTCATTCAGTCCTGGAGATCGTACGATACATTGCGTGACCACCCTGACCTCGCCAAAGCCCGGGACGGAGATGAGGTTTGCCTGGTGGATGGTTGATGCCGGCGGCAGCCGAAATGAGAAGTTCAAAGAGATCGAATATACGACCAGACCGCGGGAATATTTGGTTCACGGCCATTTGACCTTCTCAAGGGACTGGCCGATTGGAAGATACAAAGTTCAGGTCTATGTTAATGGCGATCTGGATCGGACGGTTTTCTTTACCGTCGAGTAACTCACAATCGCGTCTATTTTGATGTTAATAAATCTTGCGGACTAAACTATGAAACGAATTCTTCCGTTTGTCATCATTGCCTTCGTGCTGGGAGCAGGCTTATTGACAGCCCGGTATCTTCAGCAAGCATCTTCTGAAACTCCCAGGCCTTCACCGTCTCCAGGCGCATCGCCAGTGGCGACCGCCGTGAATCCGGGCGAAGCCGGCGCCGAACCGGCCCACGCACTCGGAGACGGTAAGGCGCCGGTCACACTCGAGGAGTTTGGCGATTTTGAGTGTCCACCGTGTGGTGTGCTTCACCCAATTCTGAAAAAATTGGAGGCCGACTATGGCCCGTCAAAACTGCGCATAATCTTTCGCGAGTATCCGCTGGTGCCAAATCACGTGCATGCACTCGCAGCCGCCCGCGCCGCGGAAGCAGCCGGTCTGCAAGGCAGGTTTTGGGAAATGCACGATATGATTTATGAGCATCAGAAAGACTGGCATGAAGCTTTTGACGTGCGACCGATCTTCGAAGGCTACGCCAAAACAATCGGGCTGGATGTGGAGCAATTCACGCGCGACAACACCAGCGAGATAGTCGAGCGGCGCATCTTTCTCGATGGCAAGCGCGCACACTCCCTTGGCGTACAAGGCACGCCGACAGTTTTTCTCAATGGCAAAGAGGTGCCTTTCCAATCGCTCGCGCCCGACAAGCTGAAAGAGCTTATTGACAACGAACTCGCAGCCGGTCGGTGAGTAGAAGCCAGTGGGCAGTGGGCAGTGGGCAGTGAAAAGACGCCAATCTTAGTTAAGTGTCCAGCGTAAACGAAACTGATAGTCCAGGCCGCGCTCGCCGAGCAGCGATCCTTTACGGCGCAACTGCTTTCGTTTCACTCATCGGCCTCGCAGACTCGATCTATCTCACCGTTGAGCATCTATCAGGGCGCACCGTTCGTTGCACCATAACCTCTGGTTGCTCTGAAGTGCTGTCAAGTCCGTACGCAACGGTGCGTGGCTATCCACTTGCCGCGCTCGGCGCCGTGGCTTACTTCATGGTCTTCAGTCTCGCCACACTTGCTGCCTTCGGTTATCGCTTTGTGGGTAACTTGCTGACAGTTGTAGTGGCGGCGATGTTTCTAACAACGCTCTGGCTGCTCTACCTGCAGGCATTTGTCATCCATCATTTTTGTCAGTTCTGCTTGTTGTCGGCCCTGGTGACGTCAATTCTGGCAGTACTCATGATTCTCTTAGCCCTGTCGAAGAAGGACGATCCACGAACCAACACGAAACCACACTAACGGTTCGTGTTAGTTCGTGTCCTTTCGTGGATCGTCTCTTCCAGTTCCAAAATCTCATATCCAGACTTGTCCCTGCTTGCTATGTCTTCAGTGTGCCTGATAACCTTTTGTTTCCGTTCCCCATTGAATCAAATTTTTATTGCCTTCGGGAGGAATTAGAACTCATGAAAAAGCTAGCCGCTGCTTCTTTGATATTGTCCATGATCGCCATCGCGGTTTTGGTGAACGCGCGTACGATCGTCGCTGATATTCCGGCGCCACCAATCATCGGCTCGACGATCGCGGATTTCACTCTTCCTGACGCCAGCGGCGCCGCTCAAACGCTTGCTTCGCTACATGGCAAGAACGGCACAGTGCTGATCTTCATCGCAACTCAGTGCCCGGTTTCAAACGGCTACAACGAGCGCATGGAGAAACTTGCGCAGGATTACAAAGCCCGCGGCATCAACGTCGTTGGCATTAACGCCAACTCCACCGAGTCAGCTGCCGACGTGAAAGACCACGCCGCCAAAAATAGTCTGACCTTCCCGATTCTTAAGGACAACGGCAACAAAGTCGCCGACATGCTCGGCGCAACCCGGACACCCGAAGCATATTTCCTTGATGCCGGCAACAAGCTTCTCTATCACGGCCGCATAGACAACAGCCGCGATATCGCACAAGTCCAAAGCAGCGAACTGCGCGATGCGCTCGAGGCTACGCTGGCCGGAAA
>JBOGOP010000360.1:0-4469 GCA_050747225.1 Pyrinomonadaceae bacterium
CCTGATAAATGCGTCGTCGAATTAGCACTTCTTTCTGATAGGTTATTTTTGACTTGGCATCTTTTGCGAGCCTCAACCAAAGATCGAAATCCTGTGAGTTCACGAGACTTTCGTCAAAACAACCCACTTCCAAAATTGGCTCCCTGCGCGCCAGGACGGTTGAGGTAACGACGTTACACTCCCCACAAAGAAGCTTTTCGAAGGTCACGGTGCCGTAGGAGGGATTGGCTTCCATGTTAGTGCGATTACCAAAATCACGCTCCCCAAAGTTGATGGCGTCGGCATATACCAGATCGTAGCTATCTTCACTTTGAATAAGCTTCACTTGTTCGCTTAAGAAGTGCGGTAACCACACATCGTCTCCATCGAGAAATGCCACATACTTGCCCCGGGCTACTCGCAATCCGGCGTTGCGCGCGGCACCCGCACCTTGATTTCTTTGCTTCACGTACGTTATCGCATCTCGATAGTGGTCGATTTCACTTTCCAGCTGCAAAGTATCGGGCGAGCCATCATTGATAACGATAACCTCAAAGTCGGTAAAGCTCTGTGCAAAAACCGAATCTAAAGTTTGTCTTATGAAACGTGCGACTTTGTAAGCGGGAACTATTACGCTTACGGTTGGCATCGCCTTACTCAGAGGAGCTTGATTTTCGGAAGTTGTCATCGAGAGTAGGATCAAATCTTGCGCGAAGTGGCGTTAGATCGTTCGGATTTGATAACTCGGCTACGTCCCGCGCCACGCTCGAGTCATAGATACGTCGCAGACATACGGAATAAGCAACGAGATAATAGATGTACCACAGGTAGGCAACCGAGGCGAAAAAACTTGCCACCATATAGCCAGCTAAGCTTGCTTGTAAAGCGATTGCGGCATAATAAAAGCGGCGTTTGGATTTTAGTTCAAAGGCTTCACGCTCTACCCTTCTCAGACCTTTGAAGGGCGCAATGATGAAGAGCAGATAAAAGACGGCAGCAGCCGCACCCATCTCGGCGGCAACCTGAGTGTACGCGTTGTGAGTCGCTTTATTAAGGTTCGAGAACAGGATGTAGTTGTCCATTCCCACACCAAAGATCGGATGCCGCACCGCAATAAAGAGCGACCTCTTCATATCATCGATTCGCGCCACTGCAGACTCGTCACTAGTCGTGGACACACGAGTCCCATAGCCATGGGGAGCGAAAACCACAAACAGAACCACCAGCAAAATCACTAGTGGTGCCAGCAGCCATCTACTACGACCTGCTACCTTCCACAGAAGCACAAGTGCAGTGGCCATAAGAGCGACAAATCCGCCACGGGAAAATGTTGTGACCACGCCGGCCAAGATCAGAATCACCATCATCAAGAAAATGACTTTCGTCAGAGGGTTGCGCGACTTTAGAAATAAGGCGAGCGCAATCGGCATCATTGTAACCAAGTGAAGCGCCAGGTCATTTGGATTATCAAACAAGCCACCGATCATTCCTTTGATGCGCACTCCCTGGAGAGCGAAACGATTCAGACGGTAGTCGTTTATCGCACCCAGGCTCAACACGCAGGTCGCAATAAGGATCAGAATCCATATCTGGTTAAGGCGCTTCTCTGTTCTTACTACGTTAACCAAGACAATGAAAATCAGCACGACTTTCTGAAATTCGACAAAACTAAAAAACGCCCTGGTCGGCTCCAACGCTAAAGGAATCGAAAGAGCTCCGGTTATTAATAACAAGAAAATCAGATTCACTTCCCTGAGGCGCACAGTAATCGCCCCTTCCAGACCCAGTTGCGTCAGCACATAGGCGCTGATCGTTGCAAGCGCGATCCAAAAAGCTGCGGACGAAAGCCAGGACAAGGAAGGAAATAATTCGTAAGGGCGGAAGAAAACAAGAGCGGTAAATAGGAATAGGCCGGCAAAACTAATCGTGTGTCCCCGTTTGAGGATCCACTTTTCCTTTACTTCTGTAACTTCAATTTTTTCATCCTGAGCGCGACTGTAAGTGTTCCGCAATTTGTTGCGTCCATCCGATTCTTTATACAAGTCGGAGGGCGAAGTGGGGTCTGTTTTATCCAATATTGAGGGTTTGCTTAAATCCTCGCTAGACGCAGTGGAAACGGAACGAGACTTCCCAGAGACTGGAGTCGAGTCTTGTTCCCCAAAACCAGTGTCGCTATCGACTTTTGCGGCCGAAGACTTTGAAGTCGAGGGTCGGCTCACCGGCTCGTAATCCAAAAATGGTCGTTTGAGAGTCATCGGAGTCAGGTCAGAATAATAACCTATTCCCAACCTCAAAAAGGCTGCGTTTTCTTATTAGCCCAAATAACCAAAAGAAGACACTATAAAACGAGAGACTTCTAATGATGCATCCACTTCCAGGAGTTGGATGTTCAGCTCTGACTTCACAGCTTCACAGTACAACCAGAATCTAATTATACGGCCTGCATGTCACTCAGGATGTGAAGGACTGAAGGGGCGACGACTGAACAAGGTGTCCCTGTTGGAGGGAAATTGTGCTCTGTAACTGTGGCGTAGTCGTGCCGATCTTGCGAGCAGGATTGAATCAACGAGGGCCACTGCTGGTTGGTTTGAAAACAAAACAGCCGGCGACGCCGGTACTATTAAGCGCCGCGGGCTGCTTGCTGAGGCCGCGACTCGAGTAATCCCTGGATAACCTGGGCAACGTCTGAGAGTGGTTTGGGCTTCCGCAAGAATGCGTCGGCACCGCCGTTTAGTGCTTCCTTTTCCATCTCGGCCGAGCCGTATGCCGTGAGGACTATGATACGGGTGCGCGGATTTTGGTTGCGAATAAATTTGATTAACTCAAAGCCATCAGGCCGCTGAGCCGGTCCCAACCTGAGATCCTGAACGACCACCTCATACTCATTGTCTTCAAGCAGCTTTTCCGCCTCATCCAATTCCCGCGCTGTGTCAACGTTATACCCTTGCAGAGTGAAGTATTCCCTTAACGAAAAACAGATTGAGTCTTCACCGTCAACAACCAAAAGACGCACCGCCTTCACTTCCTTTGCGCGCTGCTCGTCAGGACCGACCCATATCCGTCTCAGCTTACCCGAGACCTTCTTAAACGATGCAATTCTGCTTTGCTTCACGGCTTTCCCAGAGCAGGCGTGCGGAGGTGGCCGCACTGGAGCAACCCGCTCAAAGTGAAATAAACAACTAGACCTACACAACAACGAGCTCTGTTGTGCCCCGCTTCCTCCCGTGCTCGTTTAGAACCGTTTCGAGAAGGGTGTGGGAAGAGTTTAATCTTTGGAAAGGAAACTGTGCTTCTACCCACGAAGAAGTCACAGATTACCAAGTGAGAAAGCTATCTTCGCGAAGCTTCAGGCAAGGGTGGCCTGAAACAGGGTGAACTTTTGCGACGATGGGGATTCTCGAGTCCTGGCAAACCTTTCGACCCCCCTTGAATTCGTCGGTCCAATCTCCAACCCATGATAAAACCCGGCAACGGAAGCTTGAACCATTTAATACTGCCTGGCTTGGTTGTGAACGCAAACCGAGTTACTACCTCTTTGTCTTTCGCCGGCGGCGAATTCCCGCCGCAATGCCGAACAATCCAGTACCAAGCAGGATCATGCTGGCCGGCTCGGGCGTCTGGCTTACGAGCGTGTCACCAGCAGTGCCGAAATACATCTGCACATTGCGAATCTCAAAGCCATCTGGAAGATTAATGCCGAGCGTAACTGAGAAGTTTGCGCTCTGAACTACAAAAGGCTGGTGCGGTCCACTGTTGGCGATCGAGGCGTTGGCATTGCCATATACAACACCATTCGGCGCGTTACCAGTGGGCACTCCGAGTATCAGTTCATCCGGCGGATTTGACCCATTCGGCCCGGTAAAGCCGAGGGCATTCAGATAGGCGGGATTCTGGTTTGATAAGCCCCAGCCCATGGCGTCCGCAGCACTTGAGCCGCCAACATCGACTCCAGTCGTACTCCCTAAGAATTTTACTTCACGACCGGACTGGGTCATGATCGTGACGGGACTAATATTAAGAACAACTCCCTGGGAATTAACAATCTGGAAGGAAAGGCCGCTGATGCCCTGACCCGCGCTGACCATGTTGGTTTGATTATTTGTGATCGTGATGGTCAGCAGGTTGCTGCCGGCAGTTCCATTAATTTGCGCGCTTCCGTTTACGGCGTTGCCGCTGGTGGTAGTTCCGGTGAAGTTGAATGTGTCGGCCCTGGCGCCAACACTCGCAACTGCGACCAGAAACAGTGCCGCGCTGGTAGTAACAATGAATCTTATGAAAGCGGTAAACCTTTTCATGTAAACGTCCACCCCTGGTTCAGTTCTGATCTCGGAGATTCGACTGGTTGTTATATTGCTATAGCCGAGCGCACATTGGCGCGGTGCTGAACGGGGGCGTTTGCTCTCCCCGAAATGCTGGCTGACGCCGGCTTGGTGATTATGTAAAGCAGGAGCTCACAAACCTCGCGAGTACCAGTTCCTATTATGTTTCCC
>JBOGOP010000361.1:0-4432 GCA_050747225.1 Pyrinomonadaceae bacterium
CAACGCCCGCATCGCCACCGACTCGCCAACCATCGTGTACTCTTTCGCGAGTTCGGCCGACATCTCCGCGTTGATTAATTCGAGTCGCTGTTGGCGCAACGCGTTGCGAACTGTCAGCAGAGTCTTTTCGATGGAAAGCGGCTTCTCGATGAAGTCGAAGGCGCCAAGCTTGGTGGCGCGCACGGCAGTTTCCACGTTGCCATGACCGGAGATGATCACAACTGCGGCATCCGATCCTGCTGCCCGCAACAGCCGCAGCGTCTCGAGGCCGTCAATCCCGGGCAGCCAAACATCCAGCAGGATGCAACCGTAAGCCCGGCGCTCAACCGCTTTGAGACACTCTTCACCCGTCGCGACGGCGTCGGCACTGAAGCCTTCGTCTTTCATCACGGCGGACAGCGTTTCGCGAATGCCCGGCTCGTCGTCGACTATTAGGATTGAATCCATGGTTGGTGCAGTAGACAGTAGTCAGAATACAGAAGTCAGTAGAACGTCTTTGCGAATATCGGCCTTCTGTCTCCTGACTACTGTCTTCTGTCTACTGCCTTAGGCGTTCATCGCCGGGAGTTCAATTACAAACCGCGCGCCGCGCGGATAGTTCACGCCGGCTCGAATTCGTCCGCCGTGCTCCAGGACAATCCGTTGCACAATCGCCAGACCGAGGCCGGTGCCGCTGCCGCGCGTTGAGAAATAAGGTTGAAACAATCGTTTGAAATCGGCAGGAGCGATTCCATGTCCGGTATCAGAAACCGCGGCAATCAAAAGACTCCGATCCGTATCAAAACTTGTAGAGATATCGATCCGTAGTTCGCCTTCGAGATCCGTCAACGCGTTGCTGGCGTTCTCGATCAGGTTTACAAACACGCGGCGCAGCTGCTCAGTATCCAACATTGCGGACGGCAAATCCGAATCGAGGTGCGTTTCCACCGTCACGCCGTCAAGTCGACCATCGTACAAAGCGATGGCGTGACGAACCACTTCATTCAAGTCGGCAACTTCAAGCCGAGCCAGGGGCAAACGCGCGAAACGCGAGAACTCATCGACCATCGCCTTGAGCCCGGCAACCTCACGCGCGATTGTCTCGGTACACTCGTTGATCACCGCTGTCACTTGTGGCTCTTCGCCTTTGCCTCCACCTAATCCATTATGACCATTCTCGCCGTTTGCACCATTCTGGGCGCCGTGTTCGGTGGCGCGGCGGTAGCTTTTCGCGATGCGTTCAGCGGAAAGTTGGATTGGAGTTAAGGGGTTTTTTATTTCGTGCGCCATGCGCCTGGCGACTTCGCTCCAGGCGGCGACTCGTTGGGCGGCGAGCAATTCAGACAGGTCCTCGAGCACAAGCACCACACCACGCTTTTGCGCCGCAGAAGCTCGCAAAGCCGTCGCTGTCAGGGCCACGGGCAGCGGCGCACTTCCGGCGTCATCACCAGCTCCGGCCAATTGAGCTTGCTCCGTTGCCTGCCCGGTTCGCCGGGCGCGGCGGAGAATTCGATCGATTACCGACCAATCTTCCGTGCCTATCAGCTGTTCAAGCTTTCGCTCATTCGCCGCTACCGAGCTAAGGCGAAGGATTCGCGACGCCGCAGCGTTGATAGTCGTAACGCAATCATCCTCATCAAGCGAAACAACCCCTGTCGAAAGAGACTGAAGGATTGTTTCGATGTAATCCCGACGCTCTTCGAGGGTCAGGTTCTTCTCCCGCAGCGCCGCTGAGCCGGCTTCAATCCGGCTGCGATTGTCGGCGAGCTGAGCAGTCATCTGGTTAAATGAGTGGGCCAGCAAGGCGAGTTCGTCTTCCGCGATCGTTGTGACCCGGTGTGTTAGGTTTCCCCGCGCTATCTCTTTCGACGCTTCGGCAAGAGCTTTAATAGGCGTGGCAATCCCACGCGCCAAATAGATGGCAACCCAACTCGACACAAACAACAGCATGAGCGTCATCAGTCCCAGGGTTGACAGGCCCAGAGAACGAACCCGACGCTGTCGCGCCACAAGTTTCTGATACTCGCTTTGCGAACCTTTGATCGTGTCGCCTAAGTCGCTGCCCGGACGCCGCAGGGGCACAACTATCAGCCGCTGATCCTCTGAAACTGGGACCACCATCGCGTCCAGGTCTTTGCCGTCCGCGAGACTGTCATCGGGACCTTTGAGAGAGCGCGCTTTTTCCATCAAACTCTCAAACTCCTGGACTTCGCCAGCAGCAAGGGTCCTTCTACTTCGAGCGATCACCTTTCCACCTGCGTCAACGATCTCCCCAGCGGAGAGTTGTCCACCGGCCACGACCCGATCCAGAGTCGCTTGCTTTTCCTCATCAGACTGCGGCTTCAGTACAACTGCGAGCAGCGAGGCGGTGTCACGCAGGTTTCGGGTTTGGGTATCCAGAGCTTCACGTTGAACTTCCTGAGCTTCATTCACAACCCGCGCCGAAAGGCCACCAAACCATTTTTCCAGCGATCGATTCAGGAAGAGGTACGAGAAGACTGCCATCGCAATAATCGGGAGAAAGCTGATGGCGATGAAGTAGACCAGCAGACGAGTTTTGATTTTGGATCCGAGTTGCAGCTCGCGCCGCTCGCGTCGCAACTTGAGTAAGTTGCGCACAAAAATAAAAGAGAAGACTACGAAGGCGACGAAGTTGAGCGTGGACAAGGCATAAAGCAACAGCGTGTCAGATGCTGTGTCAGGAGGGATGACGGTCCACAGCCAGAGTTGTTGAGAGACGATAATCGACAGCAGCAGCAAGACGGTTATCCCGAGGCTCCATAACAGAATTCGACGGCGCCGAGTCAATTTGGCCGTGGGTGTTTCCGGCAATAACTCGGAGGGATTTTCGGGCTGGTTGCTCATGAAGAAGTGAAGCAAGTTTAGCATACGGAAGTGGGACAGGCATTCCTGCCTGTCCTACGCGCGGGGCCATGCATTGGGCTGAAAGCGCGAAATGCGTTGCGGGTTTTGATCTCGACCTTTGGAATCTCTTGTCTATCTCGCGCCTTCAGCGCTCCCTCTAAACTCGGCTCTCCCTGGGCGTTGCCCCAGGCTGTTACATATCGCGCCCGTTGGCGCTTCGGAGATTCACCTTGATAGTCTAGAATGCTGCGCAAAACTGTAAGCCGCTTTCTCCCGTCCGCAGCCCATGGATCTACGACAAGTCTTCATCAACTCCGCAGGCCGCCTTCGCAGCGGCTGGCGCTTGCTCGTCTTTGTCCTGACCTTTTTCGTTCTCTCGTTCCTCTTCGGCATCGTAACGAGAAAAGCGGCTCAGCTCGCGGTGCAGTTCACGCCCAGCAGCGGAGTGGCGCACTATCTCGAGAACATCATATTCCGGCTGCTTCTTCTGACTGTCGCTTTGTTGGCAGGATTTATTTGCACACGCTGGCTTGAAGGGCTGCCATGGCGAGCGCTCGGCTTGTGGTTTCATGCGGGGTGGGTGCGCGACTTCCTGGTTGGATCGGTTATCGGAGTCGGATCGCTGGCGCTGGCGACAGCTATCGCCACCGCGGGAGGAGGACTAACTTTCACGATCTCCGGCCGCGCGGCGCTCGTTCAGGTTGGACTGACTCTGGTTTTCTCGGCACTACTTTTCATTCTTGCGGCGCTGGCTGAAGAAGCACTATTCAGAGGGTATCCATTGCAAACGATGACACGGGCAAACCTGGCGTGGCTAGCCGTCTTCCTCACGTCAGTTCCCTTCGCGGCCATTCATCTGCGGAATCCGAATGTCGTGGCAGGATTTACGTTTGTCAACACGGCACTTGCCGGAGTTTGGCTGGCCGTCGCTTACCTTCGAACGCGTAGCTTGTGGTTTCCTTTGGGTGTTCACTGGGCGTGGAACTGGGCACTTGGATCGCTTTTCGGACTGCCGGTCAGCGGCATCACCAATCTCGCGCCACACCCGTTGCTCCGAGGTAGCGATCTTGGACCCGCATGGTTGACTGGTGGCAGCTATGGCATCGAAGGTGGCTTGGCCTGCACCATAACCCTGATCTTTTCGACCATATTCATCTTGCGAACGCGGCTGGTTACTGCGACTCCCGAGATGAAAACACTTACCTCGCAGGAAAACCCGATACCGGCTCTAACGTCCGATAAACTTTAGGAACCTCTGATTGAGTCAAGTATGACTCGCGTTTCCGAAGCCCGCGCAGCGGGTGTAAGCATAAAGTCATTGGGTGGAGCGGAGCGGAACTCCCAGGTTGACGAACCATTAGGAACAGAGCGCGCGAAGCGTGCGACAGCAGACCCTGCTAATACTCTTGATGGAATGGCTGTCGCCCACTTCGCGGGCTCTTACCTTCCCGTTCCACCGATCCTGGGGTTTCGCTCCGCTCCACCCCAGGCTGATATGGCTGACAGCTGTCAAGAAAAGAAAGCAGTGCTAACGTCGCCCTAATGATTCGACGTGGGATTTTGCTGAGATACTGAGATACGGGTACGT
>JBOGOP010000362.1:0-4428 GCA_050747225.1 Pyrinomonadaceae bacterium
ATCCATTTTCGCGCTTCGCGCTCATTGCGGGCGAGACGCCCGCGCTCCCAGCAAATCACTTGCACTTACCCGGCCGAGAGTCCGAAAACGTTGGCCACCAGTGACACAAGCAGAAACGCGAGCAGCCCTGCAACTGCACTCAGACCGACTGTCAGCAGGAATTCCGTTCCTCCGGCGACTTGCTTTGGCGCGATCATAGGGAGAGCCTCCATAATCAATAAGCGATTGACTGACTCGAAACCGTCAGTGCCAGATCTCTGTCCGTTGCCGGGTCTGGCCGCTTGCACTACAATTACGGCCGACTCGCCGACAAATCCTGTGAGGTTGGTTCCGAAGCAAGGCGGGAGCTTAGAAGAAAACGCGCGGCAAGTCCTCGGGAAGGCCTCAATACTTTCTCAATGATGGTTCTCAAAGCCGTTTATGGCCGAGCAAACAAGCGATTTTTATGAGTTTGGCCGCTTCCGCGTGAAGTCTGACGAGCGCTTGCTGCTGCGCGGGGAAGACCATGTTCCGCTGACGCCGAAAGCGTTTGACATACTCCTCACCCTGCTGGAAAACGACGGCCGGATTGTCAACAAAGACGATCTGATGAAGAAGGTCTGGCCCAACACCTTCGTCGAAGAAGGTAATCTCACGCAGAACGTTTCACTCCTAAGAAAAGCGCTGGGTGAAAGCGCCAACGGCCCGCAGTTTATCGAGACGGTGCCGCGGCGAGGCTATCGCTTCGTGGCGGCAGTGAACAAGACAGACGGGACTAACGGCGAACACGCGAATTTCAGCAACAACAGTCTTGCGGCAGATTCGCCAGGCGTTTTGCTTCAAGATTCGCGGCCGAACCCCCGGGGACCGGCACTCGGAACTCGAACCTCGAAACTTGGAACTTTCTCATCGCGCCTTCCGGCAGTGGCGCTGGCGCTCGCGGTTGTAGTGATAGCGGTGGCTGGCATCGCCTACCTCAGTGCGCGCAACAAGGCGGGAGCAAGCTCCAGCGGCATTCAATCCATTGCCGTCTTGCCGTTTGTCGACGACAGCGTCGACGGTGATGCTGTGTTTCTTGATGATGAAATTGCCGCGAGTCTGGTCAACAGCTTGACTAGGCTTCCCAAACTCCGCGTGGTTCCGCGCAGCGTGATGGTGACTTACAAAGGACGTAACGTCGATCCGCGCCAGGTGGGTCAGGAGTTAAATGTACGCGCTGTCGTAACCGGCCGGGTGCATCGCCGGGGCGACACCATCAGCATTCAAGCGGATTTGATCGACCTCGACAGTGTTTCGCAGATCTGGGGCCAGCACTATGAGCGGCGCCTCTCCGACATTCTGCTTGTCCAGGAAGAAATCTCGCGCGACATCTTTGAAAACCTGCGGCTGAAGTTAAACGTCGAAGAGCAAAAACAGTTGGAGGCTTACCGCCTTTACCTCAAGGGTCGCAACGCCTGGAACAAACGCACGCGCGAAGGAATGCAACAAGGCATCGACTTTTTTCAGCAGGCGATCAATGCCGATCCCAACTACGCCGCAGCCTACGCAGGCCTCGCGGACTGCTACAACATGCAGGTCATCTACGGCGTAAGCGAACCGAAGGATGGTTTCCCGAAAGCCAAGGAAGCGGCGGTTAAAGCGCTGGAGATGGACGAAACCCTGGCCGAGGCCCATAGCTCACTCGCGTTCATCAAGTTTCGCTGGGACCGCGATCGCGTTGAAGCCGAACGCGAGTTTCTGCTGGCTATCAAGCACCGGCCGACCTACGCGCCGGCCCATCAGTGGTACAGCTCCTACCTGGTAGCGCTTGAGCGCTTTGACGAAGCAATTGCGGAAGCTAAACGCACCTCGGAACTCGAGCCTCTGTCGTTCACTGCCAGCTCACACCTGGGTTGGATTCTCTACCTGTCAGGACGAAACGACGAGGCCATTGCGCAGTGCAGAAAGATTCTGAATCTCGATCCAAACTCGTTTCCGGCCCGCCGGTATCTCGGGCTCGCTTACGAGCAAAAAGGAATGTATGCGCAGGCAATCGACGAGTTTCAAAAGGGCCTGAAAATCTCAGGCAGCCCGCTCATGCTGGCGCTCCTGGGTCATGCATACGCCGCCTCGGGGAAGACAAAGGAAGCGCGGCAGGTGTTAAGTGACTTGCACGATCTTAGTGAATCACCTGATGCCGAGTCGCGACGTTATGTTTCGCCTTACACGGTGGCGGCGATTCATGCCGGCCTCGGGGATAAGGACCAGGCGTTCAAGTGGCTTGAGCAGGCCAACGAAGAGCGCGACGTTTGGTTGATGAACCTGAAGGTCGATCCGGTGTTTGCGAAACTAAGATCCGATAGACGCTTCCAGGATCTGCTTACGCGGACTGGACTACGACCCTGAAGAACTCTTTTTTGGAGTGCGGTGACCTGTCACCGCTTTGGTCCGCGGCGACCTGTCGCCGCTTCTGCCCCGGTCAATTTGATACCGTCCTCATACAAGATTCCAAGCATTCATCCTTAACTACCTTCCACCAGCGAGTGCTTGACTCTACCTTTGCCGCTGAACTAAATCAGTAGACTTCGCCAAAGACAGATCCGATTAGCGAGAATGTCTAATGTCCCCAATCAAAGACTGGCCTCACGCGCCTATTCATCGCATCGACTCCGGGGGGATCTATATGGTAACAGGCGCCACGGTCCACAAAGAACACGTCTTCACTACAGCCGAGAAGCTAGACTTGGTTGAGGAGGAGTTGCTTACATTGGCGAAGGTCTTACCAATGGCAACTTGAGGCTTGGGCGGTCTTTGTGAATCATTACCATTTCGTCGCCCGCAGTCATTCCGAAGTGGGAACGCTCAAAAAATTCCTGCAACACCTACATTCGAATACGGCTCGGAGGACAAATCTGATTGACGATACTGCTGGTCGTCAAGTTTGGTATAACTTTTGGGACAAGAAGTTGACGTTCGAGCGTTCATACCTCGCTAGACTCAACTACGTTCATCAGAATGCTGTGAAACACGGCCTGGCCAACGTTGCCAATCAATACCCTTGGTGTTCTGCCAGCTGGTTCGAACGGACGGCCACGCCTGCTGCTGTCAAAACAATTTACAGTTTCAAAATAGACCAGCTAAAGATCGATGATGACTATTAATTGAAGTGAGCCTTTCAACGCTCCGGCATTCGACGTTGGATGCCTGCAACCGCCTTCCTGCGACAGGTCGCAGCTGACCAAAGCGCTGACAGGTCAGCGCACTCCAAAAAGGTCACGCAACCCGCACAATCTGCTTGCCAAGATTTTCTCCGCTAAACAAACCGATGAAAGCGTTTGGCGTGTTCTCGAATCCCTCGGCGATAGTTTCGGCATACTTGAGTTTCCCCCGGGCGAGCCATTGCGCGAGGTTCACCACGCCTTCGGTAAAGCGCGCAGCGTAGTCAGTAACGATAAATCCCTTCATCAGCGCGCTATTCACCAGCAGGTAAGGCTGCTGTCTGGGGCCGACATCGGGCTTGTCGAGATTGTAGAGTGAGATCTGACCACAGAGCGGGATGCGCGCGCCGTGCCTGATTAGCGGCAGTACCGCGTCAGACACTTCGCCGCCAACGTTGTCGAAATATACATCGACGCCTTTCGGGCAAGCGTCCTTCAGTGCCAGTTTCATTTCGGGGCTTTTGTAATTAATGGCAGCATCCACTCCCAGTTCTCCCGCAAGGTACCGGTTCTTATCATCGCTGCCGGCAATCCCAACCGTGCGACAGCCTCTGATCTTAGCTATTTGGCAGACCGTCATTCCCACGGCACCCGCAGCGCCGGACACAACCACTGTTTCTCCTTCTTTCGGCTGACCAATGTCCAGCAATCCGAAGTAGGCCGTGAGACCGGGCATTCCCAGGACGCCCAGTGCAGTGGTTACCGGAGCTACCGTCGGATCGACTTTTCTCAGCTCCGACGCCTTCGCCAGGTTGTAAAGCTGCCAGCCGAGCATGCCGGTAACAATATCCCCTGGCGCGAAGCCAGGCGCGCGCGATTCGACAACTTCACCAACTACGCCGCTCACGATAACTTGTCCAACTTCAAACGGAGCGACATAGGAGCGGCCCTCGCGCATGCGTCCACGCAGATACGGGTCGACTGAAATGTAAAGCGTACGCACCAACACCCCACCGTCGTTTAGTGGCTGCACATCTGTGTCTACAATCTTGAAGTTGTCCGGCGTGGGCATACCCGCCGGGCGGCTGGCAAATCGGATTTCTTTGTTGAGCATGAGGGGATGATAAGACGGTGGGAAGCAATCAGCAATCAGCGAATCGGCGATCAGGCAAGCAATAGTCCGTGAAGCGGACGGACGATAGTAGCCCACCGATTCAGAGCCTGTGTCAAAACTCGCGTTCGCAGCGCCAAAGGCGCGGAATGTGAAAGCCTGGGGCAACGCCCCAGGTGAAGGTGTATAAGAATCTTAAAG
>JBOGOP010000363.1:0-4419 GCA_050747225.1 Pyrinomonadaceae bacterium
GAGAAACTGTGGAGGTTAGGGCCGGCAGTTCCACGAACAAAAACTTTAAGTTGAAATCTGCTGGTGGGAGTGGAGGCAGAGAACGTCCGAATGAAACCGGCCAACTGAGGGGCCGGGTGACGGACGAAAAGACTGGAAGGCCGATCTCGGGAGCGAGAATCACGATTCAGGGACGAAGTGATACGACGGACCAGGCGGGCAATTATGTTGTCACCGACGTGCCACTGGGGAGGTATCAGGTCAGTGTTACCCGCGGAGGCTACGAGAATGAAAGAGAAACTGTGGAGGTTAGGGCCGGCAGTTCCACGAACAAAAACTTTAAGTTGAAATCTACTAGTGGGAGTGGGGGCAGAGAACGTCCGCGTGGAACTTTGCCAACTCAGAGGCCGAAAAACAGATGACAGGACTCGGAGGCCGATCTCCGGCGCCAGATCAGCTCTGCTCCTGGGAGACAACAGACAGCAGCGCTATTGAGGTCGATTTCCCCCACGAGGGCAGCGCAAGTAGAGTGCAATTTGGGCGGTCAATTGAGAGGGGTCTAAGTAAATTGAGTATCAACAATAAAACCATGTTCTCCTGCTGGTTCAGCGTGTGCTTCACTCTGTTGCTCGGCTGTTCGAATGCTCTCTCGCAATCGCGGAGTTGGAATCCAGGAGAGCCGGTAGCCGAGAACCTCGCGGAACATGGAGAGTTTATCGCGGCGTTTGATTGGTCAGTAGAAAGAAGCAGCAACTTTGTGTGGCCCTTTGAGTCGCTGAAGCCGGCGCCTTTCGACTCAGTGTGGCTGGTGGTGGAGAGGATGCCGCGGGCCTGGCCTGAAAAGCGCGGGCGTAAGACTTCGGTCCCCTTATCAGCCGATCGTTGTTTGCAAGTCAATGGTCGCTCGTTGCCAAAGCCACAACGTGTTACCGACTCGCAGAAAGAATTTCGCATCTCTCTGGAACAGGGTCGACTCCGGTTTTCGTTTTCGCTTCCTTCCGGCTTCAAGCTTGACTCACGCTACACGCTGATTCGGATCAAGTTGTTCCGGTTGGGCAAACAATACAATCGGCTATCACCTACGCATGCACGCTACCCACCGACCGCGATGCGAAGCGGCACAGGAAGTAATCAAATCGGCACACTCGCAAGTTTCTGAGCGTCAAGACTTAACGGTAACAAAAAATTGCTTTGCGCTAATCTTGCGCTCTATCACCCGTGGCATAAGACAAAACGAACCCAACGCGTGCGTCATCTCCACGCTGACGGTGAATCATCATGGTCTACGGGCTTTGTTTGTGAGCGCCAATCCGGGTGTGCGCTTCAAATAGTCGATTCTTGGCTTCATACATCAGTCCTCCTGTGGAAAATCGCTAACTCCTTTTTTGGCCCGTACGTGAGAAACGGTTATGACGCTTTCAATGATCGTTAACCGACAGTAAATGCGCCAAGACGCCCGGGTCACCCGCAAGCCGAAACGAGGCCGCAATCGAGACCGCCCGCCAATTTCGAACGGCAGATAATGGCGGGGTATCCATTGAGTCGGACTCGTCAAGCCAGTCTACTCGCCGCTGTCCGCAAGGTTTTGTGCTTCTGGAATAACAACCGATGGCCGGCAGGCCCGCCGCCGTACAGGCATTCAAGGTTGTTTTCTCAGTGGGTCGCTCCGAGCACACCGCACCATTCTGTCGTCAACGATCCAGGAAGTGACTCGAGAAGTAGTTCGTCAATGTAACACCAGCCCCACTCTTCATCCGGTTCAAAAGATTTGATTAGCGGGTGATTAGTTGAATGGAAATGCTTTGCAGCGTGCTTGTTCTTTGAATCGTCGCAGCAGCCGACGTGACCGCAGGTTACGCAGAGTCGCAAATGGAGCCATTGGTCGCCCATTTTCAAACACTCTTCGCAGCCGTTCGTGGTTCTCGCAATCACATTGCCAATTTCAAACAAATGCGAACAGCAGTTCATGATTGAAGTCCTCCAGATGTTGGTGAAGCGCCAAACTCATCAGACAGCAGCGGATTTCGTTTGTATTGCGGGAACACGCGCGGCGATCCAATTGGTAATGTCCGCCATAACGGTCTCCTTATCCAAATCATTTAGCAGATCGTGATAGTGTCCCTCATAAAGTTTCAAAGTTTTGTCTGTTGAGCCGGCGGTATCGTAAAAGAACTGGCTCCCACGGGGATTCGTCGCCTTGTCATCCGTGCCGTGCAGAATGAGTACGGGAAGTTTGATGAGGGGAAATTCTTCATTCAGCCGACTAGCGGCATCTATCATCACCTTCGCGGTCTGCACCGGCTGAGACTCGCCCATAATAAGTGGGTCTTTGTTCATTGAATCGACAACCAGCGGATCGCGAGAGAAGTCTTCGTTCTTCAGGCTGTAGACATGAGTGTGCGGCGTGATGTAGCTCAATCCCTTGAGAAACGAAAGAACGAGATCGGGCACCGGCAGATCGTACGCGAAGCTCTCGCAGATTAATCCGTCGATCTCTGCTTGATGGTCGAGCGCATAAACGCACGAAACGACACCGCCCGCGCTGTGACCGAGAACGAATACAGGCAAGCCCGGATTTTCCGATTTCGCGGTTCTGACTAGCGTCGCCACATCGTCGGTATAATCTTCCATCTTTTCAACGTAGTAACGCGCGCCTTCGGAACGCCCGCGCCCGCGCAAATCGATCGCATGGGCCGCCAAATCTTTCGCCGCGAATTGCTCGCCGACCCACAGATATTGCCCGCTATGCGAATTAAACCCGGGGACGATAACGACCACGCCGCGTGTTTTCCCTTCGGGCTGCCACGAGCGGGTAAAAATCTTCAGTCCGCCGACTCCTGCAAAAGTTGATTCTTTCATTTGTTCAAACCTCCTTTTTTGCCTTCGTTGGTCGTCCGAAGTCCGAACCGGTGAACTCCGAGACAGACTCGGTTTGGGTTGCGGTTTTCGATTGATTTTCATTCCGGCGTCGGCACTAACACTGGCGCGCCCTTGTCCTTAATGAAGAACACGACGAACTTTGCCGGCTTGGTACTGCTTGCGTTCCTCCCCACGACGTGAACGTCGTTGGGGCCTTCATAAAAAGTCTGGCCCGGTGTCAGCGTCACCGCCTTTCCACCTTTCACCTGCATGATGATCGAGCCCTCCAGAACATAGACGAACGCATGTGCATTGTGCCGGTGGATGGGATCCACGCTGCCCGGTGGATATTCCACTCTGATCATCAGGACTTCTTTGCCGGGAAACTCCGGCAGATCTTTCGAAGTGAGCGAAGTCACCGACGCCTGTGGGGCCTTACTGACGGTGGGTTGTTGGGCTATCAGCGTGCCGGGCATCAGAAATAGCAGGACGAGCATTAATGACTTGTTCTTCATAATTAGCCACTCACTTGGTCGCCCCCACGCAGCCAGGCGGTTTTGTAAATTAGAAATCTCTTGCCCACATCAAACACCTCACACACAGTGATACCAATCGGACACGATTTGAATCGATCGTCGCCGTGCATTACTTCTGTTTACCGACCGGGTCGCCTTCTGGTTGAGGGTATCGATGCGTACCAGTGCTGTCAGCCTGGTGGAAAGTATCCTCTTCCAGAGCATCTTCACCTGGGTCATCAAGTGTAATCAGTACCTCTAAGTCTTGTTCGCTCATGTGAACCTCCAAAGTAAATACAAATTCGTCCCCATCTACTCTTCAAACGGAGCATCCATCAGGAAATCCACTGTAGACGGCCGCTTGTAGCTGGGGATAAACCGTTCCCCAAAGTCGCCCGCAAAATTGTCGTAGGTGGTTTCCGGCTTGGTTTCGACAATGCGGCAGACTGAATCTTTGAAGCGGCGCTTCATTTCGAGGCGCGGAAATTCGGCGAGGATGCCCTTCATTTCGTCCGGCGGGACCCGGTCGTACTGGAATCCGAATTCGACGCCGATCCCAGCCGTGCAGAGCGCGACTTCCGCCTCCTTGTACAGGCCGATAGAAGGTGTGGAATTCAGAGCGACACTGTCCCAGATCAACTGTCCGCGGCGATCGTCGAGGCCTTGCGCGCGCGCGAACGCCCGCGCGGCGTCGGCCCCTTCGATCTCGAAGCGCTTTTGACCCGTGAAGCTGTTCGTGAGCCCGAGGTCGTGGAGCAGCGAACCGACAGCGACGACCTCTGCGTCGTGAGTAATGCCCTGCAGCTGTCCGAGCCGGACTGCTAAGAGCCAGGATCGGACAGCATGGTTGAAGAGAAACGGTTCGGAATGAGTTCGCGCATAGTCCATTGCCCGGGCAACAAGCGGTGTGTCGATCACCGTGATGCCTCCCAGGACTTGCGTCCCTCCGCCCCTGGCCGGCTCAGGTGTTGGCGACATGATGCTTCTCTCCCTTGATGAAGGCGAGCAGTTCTGCGTTAATCTGATCCTGATGCGTGGCGGTGATGCCGTGCGGCGCGCCCGGATA
>JBOGOP010000364.1:0-4414 GCA_050747225.1 Pyrinomonadaceae bacterium
AACGGGCAAGGTTCGGAGGAGTATTGCGTCGACTGCTGTGAATAGGGCTGTGTTTGCGCCGATGCCTAAAGCCAGGGACAGTACAGCGACAGCAGTGGTGCCCGGACTACGACGCAACATACGGAAGCCGTACCTGAGATCGCGGAAGAATGTTTCGAGCCAGGGCACTCCGCGCCGATCCCGATACGTTTCCTTAATCTGGTCGACGCCTCCAAATTTTTTCAGCGCTGCGTACCGTGCTTCATTCGCACCCATCCCCTGGCGTTGATTGGCCTCAATCTGCATCTCGAGGTGCGAGCGGATCTCTTCTTCCAGCTCCTGCTCGAGATTTCGTTTGAAGAACAGGGAGCGCAATCGAGAGAACAGAATTCGTAAACTGATCATGGGTTCTCCTTTGACGGGGTCAGGAAACGGGTGACGATTGCCGAAGTCCGGTCCCATTCCTCTTCTTCCCTGATCAGTTGTTTCCGTCCGGCGGGAGTAAGCGAGTAGTACTTTGCGCGGCGATTGTTCTCGGAGACACTCCACTTGGTCCGGATCCAGCGCATTTGCTCCAGTTTTAGTAATGCCGGATAAATCGTTCCCTGGTTAACCTCCAGAAGGTCACCACTAACCTGCTCGATGCGTCGCGCAATTCCATAACCATGCAACGGCCCAAGCGTGGCCAGAGTTTTTAGGATGAGCAGGTTCAGCGTGCCGGGCAGAACTTCATGCTTGTCCGCGACCATAAGAGCATCTCCTGTTGATAATCAACAGGAGTGTACGACCGTCTCGTGTTGATAGTCAACAGGAACGTTAAGTTCAACTATTCTCGCCTGGCCGATCAAGCTTGAGCAGGGTATGCAGCAGCACGCTAGCGCCGTTGGTGATGTCCTGGGGTTTGGAGTATTCACGAGGGGAATGGCTGA
This sequence comes from Pyrinomonadaceae bacterium, assembly GCA_050747225.1. Taxonomy (GTDB): domain Bacteria; phylum Acidobacteriota; class Blastocatellia; order Pyrinomonadales; family Pyrinomonadaceae; genus PSRF01. Next base: position 909 of record JBOGOP010000364.1, read on the forward strand.
TGCCGCCGACGCTCGGGACGAAGATCATTCCGACTGGCGCCAGTCGCGCCATGTCCTGAGCATCGTGACCGGCGCCGCTTGGCATCAACTTCGTGCTCAGTCCGAGTTCTTTCGCTGAGTAGAAGATGAGTTGACGGACGAGCGCGTCAGTGGGCGCGGGAATGTTCACGTTAATCTCTTTGAAGTCGAACTTCGTTTTACTCGCCGCCGCAATCTGCTGCGCTTCGGCGTAGATCCTTTCATACAGCGACTTAATCTTTTCGGCATCGAGGTCGCGTAGTTCAAGACTCAACACAACTTTGCCAGGAATAACATTCGGCGCTCCGGGCAGCGCCTGAATTCTTCCCACCGTGCCGACCTGCCTCCCGGGAATGCTGGTAACGATGCGGTTAACCGCCTCGATGAATTTAGCCGCCGCCAGCAGCGCATCCTGCCGCTGATTCATGGGCGTCGTGCCGGCATGATTAGCAAAGCCTTCGATGGTTACGTCCCACCAGTTGATGCCGACGATGCCTTCCACCACACCGATATCGATCTTTTCAGTTTCCAGTATTCCGCCCTGCTCAATGTGCAGTTCGAGATAAGCGGCAATGTCGCCGCGCTTGCGGATAACGCTCGCGAGTTTGGTGGGATCGCCACCGATAAACTTGATTCCTTCGCGGATGGTTTTTTCACTACGACTTACCAGATCCAACTCGTGCTCAGTCAACTCTCCATCAATTGCCCGGCTGCCAATCAGGCCGCCCTCTTCGTTTTGAAAAATGATCACTTCGAGCGGATGACGCGTGGCGATACTGTTTTCGGCGAGCGTCTGAGCCACTTCGATCGCGCTGAGCGAGCCCACTACTCCGTCGTAGTTACCGCCTTCAGGCACGCTGTCGATGTGCGAGCCCATCAACAACGGCTTCAGGTTCGTTGTGGTGCCGGGACGGCGGCCGACGAGGTTGCCGGCCGCGTCGATAGTAGTGTCGAGTTTTGCGGCGCGCATCAACCCAAGGACGTACTCGCGTCCCTGCCGATCGGCTTCGCTATAAGCCACACGGCTGACGCCGCCCTGCGGATTTTTGCCAAACTCAGATAAAGCAGTGAGGTGCTCGAGAATTCGCGGTCCGTTCACGGACAGTTGCGGAGGCGATGAAAAACGGCGAAGCGGAACTGTTCCCATCGCGATTAATAAACTCTGGTTAAATTGTCGGCGGCCAAATTTCATTGGATCAATGTCGTTAGAGCGGCGAGGATACTTCAGCAGTTTCGGCAATGCAACAGCGTTAGTTGCGGCGTTTCGATGTGCGGAAAGGCTTTGACTTGCGCGGACTGAGCCCTCCATAACTGTCGGGCTACTGCCCCGGCGCAGGTGCCGCCTGGTACTCTGAGTCGCGTCCGTGATCCAAGCGTCCAAATAGGTTTTGAGTTGCGATCCTGGAACAGCATCACGACTACCAATCAAATACTCCGTGCAATGGGGCAGTAGCCCGACAGTTATGGAGGGCTCCGCTACGTGGCAGTAGCTCAACAGTCCTCTCGTTATGCTCAAGCCGCGGGTTTAATCGCGATTCCGGTTTTGCCCTGCGGCAATGGTTAGTGAACTCCTAAGATGACAGCAAATGCAGGAACCACTCAAAATAGATTCTGAAACCCTTGCACAAACTGCTTGACTGGAACCTCACTCAAGGCTACAGTTCGCGCATCACTGAAGGGTTGCTCAAGGCGTAAACGGGAACAGCAAGTGGCTCACACTATTCACTAGCTGATTCTCAAAGCAGTTCCACTTGGTTCTCAGGATCGTTCACAAATAGTTTCACTAACTAATCCTATCCCCCGCTTCGGTTTCTGCTATTGGCTACGACGGTGACATACGGTAATTCCTTTTAGTCAAGTTCGGCGCTGTCGAATGGGAGCGACGACCGCTGCCGATGAATCTCACTATTCGTTCCCGCGCATAGGAGCTAAATCATGACCCACAAACGGATCCTATTTTTTCTCGCTCTGGCGATGGTTTCGCTTGTTATTTCCTTTGGCGGTGGCCGGAGTGCTCACACACAACCTGCGCAGCGGCCGACAGACAGGGGAGCGGGATCGATATTGATCGGAAATGCCGCAGTTGAAGCAAAGCTGCAGGCCAAGGGCAGCGCGGCTTTGAAAGGAAGAACCAGTTTCTATTTTGAAATGTCGCAGGACCAGTTGAAACGAGGCGCGATTGCGGTGCGGCAATTCAATCTGGTTTTCCCCGATGCGCCTCAGGCAACAATTTCAGGTAGGGAACCTAAATCAAGGATTAAGACGGGCCCGCTTGGTTTGTCGGTGCCCGCATCTGAAAAATCGGTGACCCTGAGGTACGACGCTCAAAAACTAGTGCTCTCCGGAGAGATTCCGGTGCAAGCGCATTTCCCACAAATTGATGAAATCTATCCGCCGGTGTTTGTTAAGGACGATCGCGAATCGGACTTTGCCGTCTCCCGGACGCAGCGAGGCCGAGTGAAATTGGAGATCAAGCTGTCCCAAACGCTCGACAAAGCAATCGCGAGCGCAACACAAAAGCGCGCGGCCAGGGTGACGGGCAACGTATCTGCCTCAATCGAGGTGGAGGCGTTGGGGGACCTTCCCGGCTATCGGCTCGAGTTACGCCGAGATGCATGGATCATCGATGTTGGCATCTGGCGTTGGTTTGAAAGTGCCTCCAGGCTGTGCATTCAGCCGGTGCGGATCCGCAGCGGCGCCGGCGACGCAACGCCGACCGGCGCAGGCCTGGCGTTTGGTATGCCCGGAGCAAACACGCAATGGAAAAAGGCGGACGTGGTATTTGAAGTGCGAGACTGGATGTTCATCAATAATGCGTCTCTGAAAGTCGCCACCGAAGGAGCAGAAGAAACCACGATCCGTGGTTCGATCAACGTGGCTGACTGCATAGAAATCTTCTTTGTGGAGAATTTTGATCCGGTAAGCCTGCATGGAGGTGGGGCCACCTGGTCAAGTGGAACTGCGAACGCAAAGATCATTTCGAGTGACGGCAACGCAACCTTTGGAGTTGACCTGACGCACCTGGCCCATGAATTGGGACACGTCCTCAATATGGGTCATCCGGGAAATCCCGGGGGACTCTTTAACGCCAGCACCAACACGCTGATGTGTCCCAGTGGCTGGCATAACGACAACCCCAAGCGGAACAGCCGGGACAACGCCCTGAACGTGTCGAACCCTTTGCTGGTGTGGACGCTGAAGTCAGTTACTCCGGGACCTGACTGCAACAGCAGCGCCGACTGTGGAGCGTGTCCATAGAGAAGGAATAAGGGAAGGGCTTCGATGTTGTCTGATCGGTAGCGACTGGATGCAAGCCGTCAAATGATGAAATGGCTTCGCCATCGGATGTGCGGTGGTGGCTCTGCCCCACCGTAAGCTCTCAGTTCGCTTCCCGGGGCTGCGCCCCAAAAAGGCGTAGCCCAAACACTTACGTGCTAGTGCGGAAGGGCAGAGCCGCTTCCGCACATCAGTTGATCGGCAAAGCCCTT
>JBOGOP010000365.1:0-4411 GCA_050747225.1 Pyrinomonadaceae bacterium
TCACCGGCGTGCGCGGTCGTCGCCGAGTTTGTGGTGGCTGATCGTCTTGCGAGTTGTCGTTCGAGGAAGATGAATCGGCGGCTTCCGCTTCCGTGCGGTTTCCGCGATCTCCGCCTGGTGACGGACTCGGCGTTGCGCTGCCCACGCCTTTGTCCTCGTCGCTCTCCGGTAGCAATGGACTGGCTTCGGTTTTTTTCAACACCGCGACATACAGACCGAAGTTTTCGTCGTGGTCGTAGGACGTCATGTCGAGCCATTGCGATCCCAGGCCAAAATCTGTCGACGCTAGAAACCAGAGATACTTTCCGCTTGCATCCCATGCGGGCGAGAGGGCGTCCGCGAGTCCATCAGTGACTTGCTTCGTCTCACCGGTTTCCGCATTGCTGACAAAGATGGTGTGATACAGGGATCGCAGGCGGCTGGCATAGGCAATCCATTTTGAATCCGGACTCCAAACAGGATCGAGCGTGCGGTTTGGAACCATCCAGGGATCGTTGCCGACCACCTTCGCCTGACCGCCGGCTACGTCGAGCACCCAAACTTTCAGGTTTGTGTCACTGAAGAGGAGCTTCTTCGAATCGGGCGACCACGATGCCGTGTAGTAGTGCGTCGGATTCTTGAGCACGATTTCGCGCGGCGGTGTCAGACCGTCCTGGGCTTCGATATACAGACGATACTCGCCTGACTTGTCGCTGAAATACGAAATAAATTTCCCGTCGGGAGACCAGGCGGGATCGCGCTCGGCCGAGCCGCTCGAATTTGTAAGGTTGCGGATGTCACCCTTCTCCGCAGGAATAGTGAAAATCTCTCCGCGTGCTTCGACTACTACGCGTTTGCCGGTTGGTGAAAGCGACATGTTGGTCATGCGCGCGGTTACGTCTTTCCAGTTTGGCATCATCCAGGGAAAGTCGCCGGCGGCGGTTATGTTGACGATGTGCTCTCTGCCATTCTTCGGATCCAGTTCGTGGACATAACCAGCCTGTTCAAATACCAGCGAGCCCGCGCCGGAATCGATCGTCTTAACATCGAAATCGGTGAACTTCGTCAGTTGCGATAGTTTTTTTGTCTTCGTTTGGTATTCCCAAATGTTGGCCACGCCGTCGCGATCGGAAATGAAATAGACCGCGTCGTCGATCCAAACCGGATCGACGTCTTTCGAATCGGTCCATGGTGGCGAAGTTAGATCGTAGCTTTTCAGATCGACAATCCAGATAGGACGGTTTTGGCCGCCGCGATAGTTGCGGCGCTCTTCGTCCCAGGAGTTGTTCATGCGGTAAGCGACGCGGAGGCCGTCGGCAGAAATCTTGCCCTGATAGGCGCGTGGCAGTGAAAACGGTTCTTCGATGCCACCGGCGGCAGGCACAGTCCAGAAGCGTGGCGCTCCGGCTGGCGCCCAGGTGGCGCGCGACGATGAAAACAAAACTGACTTGCCGTCGGCTGTCCAGCCCTGGACCAGATCACCGCCCGGGTGCCAGGTCAGTCTGCGCGGCTCGCCACCTTCAGCCGGCGCCACGTAGACGTCAAGATTTCCGGCATACTCCCCGCTAAATGCGATCCACTTTCCGTCAGGTGAGAAATGCGGATTGGAGGTTTGGCCCTGGAAGCTGGTAAGCCGGCGCGCGCTGCCGCCGGCGCGCGGCACGGTCCAAATATTGTTTGCGTAAGCGAAGGCAATTTGCGTTGAGCTCACCGTGGGTGTGCGCAGCAGACGAGTTTGCGCACTCGCTGTTTGCGCTTGCGCGGAAACGATAGCGAAGACAAAACCACCGATAGCCAGCATCACGGACAAGTTGAAACGGTAATGATTACGAAGAGCAGTAGAGCGGCGGCAGGGCTCCGCGGAGGAAGTTCGCTTCGGCATGTGGTGGTTCCTCCAGACAGGTCGGATGATTGCGCGATTCTTTTATCATGAAGGAGCGCCGCGCGGCAAAACTTCTTCATAACGAAGGATTCGAAATCCAGATAGGTTGGACGCTAGTCTGTGCGACCACAACGTTAAATGAGGCGCGTTAGAATCGGAAGGGTCACGCCGGTAATCGCATTCAACGGATTCGCGATCTGCAATGGTGAGACAGGTCCTGCAAACGGATCATGGTGTTGCGGGTTGCGATAAGAAATCCTGCGCGATTTTCTCCAAAGCCATTTCCGTATCGTATTTCTTGACTTGTAATTTGGCGATTTCGGGAAAAAGACGCTCTACGGTGCCGTCATTCCGGGCCACCAGCAGGACACGACGCCCCAGTGCATGACAAAGTGCCAGCTCAAGACAGACATTGCAGTTCAACCCCGTCAGATCCACCACAACCTCGGAGGCGCGGCAGATTTCCTGCCAGATTGCGCGAATGACATTTGGGTCTTCCGTTTCGTCGCCTCGCCGGTAGGTTATGTTCTCCCCGCAAGCCCGCCGCACCGCCTCGCGTGCTTCATTCGACCACGGCTCGCTGAATGGCATCACGTGAAAACACCGGCGTTGGTTGGGTTCGGGGTAAGAACCGGGCCACGTCGGGAATAACAGACCCCATTTGTTTCCGCCGTTAGTCAAAGAAAGGCGACTAAGAATTTTCTCGGTCTGTAAAGGGCCTATAGCTTCGTGGGCGGTAAGAGTCTGCTTTGATAGCAACGTGGCGGCGTCGGTCCCGTTGGATCTTTCAACCACCTTACTGATGGTCGCCGGTAGCGCTTCGGAAACTTCCGAGCGCTGGATTCCAAATAACGCTCGATCCAGTCCTTCAGCGAGGGAGGACTTGATGACGGGCTGCAGGTCAATGTCGAACTTAAGATCCTCCGGGGTATCGACAACAACCATGGGATAGATCCCGAGGGCCAATGCCGTGCCTAACGCATGATAGCCAGAGGGCCAATTATCTTCTGCCTCAGCCGTGAAGTCGAAGACGGCGATGTAGCAAGTACGGAGCGTATCCCAACGAAGTGAACCGGCTCCCCAACCTGCTGCCGACTCAGTCAAGTCAAGATCCCGCTCCGAACAAAGCGCGGCCAGTTTTCGGCGTAAACGGTCGCCGCCGATAAAGAACACACGGTTCGTGTCAATTTCAGCTGGCGCCAGACCCCAGAAAGGTTCAGCAAAGGTTAGATTCCGGCGCAGGGCAAAACGGCGAAGTGCAAAGATAAGAGGACGGATTTTTTTCCGTTCGATGTCGCGAATCCTGGCGTCATCGCTTCCAGCATCGGTGAGACCCTTACTCGCATGGCCCGCCTCAAGCATCAGGTTGGAGGCAGCTTCACGCTCGCAGTCGAACCCACCCGGACGATTGAGTTGATCGAAGATAAACCCTCGCACTGAAGAAAAAAGTGACACCACGCTTTTTGCGCGAGTTGGAGACTTGACCTTCGCAGGACTCATCACCCCTCCTCATCACCGGCGTCAGGCCGGTACGCTTTCTTGAATCGATCGATAAACTCTCTCTCTTCCTGTGAATGCGCGAGCATCTCGGCGGGAGTCTGCTCGGGGCGAGTCACCATGCCCTGGAACTGTTTCAGCAGAGACTCGAGATCTTCTGCCTTATCTTTTGTCGTCTCGCCAGTGGCCACGCTGTTTTTCAACATGGCGAAGGCCTGGCCAAAAAGCTCGTCGTCTGCTTGCCGGCTCGCAGCCTCATGCTCGGTGGCGCTTTCGCTTACAAAGCCCTTAAGCTTTTGAAGTTGCTCAGCCGCACCGTCCCCACTTGAATTATTCAGGCCTTGCGTCTTTTGCATAAACTCAATCATTTTCAAGGCGTCTTTGTTCGCCGCGGCTCCCATTTCGTCGACTTCAGCTTGAATGGATTTCAGCACCTCCGGATCCGGATCGGCTCCAGCCAGTTCCAGGCGTCGCATAAGCCTCTCTGAGCGCTCTTTTTCCGCCGTTGAGGTTTCAAACATGCCGAGTGCCCTGATTGCGATCTCAAGATCCTGGATAGAATCCAGCACAGTCGCAGCCGATTCCGGTTGCACGGAATTGAAGAGTTTCAAGGCACTGTGGTAGCGCCTTCTTGCTTCTTCCATGTTCGCGCGATTGTAACCACCGCCGAGCTTTCGGTAAGCGTTACCGAGATTGAAATTGAGCTTAGCGAGCGTCAGCTGGTCGTCCGTCGCCTCGAGCAAACGCTCGCCGTGAATGTATGTCTCACATGTTTTGGTAATTAGCTCCTGATCTTGTCCGGCCGACAGCGTGTAGTATGCGTCGCCGAGAAACTTATATGTTTTACCGATTTGTAGTGGATCGGCAGCTTCATCTGCTCCTTTGAGTATTGTTTCAAGTTGATCGATCGCAGTTTGCGCTGCAGAGACCACCTCCGGAGCGTGGCTCTCAGTCGCATTATCCTGTGCGTCCCAGAGTCGTTGGATAATCTGATCACGCTTCTTAACGATTCCTGGCTTCATTTGTTTCTCCTTCCGTCGGGGTGGCTAAAAG
>JBOGOP010000366.1:0-4362 GCA_050747225.1 Pyrinomonadaceae bacterium
GCGTTGCCCTGGTCGAATTCATACTGAGGTTGGATCAGGTTGTCTATGCGCCTATTTTCGCACTGTTCTTTGTGGGGCCTGCGGCTAACCTGATCGAGATCTGGCTGGACTCGCGACGTCAGTCAATAGCGACAACGTAGAGTGACAGGCTATGTTTCTCGAGGCGGCTTTGCAAAGGAAGAAGTTCAGGAGCGATCCACGAAATGACACTAATTCACACGAAAGGTAGTTAGTGTAACTTCGTGTAACTTCGTGTAATTTCGTGGATCGTATGATCTGACGTTTCGATCGTTGTCTCTGAATCCGAACTATTAGTCCGATGAAAGTTCACCCCTAATGCGACTTGTCAAAATCGGTTTCTGCCTTCTGCCCTGTTTTCTGCTTGTTTCAGCGTGTAAACAGGGCGCGTCACCCCCAGCGACTTCCAGCACTGAGGTCTCAAACCAAACGCCCTCGCCATCGGTTAGTCCGACACCGCCGCGACCATCGGGGCCGGTCGAGTTCACGGATATATCGGCCCAGGCCGGCATACACTTCAAACATAACAGCGGAGCGTTTGGGAAAAAGTATCTGCCGGAAACACTCGGCACCGGCTGCGCTTTTCTTGACTATGACAATGATGGTTGGCAGGACATCCTGCTGGTCAACTCCATGGATTGGCCCGAACACAAGAGCAGAAAATCTTTCCTCGCGCTTTACCACAACAATCAGGACGGCACATTTACAGACGCCACTCGTCAGGCGGGGCTGGCGGTTGAGATGTACGGCATCGGAGTCGCCGTCGCCGATTATGACAACGATGGAAACGACGACATCTATATCACTTGCGTCGGACCGAATCATCTCTTCCGCAATCTCGGAGGGGGAAAGTTCAGCGATGTTACCGCGCGCGCGGGAGTGGGCGATCCCGGGTTCTCGACCAGCGCTGTCTGGTTCGACTATGACAACGATGGCCGGCTCGATCTGTTTGTTGCGAACTATGTCGATTGGTCGGTCGAGACCGACCAGCTTTGTTCGCTTGATGGAAAGAACAAATCCTATTGCACGCCTCAGTCATATAAGGGCCAGAGCCCGACGCTGTATCACAACAGGGGTAACGGCACACTTGAAAACGTCACGCAACGCGCTGGACTTAACGATCCGACCTGCAAATCACTAGGTGTCGCCCTGCTCGATTACAACAGCGACGGCCGGCTGGATCTTTTCGTTGCGAACGACACGGAACCAAACAAGCTCTACAAGAACAACGGCAACGGCACGTTTACTGACGAGGCGGTCACGACGGGCGTGGCCTTTAGTGAGGCCGGCACTGCGCGCGCTGGAATGGGCGTGGACGCCGGTGATTTTGATGACTCCGGACGGCAGGGCATCGTGGTCGGAAACTTTACCAATGAGAGCATGGCGCTCTATTCCAACGATGGCAGTGGTCTGTTTACTGATGAGGCGCCGAAGTCCGGAATTGGCAAGATGTCTGCGCAGTCTTTAACGTTCGCGGTTTTTTTCTTCGACTACGATCTCGACGGCCTGCTTGATGTGTTCGCCGCGAACGGTCACGTTTCGGATGACATCAGCGTGGTCCAGCCCAACGTCAAGTATGCCCAGCCCCCACATCTTTTTCATAACAAAGGTAAGAAGAAGTTTGAAGAGATGACAGGTAAGCTGGGCCGAGCGTTGCAGCGCGCGATTGTTGGTCGGGGAGCTGCGTATGGCGACATTGATAACGACGGCGACCTCGATCTGTTAATCACCTCCAACAACGGACCGGCTCGACTGCTGCGAAACGAGAACGCCAATCAGAACGATCTCTTGAGGGTCAAAACGGTAGGCAGCAGATCCAACCGTGACGGCATTGGCGCGAAAGTTACTTTAAAGACTGCCAAAGGTAAGTCGTTCAGCATGGTAAAGACGGGCTCGAGCTATTGCTCGCAAAGCGAATTGCCGATCGTCTTCGGTCTCGGCGCACCTGAGGAGGGTAGGGTGATGAGTTTAGAAATCACGTGGCCCAGCGGGCAGAAAGATACCCTGTCGGATGTTAAGCCTAACCAGTCGATAACGGTTCAGGAAGGGAAGGGGATTACGTTGGCCACGCCGATAGTTTTCTCCAGGCCCGCGCCGACACCTTCGCCATCGCCACAAGCCTCACCGCAGTAGGATAGTCTGACTTCGTGTGATTTCGTGTAAGTTTGTGGATCGCTTCTGGCTCACCGCTTTGAAGCGATCCACGAAGTCACACGAAACCACACTAGCCCGCGTTAGCGGGCGTCAGCGTAAAGCCTGGGGTTCCGCTGCGCTCCACCCCCGGCTTTATGCTGCCGCCCGCTCCGCGGGCTGGGTTTTTTGTTCGTTACCTGGTCCTGGGGTTCCGCTGCGCTCCACCCCCGGCTTTATGTTGTCGCCCGCTACCGCGGGCTGCGGGCGGCCCTTATGCGTCCGGTCGGCCGACGCCAAGTGCATCGGCGACGCGATTGATGTAGTTGAACCATGAGGCAATCAGAGTAATTTGAAGGATGCCCTGGTCGTCAAAACCAACGGCCCGCAAACCTTCATGATCCGCGGGAGAGATGCGCGTCGCATCCTTCGTCACCTGCACCACGTAATCGAGCATGACCCGATCCTGTTCAGTGATCGGCGCAGTCTTGTAGTCCTCTTCCAGAGCCCGGACCATTTCACCATCTAAAGTAACGCGACGCAGAAACTCTGCGTGAGATTCGATTCAATAGTGACAGCGGTTGGTTACCGACACCATCGTCGCGATCATCTCATGCTGATGGCGTTGCAGTGGTAAGTCAGGAGAAAGCAAAGAACCATAGGTCGCGAAAGCGTGAAAGAGCGCATCGGGAATCAAGCTGTGCGATTCGACGATACCAGCCGATTCACCATCCAGAGTTGGATGAACCGGAGTGGCATACTCGATCGGATAGAGATGTCGTTGTGCCTCAGAAGCTTTGCGAACTCTCTCGTCTTCGGAACCTGAGATCGTCTTGATCCATGTCATACGAGGTTATTCCTTTGCTTTACGGTTTGTGTTTGCGAAACAACAGATAGTAAACCGGCAAACCCAACGCGACTACACCAACGCCCATACCTGCCTCCAGCGGATTATGACCGCCTAACAGGAAAAGTAGTAACGCAATCAGGATCAGAAATACGATTGGAGTTATTGGATAGCCCGGTGTCTGATATCCAAAACGTTCCGGCGCCTTGCGGCGCAAGACAAAAAGCGCGACCACGGTAAGCGCAATAAAGATGACTACAACAAAGACGAAATAGGCAATAATCTCGTTGAAGGTACCCGCGAGCACCAGCATTGAGGCGAGTGCTGCCTGAATGACGATCGCTCGTGCCGGTGTGCCATAGCGAGGGTGAATCGCAGCCGCAGCGGGAGCGAATAGGCCATCGCGGGCCATGGCAAAGTAAACGCGAGGCGCCGACATCATTACTGCGGCGAGGCTTCCCGTGACGGCCACGATCACAATGCCCGACAATACCTGGCCGCCAAGGCGTCCAAAGAGCACCTCACCGGCCTGTGCGGCAAAAGTTTCCCCTGAGGTCACCTGTTCCACCGGCACGAGATAAAGAAAAGCTGCGCTGGTCAAAATGTAAACTGCGGTAAGAATCGTCACGCCATAGATCAGGGCGCGCGGTAAAGTGCGTTGCGGATCGCGAACTTCGCCTGCCAGCTTATTCAGATCCCACCAGCCCCCGAATGAGAAAAACGCTCCTACAATCGCGCCTCCCAGCGCACCCACCAAAGCTTCCGATCCTGGTCGCTGGGCCCACAGAGGCTGAAAGTTAGACCAGTTTCCCGCCCTTAACCCGAAGCCCCAAATGATCACGAACGCGAGTAGACCCAGTTTGAGAATGGTGAGCCAGCGTATCAATGAGCTTCCGAGTCTGACTCCGCGCATGTTGACTAAAGCAACGAAGACTATTGAGCCGATGGCCACTACTTTTGTGCCCGCCGGAGAGAACTTGAAGATGTAGCCAACGTAACTTGCCAGGCCCACCGCAAGGGCCGCCGTCAGTCCCGGATCCATCACGAGCAGCGCCATCCATCCGTAGAGGAAAGCGATCGGCCTGCCAAAAGCCTCGCGTAGGTAAACGTAACCGCCGCCCGCCTCGGGAAACCTGGCCGCCAGCTCGCCGTAACAGAGCGCCCCACACAACGCCATGCCTCCCATCAGAAGCCAGACGATCAGCAACCAGGCAGGCGAGCCCAGCGATTTCGCCATGCCTGCGGGTGCGAGAAAGATTCCGACCGCAATGACTTCACCGACAATCAAAGCCGTTGCCGTACGCAGACCAATCTGTCGTTTGAGTTCGAGGCTGTTGTTCACTGAATACAGTTTTGCAACGGAGTGG
>JBOGOP010000367.1:0-4345 GCA_050747225.1 Pyrinomonadaceae bacterium
TCGGAACGAAGACCCTTTTAAGGCTGTGGGCTATAAACATTCGGCTCCTACGGAGCAAGGACTGCGCTCTTTCTTTTTCGTTAACCCACCCTCAAAAGCCCTATTCGTTAAACTGTACTTCAGGAGCAGCTTCCTCTTCCTCCGGCAATTCGGGCAAGGCCGGTCTGGCGCCGTCTGCATATTGGAGTTTGTAGAGTTTCCAATAAAGACCGTGTTGCGCCAACAATTCCTGATGGGTGCCGCGCTCTTTTATCTCGCCGTGATGCAGCACGATGATCTGATCCGCACGCTGAATCGTTGACAGGCGATGAGCGACTACGATGGAAGTGCGATCGCGCATCACGCGTTCGATAGCCTGCTGAATCAGTTGCTCCGTCTCCGTATCGATTGAGCTGGTCGCCTCATCCAGGATCAGTATCGCCGGGTCAAACGCCAGGGCCCGCGCAAAAGATATCAGCTGCTTCTGCCCAACTGAGAGCCCGGCGCCGCGCTCTTTCACTTCGGCCTGATAGCCACCGTGCAGCCGTTTGATGAAAGGTTCAGCACTCACCTCTTGCGCCGCCCATTTGACCCGGTCTTCAGTTATGTCTTGTCGTCCCAGCCGAATATTACCTTCGATCGTTCCGCTGAAAAGAAATATTTCCTGTAGCACTACTGCGAAGTTTTCCCTCAGCGATTGCAGGTCCCACTCGCGCAAGTCGACGCCATCCAGCAGAATTCGGCCGCGCTGCACATCGTAGAAACGCATCAGCAGATTTGTGATTGTTGACTTGCCAGATCCGGTGTGGCCGACAAGAGCGATCGACTGTCCCGGTTCAACCTTGAAAGAGACGTCCTTGAGAATCCAATCCTCACCCTTGTAAGCAAACCAAACGTTTTCAAATTCGATGCGGCCCTGGGCACGGCCGGACTTTTTGGGTTGAACGGGCGAAGTGATCGCGATCGGAAGATCGAGGGTCTTGAAAATTCGGTGAGAGGCGACGACCGCCGCCTGGAGCACATTGTATTTATCCGAGATGTCGCGAATCGGCTGGAAAAGAAAACTCGAATACTGGATGAACGCCACCAGCGCGCCCAGCGTGAGCACAGTGTGGCCGGGCGTGTTTTGCATCACGCGATAGCCGCCATACCAGATAATCAGCGCAATCCCGACGGCGCCGATGAGATCAACCAGCGGAAAGAAGACAGCGTAGTAAAAGATGGTGTCGATATTTGCTTTGCGATAGTCGGAATTGATCTCGCGAAACTTTGTAACCGATTTTATTTCGGCGTTGAAAATCTGAACTGTTTGCGCGCCGGCGAAGTGTTCCTGAAGAAAGGCGTTGATGCGCGCTAGACGCGTTCGTACCATGTCATAGCCTTTGCGCGCGCCCTTGCGAAACCACGTGGTTGCGACCCATAGCATTGGGACAGTCAACAGAGTGACGAAGGTGAGTCGCACGTCCATCCACAACATCACGCCGATGATCGCGAAAATCATCACGACGTCGCCGAGTAGATCGGTGATTCCGGCGGTGAAGAGTTCGTTGAGCGAATCTACGTCGCTGGTGAGTCGCGTCATGATGCGGCCGACCGGATTGCGATCGTAGTAAGCCACTTCCTGGTGCTGCAGCTTGTCGTAAAGCTCGCGACGCATGTCAAACATCACATACTGACCCACCGTGTTAAGCAACAGCGCCTGGAAGTAGGAAAACACCAGCCGCAAGAGTTGTACGCCAACGTAAAGCCCTACCAACAACTCCAGACCTGAGGACTTACGCGGCAGGATGTACCAGTCAATCGCGTACTCGGTAAACTTTGGCTGCAGAATTCCCAGCAGATTCAGCGTGAAGGTCAACAGCAGAGCGGGGAGGAGCAGGCGCAGGTAAGGGCGCAGATAGCGCAACAACCGACGCGCGACCTGGAAGTCGTACGTCTTCCCGATCGCTTCTTCCTCGTGAAACTGTTTTACCGCTGTTGACATTGATTAGCCGGCTGCCAAGCTTTTGTAGCTGGCAGCCTCCAGATGAATACGTCTGGGAAAATGCAGCACCAAACCAAAAAGTGCAAAACCTATCAGAATAAAGTAATAGCGATCATGCGCCGTCAGAAAGTCGAGCAGACCCAGCAGCGCGCCTGCCTCACAAAACGCAGCAGCGACAATGAAGCCAGTGTTAACAAGACGAACGTCCTGTGCCGCAACCGAGCGAGAGAGAAAGCGCCACTTCACGAAGAATGAAGTCGCGACAAGCAATGGACTCATTACGTTAAAGATAATCCGAAGAGTTTGGTTTTCCGGCTGCCGCTGCCAGGGAATTACGGCCGGCAAAAAGTAATAGACGAAAAACATTGAGAGAAAACCTACCCAAAGAATTAGTTGCGTGCGGTATTGCAAATCCAGCTTGGCCTGATCGGGTTGAGTGGTGCTCATTTTTGTCGTCTCCAGCTAAGTAAGTCCGAGTTCCTCTTCCAGCAACTGTCGCTCATGAAGCGCTGAGTATTCTCCGCCAAGCGCGAGCAACTCATCGTGCGTGCCCTGCTCAATAATCCGTCCCTCCTCGAGCACGCATATCATGTCAGCATCGCGGACCGTCGAGATGCGATGCGATACAATTAAACTCGTGCGGCCGCGCATCACGCCGCGTAGTTTTCCCAGAATTTTTTCTTCCGTGTAGGTGTCGACGGATGACAAAGCATCGTCGAGGATCAGAATCTTCGGTTCCCGCAGAACTGCGCGGGCGATTGCGGTTCGTTGTTTTTGACCGCCGGAAAGTGTGAGCCCTCGTTCTCCGACAAGCGTTTCAAACCCATCCGGAAAACCTTCAACATCTTCCCTTAGTCCGGCAACTTCGGCGGCTGCTTCTGTAGGAGACCGTTCGGCCTTTTCGACGCCGAAAGCAATGTTCTCGGCGAGCGTATCGCTGAAGAGAAAAGTCTCCTGAGGAACGTAGCCAATGCTCGAACGCAGCTGCGCCAGTGGATAGTCGCGAACCGAGACGCCATCAACAAAGACTGTGTCATCCGGTGCCTCAACAATCCGTGAAATCAAACTAATGAGGGTTGACTTGCCGCTGCCGGTGCGTCCAACGAACGCTACCGTTCGACCCGCCGGTATGGTCAGGTTAATGTCGCGCAGCACCGGTTCATCGTTTGGATGATAACGAAAAGTGAGGCGGCTAAATTCAATCTCACCTTTGATCGGTGGTTGTGTCTTAACCTCTTCGGAATCTGAAATAGTAGGCTTGACAGCAAATATGGCGTTCATTCGTTTCAGGCTGGCCGTCCCGCGTTGATACAGATTGACGACATAGCCAAGCGCGATCAGCGGCCAGATCAAACGGAACAGATACATGTTGAAGACAGTAAACTGTCCGACCGTGATCTCTCCACGAATCGCTGCCGGGACGCCTGCCCAGATGATCAGGACGAAGCCCATGCCGATCAGAAACTGCATGAGCGGGCGCATCAACGCATCGATTCTCACCAGGGCCAGGTTCTTTTCCGCGTATTCTCGATTCAGGTCGTTGAACGCTGCGATCTCGGCGCCTTCCTGAGCATAGGCTCGCACCACCCGTACACCGGTAAAATTTTCCTGAGCACGCGCGGTAATCTGCGCGAAGAAGTCCTGGATTTTTTCAAAGCGAAGATGAACCTGCTGGCCGAAAAACTTAACAGTGAGGGAAACCAACGGCATCGTCGCAAACAACAGCAAGGTTAACCGCCAGTTAATCATGAACATTAGCGGCAGAACGATGACAACAACGAGCAGCGTTTGCAGCGAATACATGATCATGGGTCCTGCCAGTTGCCTGACCGCCGCCAGATCGTTGGTAGCGCGCGCCATCAAGTCGCCAATGCGACGCTCCTGGAAAAACACCTGCGGCTGATCCACCAGATGGACGTAGAAATCCTGGCGCAGGTCGTATTCAACCTTGCGCGACATTCCAATCAGAATACGCCGCTGGAGAAAAAGAAATGTACCGCTTACCACACTCGCACCAAGTACTTTTAGCGCCGAGATGGCGAGGCGAGACCAGGTGATCTCGACCCAGTTTGCATCAATGGCATGCCCAACAATGATGGGGATGTAGAGATTGAAAACAACGCTGGCCACAATGCAGCCGATGCCAACCGTCAGTTCAACCTTATAAGGAAGAAAGTAGCGCGCAAATTTTCGTAGATCGTCCATGCAAAAAGGCGCAAGGTTTCAGAACCAGAGGCTAAAAAAGCGAAGGTTATGATGCGCGATTTTGCGTCAGGATGCCAGAAGGCACGCCCGCTTCAGAGATAGGACACTACCCACCCGGTCGATTTGTTATTTGAGATCTCAGACTTGAGATCCGAGACTGGAGAGTCGATCTTAGAG
>JBOGOP010000368.1:0-4290 GCA_050747225.1 Pyrinomonadaceae bacterium
CAGTCATTCCGTCGATTCAATGGACCCCGCAGATGTGATGCCTGTACTTAAAAGTTTCTACCCGGAGAAGCCAGAACAGGATCTCGCAGAGCTTGCTGAAGTCGCAGTCGTGAATTGTCCCGAGCTGACAAAAGGTGAGCAGACCGGATTTGAGTTTGTTCACAAAAGCTTTGCCGAGTTTCTTGTGGCAGAACGGTTCGCAGACTTGATCGAAAAAGTCGGCTTTAAATCGCCAGAGTACGGATCAGAAGAGTTGACCTGGCGTATGAGCGAACAGGAAGCAGCTAGAGAACTGGCGCCAGTTTTTAGCATTCGGCTAATACCAGAAGAGGTTCAAGAAATGCTTGAGCCGATGCTCGGATGTTTCGGACCCTTCGCGAAAGGCGAACGAGTGGACGATGTTGTGGCGGCAGGATCTAGAAAGGATGGCCTAACCAGAATTGTTGATCGATTCGAAACTCTGTACGCAGAGTTCCTTCGAGGCGGTCCGTTGGAGACCGTGGCGAAGGTTGCAGACACTACATCCCTAATTCGAAGTTCACTCGAGGCTTACGCTAACTACTGTGCGGGCCTCCTAATCATCGGGAGTGCGGCTTCTCGGCAACTGAGACAGTTCAACGGAAAGCGTGGCACACATCGCTTGTTTTGTGCAGAGCCGTCAAAGGGTGCTTTCTGGCGTTGTCTCTGTATCCTGGCAGCAGGTGGCCTTGTCGTAGAGCGTTCGTTGGCAAGTCGTCTATTGGATGGGGTTGGGCTCCTGACAACCGACGGGACCAGCCCCATTGCAGATACGGACTCGCCAATGAAGTTAGGTCTCCTAAATCTTGCGCAAGGGTATGACCCAAATATCCCAAAGCACCTCAAGCGATGTTTACTTTACGCTGCCCAACTTGAGCAGTTGCTGTTTGTGATGCAGCTATTGTCGGAGTTTGTTGGACGTGGTTCTCAGAAACTTGATCATGAATTGTTCAATCTTCGTGATTTGAGGGATTACACCTTCCATCGTGTCAACCCCATTGGAGAATTGGCTGCGTTGCTTGTGGATACTGGCATGGTTGCCGAGGAGATCACCGAGTTAACGCGTGAACTCGATACTGATTATCGGGAGACAATCGAGCGTATTATGTACGAAACGCGAGAAGGAGGAGATGTCTCTCATCTCGTGCGACGGCTGATGGAGCGAGTTATGAGATTCGACCGACCGTTTGTAACTCCTGAATCCCTGCATCGGTTCGAACGGTACCTCCGGCGAGGACACGATACTAGATTGCCAGAATAACCAGAGACACTACACTAGTTCGACCTCAAGTTAGCGCGCCTAGGTGCCGGTTTGGAGAACCTTACCGTTTGGATTTACCCTTCACCGTTGCCCAAAGCCTTTTCGCGCTATTACAAATCTCTAATCTGTGCAAGTTCGAAACCTTTCCAAAGGAAACCTTCATGCGATCAATCCTGTCGGCACTTCTGATCACGTTCGTATTTGTTGTCAGTCCCGCCTCAGCTCAGAAACGCAACATCACCGAGAAAGACTTATTCAGTTTCAACTGGATTGCCGATCCACAGATCTCGCCTGACGGTTCGCGCGTCGCATTTGTTCGCGTGACGGTCAACGACAAGAAGGACAACTACAATACGTCCATCTGGACTGTTTCCCCGGCGACTGGCGAGACGCACCAGTTGAGCAGCGGCACGCGCGATTCTTCGCCGCGCTGGTCGCCGGATGGCAAGTACCTCGTCTTCGTGCGCGTTACTGAAAAGGAGGGGCGACCCGACGTGCCGCAGCTTTTCATGTTGGCAATGGCCGGTGGCGACTCATTTCAGTTTACGACCGTGGCCCGCGGAGCAGGCCAGCCGCAATGGTCACCCGATGGCAAGCTGATCGCTTTTGTGAACAGTGCGAATCCTGAAGATCTGACCAAACAAAAGGAAATGCAGAAGGAAGGACTGCCAACTCCCGCCCCCGCAGCGCCGCAACCGGCGGCTAGTCCTGCGGAAGCTAAGAAATCTGAAGATAAGCGCGAGAGCGATGTGCGCGTAATCACGCGTGCCGTGTATCGCGCGAATGGAGCGGGTTATTTGGACTACGCACATCCGGGACACGTTTGGCTGATCTCCGCGCCTCGCAACGCAGATGAAAAAGTTGTTCCCAGACAACTCACCTCTGGGAGATTTGCGGAAGAAAACGTCACCTGGGCAAAAGACAATTCGAAAATCTATTTCACGTCTGACCGCATCGAGGAGTCTTACTACGAACTGCCGACAACGACCGTCTATTCGGTTCCAGTCTCCGGTGGCGAGCCGACCAAGCTCACAACCTTTGATATGGACGCTGGAGGCTTCACCGTCAGCCCGAATGGAAAACAGTTTGCTTTCATCGCGTCGATTGGCCGTCCGGTGAAGTCTTATCGCCAACCTGATCTTTGGGTGATGGACATCGCGCCCGACGCCAAGCCGCGCAATCTCACAGAGAATTTCGACTTCGATGTAGCCGCGGGCCTGACTGGCGACAGTAGCGCGCCGCGTGGCGGCAGCGGTAACGCACCAATCTGGACCGCGGATGGCCGCGGCATAATTGAGAACTATGCAAAGGAAGGCCGCGCGAACCTGGCAACGTTTGACGCGTCAGACGGAAAGTTTACGACGCTCACTCAGGGGAATCAGGCAGTAACGAGTTTCCGAACCACGCCTGAAGGCTCGAAGCTTGTCTATATCATTTCCACGCCTACGCAGGTGGGAGATCTCTATCTGATGGAGCGCCCGGGTTCCAGTTCGAAGCAGCTAACCCATCTCAACGATGATCTCTTCTCGCATCTGAATCTTACCGAGCCGGAAGAGATCTGGTATCAGTCATTTGATGGAAAACGCATTCAGGCGTGGGCACAGAAACCGCCTGACTTTGATCCGAACAAAAAATATCCGCTCATCCTAAACATCCATGGCGGCCCGCATGCAGCTTACGGGTTCATCTTCGATCACGAGTTTCAGTGGATGGCCGCGAAGGGTTACGTGGTGCTCTATCCCAACCCGCGCGGCAGCACCAGCTACGGTCAGGATTTTGGGAACATCATTCAGTATAACTACCCCGGCGACGACCATAAGGACTTGATGGCCGGTGTGGATGAACTGATCAGGCGCGGTTACATTGACGAGAAGAAACTTGGCATCACCGGCGGTAGCGGCGGCGGCGTGTTGACGAATTGGGCGATCGGACATACCCCGCGTTTCGCCGCTGCTGTTTCGCAACGCGATATTGCCGACTGGTCGAGCTGGTGGTATTCAGCAGACTTCACTCAATTCCAGCCGGCCTGGTTCAAGGGTTCGCCGTGGGAAGACACGGACTTCAAGACGCGTTCGCCGATAACTTATGTCGACACGGTAACCACGCCGCTCATGTTGATTTTGGGCGAGGCGGATTGGCGCACGCCCACCGGTGCCGGTGGTGAACAAATGTTTCGGGCGTTGAAGTATCGGAAGATACCGACGGTGATGGTGCGTTTTCCAAACGAGTCGCATGAGCTGTCCCGCTCCGGCCAACCCTGGCATCGCATTGAGCGGCTGCAACACATCGTCGGCTGGTTTGATAAGTGGCTCATGGGCGTGGCGAAGCCGGAGTATGAAGTGGGGCAATAGTCGGATTACAAATCCGCCAGCGCGTCTAGCACTCTATTGAGATCGGAAAAGTCAGGCACGAATGCATCGGGATTGCACGCGCGAATATCTTCGGTACTGTAAAGACGGCCGGTGCCAACGGCGAACGAGCGAGCGCCGAAATGTTTGGCACAGTCGATGTCGTTGGGCGTGTCGCCGATGACGATGAACTGTTCGGCTGCGAGGTCGAGTTGCAGGTGTTGGCGAATGCGATCAGCGGCGAGCGCGGGCAAATCGCGTCGATTATGCGACTCGTCACCAAAGGCGCCCGGCAAGTCAAAGTATTCCGAGAGACCAACCAGCTCCATTTTCAAGTAAGCCGCTTGCTCGATATTCCCGGTGACCAGCGCGGAATGATAGCGAGGATGTTCGTGAACTGCTTGCAGCGTTTCTCGCACGCCGGGCAAGACCTCGAAAAATTGTTCACCGTTTCCAGTCGCTTTGCGCATCGCTGACATGTAACTCTCGCGGAGGTGATCGATGCGGTCGAGAATGTGTTCGTTGGTAAAGCCTTCCTCCCGCAGCGCCTCGCCGATGATTTGCAGGTCGGTCATTCCGGAGACTTTCATTTCCGGCAAGCGACCAGCGGTTCCGAACACTTCTTCAAGCATCGGAACGGTGTAGTCTTTGAACGACCCGGCG
>JBOGOP010000369.1:0-4268 GCA_050747225.1 Pyrinomonadaceae bacterium
GGCTCGAGTAATATAGACTTCATCGGTATCCGCACGGTAGGTAAAACCGCCGGCCAAAGCGACTGCGGTCACGACCGTCATATCATTCATATAAGGATAGCTACCGGGTTTTTGTACCTCTCCAAGAATGAAGAACGGGCGGTTATTAATGACCTCAACGCTAACACGTGGATTTTTAAGGTAATCTGGCGATAGCTTGGCCACAATGGACCGCTCCAGCTCTTGTACCGTGAGACCACTCGCCTTAACGGTCTGGATAAGTGGCAATGCTAGGTTTCCCGTGCTGTCTATATCCGATTCTCCCGAAAGGTTCTCATGTCCAAACACGGTCACCTTTACTCTGTCACCCGTCCCTAAACGGTAACCCTCCTGGTCACCTTGAGCGCTTGCAGCAGAGACTGACAAGACCAAGACCGTTATTAACGTGATAAACGTAGAGAGTCGATGACTAACCATGGATGCGGCCTCTTGTTCCGAACAACATTCTCATTATTTAATGGCTAACCGAGATAATGTCAAACGTTGCTTTGGGGCATGAATATGACGCTAATTCCGCACTTGGTAAGTACCAGTACGATCGGTCGATGGTTGTCGTGCAATTCCGCCGCAAAAATCGGCCCCCGGGCCAATAGCGTGGCGCATGAACTCTAAAGTTTTACGTTCAGTGTCAACGTTGCCGTATTTTGCGAGAAGTCATTAAATGCAGAGCTCCGATCCCTATAGCCATAACCGATTGAAATGTCCAGGTAACGATTCATCAAATACTTAGCCCCTACGGTGGCCAGCAGGCTGTCGTCGGTACGATCGATACCGCTGAAATCGTCTTCAATACCAAAGAGGCTTGCTTGCAGCAGCAGATTTCTAAGTAGTTCGTGATCTACGATAAAGCCATAGCGCGTGTGAAAATATCCGGGCGCAGGTGTCCCTCCAACCGTTGTACGGAAGGTCGTGTCTTCAATCGTACGTTCCACTCTGCCTGTAATCGTCGTCAGGGTGGTGACATTCCAGTAGATGCTTGCGCCTCCTTGTACGCCGTCGATCGTGGGTAGGTTTGGGTCATCGTAGAATTGCGAACGATAACCAACGTAGACGTCTCCGGTAGTCACCCCGGTAAGCGCAAGCTCCGCCCCTAGGGCGACTTCGTAGCCGTGTGAGCTCCGCAGGGTGCCGTCCGTATCACGCTCTATATCGTACGAGCGGTTGTTATAGCTACCAAGCACAAAAGCGGAGTAACCCGGGCTGAGCTCATAGGCGGCGCGGAGCGTACCGATGGCGTCTGTGCGGTCCCGTACATCTTGATTGATCGTTGACCCGTCGAGTGCGATGACATTGTCATAGTCGTAATGGGCTCCTGTACCATCGAGTCTTACGGACAAGCGATTGAAGGTGTGGTTATAGCCGCCCGTGATCGTATAGAGGTCATATTCGGTCTGAAATCTCCCGCGTACATCGTCCGGATCACCGCGATTTTGATTAAGATGCGAATATAGGGCATTTGCAAACAGCGATTGGTTGCGGGTAATGTCTAGACGTCCGTCAGTTCCAAAAGCATAATTGTCATAGTCCTCGTCTCCGTTGTCGGTATATTTTGCGATATTTGCATCCGCTCTAAAATTTAAGGCGTGATTGTTCCAGTCCGAATTCACCTTAACACCGGGCCTGATAAAGGTAATAAAATCGTCTACTTCTTGCCCCTTAATCGCGAAGATGTTGTCGTTGTACTGCTCGCTCACGGCAAGTGATGGAAATATCAGAAATCCGGCTGCCCGAATACCGAGTGGATCCAGCTCTGGCCGCTGACGCGATGTGACTGTCTCGCCGTAGTGTAACTGCTGTGCCTGTGTGGCCGGCAGAAGCAGCAACATTAGCCAACAAAACATAACGCGTGTACTAATTTTCATTAGAGACCCCCTATTGTTAAACCGTATACGGGCACGTCTTTGTGCGGATCCTTTTGCAAACACGGGCAGGCGCATGCCCTTTGTCCGTCTTGTCTGGAAATCCGCCGTTGGTCTGGCAGTCGGCATTTGTAACTCTCTCGCCGCGATCTCATAGTTTTAATCCTAGCGGACTGCTCGATTTGAATATAGCAGGGTTTTCCGCACGAATAGGGCCGAGTGATCCGTTGCATTAAGTTATTCATAGGCTAAACCATCTTTAAACAGCAGCAGCTCTTTTTCAATAACAGTTTTGAGCTCCTCCCGAAAACGCTCTGGAGCGAAACGCAGGACATTCTCACGGCATACGGAGGGAATAAAATTCTGGGTCTCAAAACGCTCTACCGCCTCGATTAAGGCAGGGACGCTCTGCTCAAAAAAAAACAACCCCGTCGGGCTCTTGTGATCGAGTCCCCGTACCGTCTCAAGCGCCCCGCCTTTGCCAAAAGCGATTACCGGCGTACCGCAGGCCTGGGCCTCGACAGGCGCAATACCGAAATCCTCCTCCGCGGCGAATACAAAGGCTTTGGCCCGTTGCATAAAGTCTCTGAGCACCTCGGAATTTTGGTAACCCAGTAGAGTGACGTTACCTCCAGCCTTAAGCTTTACCTTATCAAAATCAGGCCCATCACCGATCACCACCAATTTAATTTCCGGCATCTTAGAAAAGGCCTCGACAATCAAATTGACTTTCTTGTACGGCACCATTCGAGACGCGGTGAGGTAAAAATCATCTTTCTGCTCCCGCAGGGTAAACCTTGCAATGTCAACGGGAGGATACACCACTGTCGCCTCGCGCCGATAGGTCTTGCGGATGCGCCGGGCAATAAACCGCGAATTAGCGACGAATGCGTCTACACCATTGGCTGTGCGAGTATCCCACAGCCGTATCTTGTGTAAAAACCATCTCGCTAGACAACCTTTTGCTCCGCGCCTTAACCCGGATTCCTTTAGATACTGGTGCTGCAAGTCCCATGCATACCTGATCGGAGTGTGAACATAGGAAATGTGGAGTTGATCAGGCCCGGTGAGCACCCCTTTCGACACCGCATGGGAATTGGAAAGAATCAGTTCATAGTCTGAGAGATCCAACTGCTCGATTGCCAATGGCATCAATGGAAGGTAATAACGGTATCTCTTTCTCGCTAACGGTAAAACTTGGATGAAAGTCGTTTTAACCGGTTTGTGCTGAATAAAATGCCTGAGGTCATCCGACAGGAAGTCGACCACCGCAAATAGATCGGCGTTGGGGAACATCGTCAATAGCTGTTCCAATACCCGCTCGGCACCAGAATAAGCAACCAACCAGTCATGAATAACCGCAACTTTCAACATAAGAATGAGGATAAAGGATATAAAATAAGGACACAACATTCAAGACATTTACCTGATTCCAAGCACAGAGATTATGCATCCGCCCGCAACGAACCACACGACTATAGCACTCTGCCGTCGGATACTACCTGAGCGTTGCTCAGTGCCAAGGACTTTTTTGTTCTCTATGGAACGAGGTGCGAGTGCGCCGGCACCCACCAGTGTGCTACGTCTGTCGAAGCCGCGGTTTGATACTCACGTGCGACGACGAATCTGAAATAGCGTAGCGGCGATGGCTCGACGACCTTTGATCCCTTGAAACAGGCTTACTCTACCATAGCCACGAGCGCGACATCGAGTGCCGCGCCTACCAGACTGGGTCTAATAACAAAAAGGGCAACAGCATATGACAGCACTCCGCTTACGATCAGTGCGGCCGGCATCGGGAGCGTGGAGGTGCGCCCCGTGGAGCGCGCCCCAAAGATAGGATGGACGCATCAACGGGGACTCTCGAAGTGTCTTGAGAAGTACGGCATTTATCCACGGATAAATCACGGGTGAGTCTCGTACCTCATCCGGGTTATCCTCGTATAACCACTGGCTTAACACACGCAGGCCCTTGCGAAGGATCCTCTTGAGCATAGGTTCTGGCCCCCCTACTGAGTGTGTAGCGAACGACTGTGTGCTAGTGACCGGCCGCCGAATAGAGGGCGCCTAGCCGCGAATGCTCCTCGAGCAGCTCGTGAGCCAGTAGCGCATCGGTTGTTTCCTTGAGCAGTTGGAATGCAATGCCGGATCGCTCTGCAATGTCCAGCAGCGAGTGCTGACCGTCAGACAGGTTCAACACCCAGAGGATCGCCATTTGTCTGGTCCCGGCGTCTTGGTGGCCCCCGATCGCCTTGTACAAACCCCTCTTGCCGAGCTGGGGCTCACATTTTGGGTTCCGGTTCACATAAGTCTTATTGTGCTCCAGGACTTCGAAAACCGATAGGCAGGTGGCATAGGACTGAGCCAAGT
>JBOGOP010000370.1:0-4246 GCA_050747225.1 Pyrinomonadaceae bacterium
GTTTGGCATGAGTACGCAGCTCAAAAAGCTTCAGAAACAAGTCGACGCGCTGAGAAACAAGCTGGGCTTTAGCGCGAAGGGCACGGTTATCTACCTTGCGCCTCGTGATGGTGTTGGTGAAAAGCTCGTAGTAGTGGAGGCTGACGGTTTTGGTGGCGCAGTTACAAGAATTGTGGAGGGTAACTATCCGCTGGATTTTTTTACGAGTCACGAGAAGTCATTTACCAAAGAAAGCGCTGCTGTGGATGCAGCTGAGATTATCGTTGAGCGTGACGTGGATCCGGCGACCATTCTGTTTAGGTTCGGTTAGCACATCAAGTGTCACTGGACTCTGCTTGAAAACTCTCGACGGAATTCCTCGTACACTATTCGCAAAACTCTCTGACGATCTTCAGGCTCGTCGAAGTTTGTTGCTAACTTCAATATGTCGTCCTTGCTTATCGATTGAACCCTCATATTGATTAAGTAATTTTTCACTTCCTTGGATATATCATCGATCACTAAAATCACGTTTCCATCCTGCAATCGCTCGCTATCGAAGTTGAGTTTTAGTTCTGCATAAACCCTATCAGCTTCGGCCTCAGTATGAATTCGTAGTCGCTTGATTTGGTAAACAACTCCAAAATTAGTCGACAGGTCAACACCTTTGTCGTGGGCAGCTGTCCGAGTATCTCGGTAGATCTTACATGCGAATTTCTCGAGATGAATTTTGATAACTGCAAAACTGAAAATCTCGAAGTTTGCCGGGGTCTTGTCGATTTGTTTTATTATTAGATTCAAGAACTGCTCTTGATTCTCTGATAGCGCAACTCGTGACTTCGGGTCATGCAGTTCGGGAACTATTCCCAAGCGCTCACCGATGTGTTGTTCAATTCGTGGTGGAATCCATTCGGCAAGAGCCTTAGCGCAATCAACATAGGGTGCTAACAATTCATACCTTAAGTGTCCAACGGTCTTCAGAACGCCATAACGTGACATTCGCATGCCATAAGCATCCTCGTATTTCGCTCCGACATGAATATCGTGGCCAAGAAATTTCTTGAGATCCCTGACGGCTAGTTCATATGACTTGCGAATTTCCGAGTCCGAAAACAATTTCTTACCGGCAGAGGCGTAGGCCCGCAAAAGTCCCAACGCAATTACCGGCATTATCACCTTACTTTGGGAATTCTTAAGCATTCGTTCGATTTCAGACTTACATAAGTTCTCGGAATTCGCAGTGTGCCTTCTCAAATTCGCCTTAATCTTTATGGATTGTTTGGTAGCCATTTGGTTTGTCAGGTTGCTAGACGCCCCGTATTCTGCATTTCACGCCTTCTAATGACAAGCATGGTCTGTTGCGGCTATTTGAATTGGAGGCGCTTGGTTGAACGTTTAGCTTACTACCAGGCGATTGAGTTACAAACCAAGCTTCTTCACTCAACCACTCGTGCGATCGCACATTTCAGATAATAAGTTTCCGGCACCCCGAGCAGAATCGGATGATCGCTGGCCTGTGTTCGCTTCTCGAGTAGCTGGAGTTGGCGGTGCGCATCCTTGCCTGCCTCGGCGATTATGCCGAGGAACAGATCCTCAGGCATGTGGTAAGAGCAGGTACAACTCACGAGAATACCGCCCGGGTTCAGCAATTTAATGGCGCGCAGATTTATTTCTTTGTAGCCACGCGCGGCGGCATTGACGCTGGCGCGATTCTTCGCAAAAGCTGGTGGATCCAGCACGATTGTGTCAAAGCGTTCGCCGGCAGCTTCCAGGTCGCGCAATGCGTCGAAGACATTCGCCTCACGAAACTCGACGTTGGTTATGTTATTGAGCTCGGCATTGCGCCGCGCCACCTCCACTGCCTCAGCGGAGATATCGATTCCGACCACACTATCGCAAACGCTCGCCAGGTTGAGCGCAAACGCTCCCGCGAATGTAAAGCAATCAAGCGCACGGCCATGCGCCGCGGCGCGAGCGGCGCTGCGATTCTCTCGCTGATCGAGAAACGATCCGGTCTTCTGCCCCGAAAGCGGGGCAACCAGGAAACGAATGCCTTCCTGAACAATTTCAAACTCTGCCGGGGCCTCGCCATAAAGCGTGCCCGCAATCATGGGGAGGCTTTCGTGCTGGCGAACGCGCACGTCGTTGCGTTCGATGATTGCGCGCGGCGTGAATAGTTCCGCCAGCAATTCGACCAGCAGTGGCTTGATTGCATCGGAGCCCTGGGAAAGAGTTTGCAGCACCAGGACGTCATCGTAACGATCAATGATGATGGATGACAGCAAGTCGCCCTCGGTGTACACGAGGCGATAAGCGTTTGTGTTTGGCGGGATATTCGTGCGCCGGTTGGCAGCGTCGAGAATTCGCCTGCGCCACCAGCCGCGGTCGATCGGGTCTTCTGTCTGGCTCAGAAATCGTAAAGCGATTTGAGAACTATCACTGTAGAACGCCTGGCCTACGAAGTTTCGCTTGCGATCGCGCACGATGACAACCGACCCACCTGCCGCCTCATCCGCCTGTTCAACGTCGCTGCGGTAGATCCAAAGATGCCCGCTGCGAATGCGATCGGCGCCGCGCTTGTTGACTGTGACTGTGTTCATGCGTTGGTTACGACGGAGCGAATCTACCACATTGTTGAAGGTGTGACTCAAACGCTATTGCCACGCAGAATGCAGTCTTCAGCGCCAACGGCGCGAAATGTGAAAGCCTGGGCCATCGGCCCAGGGGCTGGATCCGTAGAGACTCCAGAGCGCTGAAAGCGCGAGATTTGGCCGGACCTAGGTTTAATCATGAATTGTTTCGATGGTCTTTATATCTCGCGCTTTCAGCGCTTGGAAGAATTGATGGACTCTTACCCAGGGCGTTGCCCTGGGCTTTCACATTTCGCACCTTTGGCGCTTAATGCTAACTCCACTCGTCGGGCGCGCATTGAAGTGCAACTGAATTGCGAGCGTGTAGTCGCTATGTTAGGCTTCGGACACTTCGCGCTTTCCGAGTCTTAAGTCGATTCTTCGGCGAGCGAATTAACTAAGCAATCATGTCTGATAAGTCATCAGCCGAACGCAGCAAGCGTTTCGAAACCTCTTCCGGAATTGATTTGCCGGCGGACTTCAATCCGTCCAATACCGAAGCCATTGACTACGACAAGGACCTGAACTCGCCCGGCGACTTTCCCTACACGCGCGGGATTTACTCAAACATGTATCGCGGCCGGCTCTGGACGATGCGGCAGTATGCCGGCTACGCCACCGCCGAGGAATCGAATGCGCGCTACAAGTATCTGCTGGCGCAAGGCACGACCGGACTGTCCGTTGCCTTCGATCTCCCCACTCAGATCGGCCTTGATTCGGACGACCTTCTGGCTGCCGGCGAAGTTGGCAAGGTAGGCGTCGCTATCGATTCGCTCGATGACATGCTGCGTTTGTTTGACGGCATCCCGCTCGCTAGCGTGTCGACCTCGATGACCATTAACGCGACTGCTTCCACGCTGCTTTGTCTCTACCTGGCAGTGGCGCGCAAGCAAAACGTTTCCTTCGACAAAGTTAAAGGCACGCTGCAAAACGACATTCTTAAGGAGTACATCGCGCGCGGAACCTACATCTATCCACCGCGGCCATCGCTGCGTCTGGTCACTGACGTCTTCGCTTACTGCGCGCGCGAAGTGCCTAATTGGAACACCATCTCGATCAGCGGTTATCACATACGCGAAGCCGGTTCGACTGCGGTCCAGGAAGTCGCCTTCACACTGGCGGACGGCATCACTTATGTCGAAGCCGCGTTGCAAGCCGGACTTGATATCGACGACTTTGCCCCGCGCCTTTCGTTCTTCTTCAACGCGCATAACAACCTGCTCGAGGAGATTGCCAAGTATCGCGCGGCGCGGCGGCTTTGGTCGCGCATCATGCGCGAACGTTTCAAGGCCCGCGATCCGCGCTCGTCGATGCTGCGGTTTCACACCCAGACCGCCGGGTCTTCATTAACGGCGCAGCAGCCGGAAGTGAACATTGTGCGCACCACTATTCAGGCGCTTGCCGCCGTGTTGGGAGGAACGCAGTCGCTGCACACGAACGCCATGGACGAAGCGCTGGCCCTGCCGACGGAAGAAGCGGCGCGGCTGGCTCTGCGCACGCAACAGGTCATCGCGCACGAATCTGGCGTCGCCGATATTGCCGATCCACTGGGCGGCTCTTATGCAATCGAGCACTTGACGGATGAGATTGAGGATCGTGCCAGCAACTATCTGGAGAGAATAGACGCGCTGGGTGGA
>JBOGOP010000371.1:0-4229 GCA_050747225.1 Pyrinomonadaceae bacterium
CCTAACCGCCTCGCGCCTGCGACGGCACAGACAACTGCGGCGCCAGATTCATATTACCCTGCTTAAATTCCACGCGGGCAAGCCACGATTCGGGCCGCTGACGACTTTCTGGATCAATGAACGCTCCCGTGTTTGTTCAGCCTCATTGAATGAGCGCCTTGAAGAGGCCGACGTTGTTTGGATCTATACACAGGATCCGCTTACCGAAGAGCTGCATGAGCGCTTGCTTAAGGCCATTGACAAGACCCAACCCGGCGCCCGCATCATCAATGCAGGCTTGGAATTGAAGAGCCCGACGGGCGGCCGTTCCACGAGCCTTTCGATGAGGGAATGTTGCATTTCGTACAGGGTGAACCGCTTCCGCGCCATCCCGACGTCCTGCGTAATATTGAAGCGTACGACAAAGAATGCGGACTGCCAGAACAGCTCGCGGGCAGCACGTTGAAGCTTGCTTACGAGAGGGGCGATAAGCACGTCTAGAGAGACGGTTTGCGCCCGATCACGAGAATCTTTCGGCGAACATGCCCTTTCTGAATTAGGCTTATCCCGCCCAGCTGCCAAATGCAGTAGCGTTTAGCCCTAGCCGTTGGCGCGCGCGCAGCACCATCGACAGTTTACAGACGACCAGACTGATAGCATAGGCGACTGCGGCCCCATCAACCCCGGCTTGTGGTATCAGTAGAATGCCAAGCACGCTGTTCAAGCCTACACCATAAGCATAGCCCACTGCGGCATCACGCTCGTGTCCGATCATCATTAGCACCAAACCTGCTGACCCCATCGTGACATTGGCAAGCTCAGCTACACTAAGCACAGTTAAGGCCATCGCCGCGCCCCCGGCGAAATCCGGTCCGAACAAGGCGAGAAACCACCGGCCGTATAAAAGCAGGAATATAGCAAACGGCAACGCCGCGAGGACGGCGACGCGGGTGCTGGCCGTGATCACGCGTTGCAGCTTGACGACCTCGCCGGTCGCGTGCAGGCTAGCTAGCATAGGGGCGAGCGGCACACTCACCGCCACCAATATGAAATTGATAAGTGCCGCGCCCCGTTGCGCCACTGCATAAAGACCAACCGCCTCCGCATCGGCCAGCGCACCGAGGAGTATGACAGGCACCTGCACGCTCGCGACCTGCAAAGCGCCGACCAGCATTAGCGGTCCACCTGCGCGGAGCCACGACCGCAAATCGAACATCCTTGTCGCTTCGGTTACGCCGGCGGGTATCTCGCGCCGTAGGAAGCTCGCAGCCACCAGAAGTGCCGCGCCATTCGCCACAATCTGGAACCATAGCGTAACCGTCACGGTGATCTCTTCGGCAGCCACTACGGACCCAATCGACACCAACACTAGGAAGGCACAGGGTTTGACTAACTCCTCCGGAAGCTGTCCGAGCACGACCCTGTTAAAACCGCGGAGCACGGCTCCTCTCACCGTGACCAAGACGGTCAGGGGGATAAGAAGTAAGGACAGGTGCAGCGCCGACACCATCTCACCCGGCGCGCCTTCGGTAACCATCGACATAACCGTAATAACCAGGAAACCGAGAATGATCGAGCTGGCCAAGGCGACACTATCGGCCCACCGCAGCAAACCGCGCAGCAATCCCCATTGTCCCCGAGCGCAATAGGCCGCAACGTTGCGGACCAGCAGTTTGTCGAGCCCGAACAGGGCAGGGACTCTCAGTAGAACAACCCACGACATTGCAAACGAATAAGCGCCGTAGCCGCCGGCCCCTAGGGATCGCGCCAATACCAATCCCACCGCAAACGATAGCGCGGCTGCAGCGGCCTTTATCGTCAAGGTGGTGCTACTCGCCTTGACCAGCCGCCCGCGTTGATCGCTTCGGCGCCCCTCGCTAAGAAGCCGTCCGAGCGCCGCTAAGCTGCTCTTAACGACGAATAGGATATCCAACGGCGTACTGAAACTCTATGTCAGGTTTTTGGGGGTGCGACGCGGCGCATTGTCGCATGAAAAATTTCCGCGCCCTAGCTTGACCGGCTGCTTGATCACGTCAACACCATTGTGATCAAGGGGAAAAAGCTATCGTATGAAAGACCAGATCACAGAGTAAGCATAACTACATGACCGAAGATGACCCCAGGCATTTCTAAACCAGGTACAGTTGCACTATTCTAAACAACGGCGCTGCCAACACTAAAACAAGGTGTATGTAGATAGCCGCTGGTTCCATGAGCGCTTTGCCGGCGGCGGTGCGCGGATGGGGGGCGTGGGGATCGTGGCCTTAGCCCGTCGCTTGCTGGTCGCAGTGTTCCAGGTCGATATCGAAGACCCGTTTGAGCAACCGAGCCCAGCTGATGTGCGCCGAGGCGGAGGACGGGATTTCTCGACCGGATCAGGGGTGGTCGTCGTCGGCTCGGTGGAGGCGCTCGGGACGATGGCGGAACGCAGCTTCGCATGGGGCTAACACGCCATGGAAGCGTATCAACCGCGGACGCGGGACGAGTGCGGCGAGGCGCTGCATGAATTCCAGGGCTTCCTGACGATCTGGGTGGTGCCATCTCGGTAAGGTGTCTTCAGCGTGAGCACCACCTGCCCGGCCATTGCCCAGCGGATAGTTGTAGACCAGACATGTGCGTATGTCGTGAATGTCGATCTCCGAGAGCTGCGATCGAAACAGCTCGCGGTAGGCGTGATGCCGCTCGGCCAGCCCGAGTAGTATGCTGGCAACGTGGCGGATCGCGCTTCTGCATCCGCCCTAAGAGGTCTACCGGGAAAGCTTCAGGCCGGCATGGTTCTAACCCATCAGTAAACCAGACCGTCAACAAGCTGCGCTTCTTGGCGTCCGGTTATTTTAGACGTTAAAGCACGGGATTACCTCGATGATGTTGCTCGTTGAATCATGCGTTTGACATCAGAGTTGGCCTTTATAGCTAGGAGTTCTACTTCGGGATGCCGGGACGCGAAGACCCTAAAGACCTCGTCAGCAAATGCTTGGCCAATGCTTTCGACTTCGGTGAAATCGAAGATCACCGTCTTGAAGCGCTCAACTCGTACGAGGAGGCGTTTCGCCTGTGATCGCGATACTAGTTTGTCGTCGCCATATTGAGCGAGTCGAACGGGAACAACAGTCTTTGTGAAACCGAACGCGTCATCCGATGTGAATTGGTCGAAGACTTTCTTAAGGGTTCGAGACGTGTGGTTGTCTAGCTCCATCCACACCACTGTTCCAGATTCGGGTCGTGCTCTCTCAAGAATCCAATCCTCAGCATCGCCGAACTTATGAGAAAAGTAGACGCCACCAGAAAGGATATCAAATGCGTCAAACACGCGAGAAGTGAAGAAGATCCCCTCCCCCGTGTGGTTGGCCGGGTCGGTGGTCAATTTGCCCTTCGACAACTCCAGGATAGCATGTCGCTCATCCACCAGGCCGAGTTCCGCTTGGATCTTCCTGAAAATACCGATTCCGTTGTCAACGATCGCAAGCTCGGTGACGGCTGCGTTCTTGCGTAGCAGAACTTCGACGCTGCTTCCCTCTGCGTGGTCGATCGCGTTGTTGAACATCTCCGTAAAACCATAATGCCAGATCTCAAAGGCGTTTTCCGGAAGCTGGCCTAGAGAGGGCTCAACATCAGACCTCCAAATGATGTCTTCGGCTAACGAATCGTTTGATTCATACTCTTTGAGCCACTGGACAAGAGGGTATAGCCGGTATACGCAGTTCCGTGTCTTGCCGTCAGATACAAGCGCACGCTCCTCAACAAGTCGCTGCAGGTGCTTGTTTACAGCCTGCCGGGTAATTCCGAAGTGCTCAGCCGCGAACTTGGCGATGTCGGTGGGGTGCTTGTCAACGTGAGAAACGATAAAACGTCGAATCTGCTCACCGCGCGAACGTACTTTAGTCATCTGGCGTCTCGTGCTTTGTCAACTGTGAGGTACATTATTGTCAACTATAGACCAGGCTATTGTCAACGTTCCGGCGCACGCCCTAACGAATAAGGATAGATCGCGCGCAGCCGCGATCTTATCCTGTAGTTGGACGAGCCCGTGATTGATGGGGCGGGCTTTATATATGCAGATATCTTTTTCGGGGTTACCCGCGTCGAGGGCGCGGGTGGGGAGAGGGCTTTTTCAGGGCGAGCTGGGGCCTTGGCCCATTGGAAGGCCAATACCGAGTCACGGACTTTGCCATAGGGAGGTTCGGGTCTCCTCTGTGAAGTGAATGGAAGTGAACGCTGTCGGCAGGCGCTATCCCGATTGGCCCGCCGGG
>JBOGOP010000372.1:0-4100 GCA_050747225.1 Pyrinomonadaceae bacterium
CGTCTTGAATCCGCAGTCGGGCGCGCAGTATTAGCGCCGGCCGATCGCGCTGATCTTTCTTGAGTGCCTCCTCAATCTGCGCGCTGGCACCATTCCTATCACCGCCCATTAGTAGGATTTCAGCGAGCCGATACCGGCCCTGCGTATAGTCGGGCGACTTGGCTAGTATGTCCTGATATATTTTGACTGCATCATCCCTGCGATTTATGAACGAATAGAAATCAGCCAGAAGCGCCTGACTATCGGGTCGATCCTTTTCGAGATCGGCGAGAGCTTTGTAGGTCTCTTCTGCCTTATCAAGTTGTTTGTTGACCACATAAAAACTTGCGAGGACAAATCTGGCATTCCGATCCGTTGGAGCTACTTCCACCGCTTTCTTTAACTCCATTTCGGCTTCTGCCGGACGTTGCGCTTGTACTAAAAACTTTCCGTATTCCGTGTGTACTAAGGCCGACTGTGGATTGACTGATACAGCCTTTTTGAAAACTTCCTCCGCTTTAGCGGGGTCCTTAGTGACAAGGTAGAAGCGCGCCAGACTGAGATACGATTCACTTCGGCTGGGATCCAGTTCGATTGCGCGATTGAGTTCGGCGAGAGCTTCGTCCTTCTGGTTCTGCGCAAACCGGATACTGCTCAGTAAAATGTGGCCTTCAATGTTCTTGGGGTCCCTCTGCAGAACGTCTTTTGCAAGTCGCTCGGCCTCCGCTATCGTTTCAGCGTTTCCCTTACTCGCCGCCACATATATGTTGCCAAGTTTAACTTTGGCCTCGAGGTTATTTGGATCGAGTTCGACCGCTTTCTTCAGTTCCTCAAACATTTCAGGAAATCGCTGCAGGCTCTCATAGGCTCGCGCCAGGCCCCAGTGCGCCGGCGCAAGTTTTTCATCTATCTGCAGAGCATTGCGAAATTCAAGAGAGGCTTCCTGAAACTTAGAATCCTTGAGGTAAGCTTCACCCTTTCTGAGATGTTCGGCTTTAGCCTTTTCGGAATTAGTGCACCCGCTGAGGCAGATGGCACCCATTAAAACGAGAAATAAAATTGCGTAGTGAAGAAGCCTTCGGGGCTCGATATTCATTTCCGTTTTTGCTCCTTGCAAATTAAGTCTGGACCACCCTCTGGCTCCGACGAATGTGCGCCAATGTGACTTCGTGTCGGACTTCTTAGGGCGTATCGTTGCCTTGACGCTTAGACGAGCGAATAGACTTGAAAGACGGCTAATCCCGCGCCTTTTCCTCAATCACCTCTGACACATCCTGCGCAAACTATTCGCTCGAAAATCCCACATATTTGGTTCAGTCAGGAACAAACTGCGGGAGTACGCTGGTTGCGCTGGCTGCCAGGTCACTGGCCGACCGAAGTGCGGTTGAATCCGAGTTACCGATCGGGACCGTTATCCGCACCATCGCGCCGTCTGAACGGCGTAGACGCACGCTGTCCCACACTGTATAAACCTTGCCCCAGTATTCGCTGGCAACTGTTCTGCCTCGGCCCTGATACCAGTAAACCAAAAGGCTTTTTTGATCGCCGTTCTGAACCAAATAACGGTTGGCAACGAAGGCCTGCCCATTGGGCGAAGTAATCGTAATCTGACCGGGATCGCTCATGGTCCAACCAGAGCCAGGCAAGCAGTTAAGAGGACTGTGGTAAGTGGCACCATCTCGTTGGGTGGCATAATAGCCCACATAAAAATTGGCTACCTGACCGTCGGCAGTACGATAGTTACGCAGCAGGTAATCGCTAGCCTTGAGGACGGCTAACGTCTGACTGTCGAATCTCTGATCGTTGCCTACTTGCGCCCAATCGCCAAGCTGTTGTGGAAAGTCTTTTAGTTCCTTGCGCTCTACACGCGCTTCGCCCAGGTACGCCCAACAATTAATGAAGATGCCGGCGAGCAAGATTACCGTAAGTACCAGACCGTAGCGCAATGAGCTCTTCATGATTCTGTACCTTCCGCCGGCACTACCTGCGTAAGGGGCGCACTTTCTCCTTTTGACTCCTTCTTCTTTTCCGGTGGCTCGTTTGACGACCCCTCGAGTTTTGGCCTAAACCGATCCAGAATCCAGCCAACGCCGAACAACAGCAAGAACGCGGCGATGTAAATGACCCAACCTGAAAAGGAGTGGAAGAATCCATCCGCTATTTTGGTTCCATAGTAACGAGACAGCACACCGGTGCCGCTCACCCTGAAAGCATTTGTCAATATTGCGATCGGAATCGCCGAAAGCAACAAAATAGCAGACCGCCAAAAGCCATAACTTTTCAACCAGGCAAATAGTTTTGACGACCGACCTGGAGGTCCTGAGCGCGGATGGGTGAAGTAAGCAAACACAACTGCCAGGGTCATTAAGGTCATCAGCGAACGGATGCCGCTGCACGCTTCAACCACTTCCAGCTTTTGCGTGCTCACGGCGTTGAGCGGCATAAGCTCAATTATGTTTCCCTGTCGTAGC
The DNA here is from genome assembly GCA_050747225.1 of Pyrinomonadaceae bacterium. Taxonomy (GTDB): domain Bacteria; phylum Acidobacteriota; class Blastocatellia; order Pyrinomonadales; family Pyrinomonadaceae; genus PSRF01. The sequence continues at coordinate 2,451 of JBOGOP010000372.1, forward strand.
ACCGGGATGTCCAAAAGGCTCATGGACCAGACAGCAACGCGAGATGCGAACAGCTGTAAAGGAAACGCAATCTTATTGAAGAGTATGGCTGGAATGGGAACCGCCAGGATCAACAAACAAAGAGGTACGAAGACTAATCTAAGCAGTCGAATACCCCAGAAATAGATCACTATTCCAGCCAGGATCAGGACGAAAGAAAGGCGTTGAGTGTAAAGTTCTGCACCGGCTACACCTCCCCAAAGTGCAAACAAGGCAAACAGTATTGCCGCCGACCCCAAATAAAAAGCTGGCCGTGATGGCTCTTCAGCCAACCTGTCGCGCCGGGCCCAGAGAATGTAGCAAATGATGAAAGGGATTATCAGACCGTGAGAATAGTTTTCGTCTGACCACCAGTCGTGAGCAAGCCGCACTAACACGGTGGCGTAAGCGAAGAATACAACAGAGACTAGGGCGAGGACTCGCCAAAAGTTCTTGGTAAGCAGGGCACTCATACCGAATTCCTTGAAGGTTTCTCGCAAGAAAAGGGCAAATTCCCTCGCGAAAAACAAGCGGGCGACTTCAACCGTCGCCCAAAATGAAAGCTCGTTGCAGAGCTTATATCAAACCAGCTGCCTGTGTCGAACTCCAAACAAGAAATACCGAAAGGGAGACGGTTTTCCGCAAACCGCCGGCAATTAGCCACAGTTGAGGCCGGCCGTTCATATCCCCGTTTCTAAAGGCTCCTCCACCTCCCTTAATCCTGAGCTCCATTGAGACGCCCTTATCCGCACGAGATACCCACAGGCGCCTTCTGCGGATTTCGACTGGTAACAAGAGCTACAGCTGGGGGATATTTCGCTGCACAACCAACTAATGCGAGAACTCTTTTCTAAAAAGCCAACTGTCGCTTGCGCCTCAGGTCCAGACGGACTCCGGCGCGCCCCTTGCAAAGGAGATCGTCGAATAACATGCGCGGATGAGTTTGCGCGCTCAGACCCGGAACGAACTTTTCTCTTCATCATCGCTCAATCAACGCATGCACTCATTGGATTTCATCGAAAGACGCTTATACGAAGGAATCAATTACCGGCTCCGGACTTTTGCTCGCGGCAGATTCGCAGCGGCATGTCGACCGACATCAATTGCGTTGCTAATCACTGAGAGATGCAACGCTCGTTGTATTCACTGTGATATTTGGAAGAACCGTGGACCAGAGTCAGCGCCGTCATTTGAGGAGTGGAAGATTGTACTGGACGATTTGCGCAAGTGGCTCGGTCCCGTACATGTCGTCTTAACAGGTGGCGAAGCGCTGTTGAAGGCCTACACAGTCGACCTGGTAAAGTATGCCAGCTCGGTTGGTCTTTTTGTCGAACTGTTGAGTCACGGCTTCTGGAAAGATCAGGAGAAGATCGAAAAGCTTGCACTAGCACGTCCGTCGCGCGTCACGATCTCACTTGATGGAATGGGCAGGACTCACAGCTTGATACGCGGCCATGATGGGTTCTTCGAAAAAACTGAGACAACAATTCAGACTCTCAAACGCGCGCGCAAAGAGCGAGGCTTCCCTGGAACCATCCGGCTGAAGACAGTAGTAATGAAACAGAACCTCGATGATGTTTGTGATATTGCTCGCTTTGCGCACAAAGAAGATCTGGAAGTCTTCTATCAACC
>JBOGOP010000373.1:0-4092 GCA_050747225.1 Pyrinomonadaceae bacterium
TCTGCAGCCCAACATAGCTTCTCAGCTCGACGTCGATTTTCTTGATCTGATCGAATCTCTCGAGCAAGAGATGGCGCGCAATCGCCGCGTCTCAAAGCAGGATGGACTAAAGGACCGCACGATCCTCGTCGGCGTTACGACCGGACCCATTGCAGATGCTGAAGAATCTATGGCGGAGTTGCAGGAACTCGCGACTTCCGCGGGAATTGTCGTGCAGGACAAAGTCATCCAGCGCCGCCAGGCAATCGACCCGCGCACGGTGCTCGGGCGTGGCAAACTTGACGAACTGTTAATTCGCTCGCTCCAGTTGGGCGCCGACATGCTTGTATTTGATCGCGAGTTGAGCCCGACGCAAGTCAGGTCACTTTCAGAAGCGACTGACTTGAAGATTATCGATCGTTCCCAACTGATTCTCGACATCTTTGCGCAACGCGCGCAGTCGAGCGAGGGGAAAATCCAGGTCGAGCTCGCCCAGTTAAAGTATCTCTTACCGCGGTTGATTGCCGGACAGGATTCGGCATTTTCAAGACTCGCAGGCGGTATTGGCGGTCGCGGTCCTGGTGAAACAAAGCTGGAGATGGACCGCCGCCGAGTTCGCGACCGCATCAACCGGTTGGAGAAGGAAATCGAAACTCAAAGACTGCGACGCCAGGAACGGAGAAAGGTTCGCACCCGAAATCAACTTCCGGTTGTTTCAATTGTGGGCTACACAAACGCGGGCAAGTCGACGCTGCTAAATCAGCTAACCAACAGCGAGGTGCGCGCTGAACAACGGATGTTTGCGACGCTGGATCCAACTTCGCGACGGCTGAGGCTGCCACGAGAGCAGGAAATAATCATCAACGATACGGTTGGTTTCATCCGCGACCTGCCGCCAGGTCTGCTGTCAGCCTTCCGCGCTACGCTTGAAGAGATCGGCGACAGCACACTGCTAATCCATCTCGTGGATATTTCAAACCCGCGCTGGCCGCAACAGATTCAATCTGTGGAACGAATCCTTGAAGAACTCCGTATTGCACAGATTCCTTCGATCCTGGTCCTGAACAAAGCGGACCTCGTTGAGGCCGAGACGCTGCAGGGAATTTCACGGCAACTAACTCAGGGTGGCGAACGTGAAGTGGTGGCGATATCCGCGACCGATCGCAAGACTTTGCCGCCACTGCTTGAAAAGGTTGGACAGATGCTTTCGCACGACCTGGGTTCGACCAGCGGTCATGATTTTGACGCCGCCCGCATCTCGCAAATCGCATAAAAGAAATGGGCCTTCGTCCCCGATTCACAACTCCGTTTAGTCGTGCCCGCGACACCGCCTTGCAATACGTCGTGCGGCCCTTCATGGTATTCAAGCCACGCACGCGCCTCTACATTGGATTCGGTTTTCTGGTGGCCATAACCGTTCCCCTGCTGGCCAGCAATTATTCATCCGGATATTCGCAGGACTACCGCGAAGGTGAAGTCATTCGTGGAAACGTGGTAGCGCGATCGGACGTCAACGGTTTCGACATAGTTGAAACTGAGAGACGACGTAACGCAGCCAGGCAGGCAACGCGGCCAATCTTTAACTTCGACTCTACTCGTGGCGAGAGTTCGGCGCGAAGTTTTCGCGCAGCCTGGGAAGATCTGAAGAACCAGACCGAAGCGAAGGCGCCGGGGAAGGCTTTGACGTGGAATGGGGACGGCGGCGCCGGCGTGGCGCGCGCTCTGGCCGCGCACAACTTCAACGAAGATGACTTGAATCTACTGGCGGCGCTGATTCGCGAGACCGGGGATAAATATATTTACGACGACGCCGAGGCTGACCGTCTGAATCAGGAGATTGTTTTAGTTGATGTTCGTAATCCTTCGGCACAAATGATCATGCCGGCGCCACGGACGCGGATGCTCTCACAAACTGCAGCGCGCCAGGAACTTGAACTCAAGCTGCTCAATTTACCGGGATGGTCTCAGGAACAGAAATCAGCTTTGGTTGCGGCCATTCTGCCCCTGCTCCGCCCCAACGTAATCCTCGACCAGACGGCGACAGCCACCGCCCGTGAGGTCGAAGCGAATAAGATTCCGGCGGTAACTCTCTCAATCAAACGCAATCAGATGATCGCGCGGGAGGGAGATACGGTGACGCCGGCAATGCTGGCCCAGCTCGCGGCCTTAAAAACCACCGGACATGCGGGACGCCCCTGGCACAATCTGATTGGCCTGTTCTTGATAGTGTGTGCGGTTTACTGGGCGGTGTGGAAGTTTACTGAGCACCGCAGCACCGTGTCGGTCTTGTCACTTTCGAAGAGACGGGCATTTGCGCTGGTCGGTTCTGCCATAGTTATGGAGACGGCTTTCATGCGCATAGGTCTTACGCTTAGCGATAGCGTAGCAAACGGCATGAAGACCGCGCCTTTCAATGATCCAACGCTTTGGAACTTTGCCATTCCCTTCGCAGCCGCTTCGCTGTTGGTCGTGATGTTGGTGGACACGCAATTGGCGTTTCTGACCGGCATCGTCACCGCGTTATTTGCCGGCATGCTGGCGCCAACCGGAATACAACAGTCGCTCTATGCAATGATTTCATGTGCCGCGGCGGTGTACGGGATTGGCAGATATAGAGAGCGACAATCCGTCACGCTTGCCGGCTTGCTGGTTGGTGTGGTCAACGCCGTAATGGCCCTGGCGCTGATTGCCTACGCTGAACACGCCTTCACGCTGAACGCAGTCTTGTTGGCAGCCGGCTGCGGTTTTGTTGGTGGCTTGTTGACGGCAGTCTTTGCGGCCGGGGGCTTGCCAATAAACGAATCGCTGTTCGGGATACTGACCGACGTGAAGCTGCTTGAGCTTTCGAATGCTGATTTGCCGGTGCTCGGTCAGCTGGCCTTACGAGCGCCTGGTACGAACCAGCATTCACACGCTGTAGGACAACTAGCCGAAGACGCTTGCCGGGCGGTGAACGCGAATCCGCTGCTGGCGCGCATTGGAGCGCTTTATCACGATATCGGCAAAGTTGCAGCGCCGGAGTATTTTGTTGAAAACCAGCAGGGTGACAACCCGCACGATCACATCCGCCCCTCACAGAGCGCGAGGATTATCATCAGCCACGTAACCTACGGGCAGAAGCTTGCTAAAGAGATTAATCTACCTAAGAAGATTTCTGATTTTATTCCCCAACATCACGGCACGCGCACGCTGCATTTCTTCCTCCGCAAGGCGCAGACTCACGCCAAGCCCGGTGAAGTAATTGAGGAGAAGGAGTTTCGCTATCCCGGTCCGAAGCCGCAATTCAAAGAAGCGGCCATAATGATGCTGGCGGATTCCTGCGAGGCAGCGGCGCGCTCGTTGGCGCGTCCCGATCCAGAGAACATTCGCATAATTGTAGTCAAGATTGTCGACGCAGTTATTACTGACGGACAGCTCGATGAATGCGATTTGACGTTCCAGGAGATAACCAGAATTCGCGAGGCGATGATTAGCGCTCTCACCGCGATCTACCACGCACGCATCGACTATCCCGGATTTAATCCACCGCAAGTGTCAGGTTCCTTCCCTAAATTACCTGCCGCTGAAATCGACAGCGAAGAGCGCGGGATTACTTACACCAAGGCTTCTGATGTTCCTATTAATGAATCCGGCGAAGTCGAAGACGAGGCGATTACTCGAAGAGTCGTAAAACGTTGACTGGTTCGATATGAAGTCAATTCAGAGATCCTCGATTTGAACAAATTGACATCGGCGAGCGATTAGCTACCGGCGGTGAAAGCACCGGATTCGGATCCGTCGTGCCGGCGTTCGAGCCCAACGGGTCCAGCTCCGCTTTCACCGCCGAAAAGCTCGAACCCATCGAGCCATCGCTAAACGTCAGGCGAAAACTTGCATTCCCCGGATCGCGGTGCTCCCACTTCACTATCTCCGTCTGGCCCACCTTCAATTGCCAAGCGAGCACTTCACTCCCCAAGTACACAAAGCTGCGCTCTCCCGTCTCCGCTGAGACTTCCGACACCACCCTGCCTCCCAGCACCGTCGACGTTATCAAATAGGTCGTAGCTGTAGTTGTCTCGTCACCATTGGCATTGTCGTGCGTAGTCTCTGCCACTATTTTCTTCACAACCTGCC
>JBOGOP010000374.1:0-4090 GCA_050747225.1 Pyrinomonadaceae bacterium
CATCAAAAGCAATTTCGGTTTGACCGACGCCCAGCTGAGGATGGTGGTGAACAATACGGTCGAAGTCGCTGCGATCCTGAACAAGAACTGCAAGGCCGGAGTTTTGCTCTTCGACTTGAACCCCACGCGCTTTATCAAAGAAGATACTGCCGCCGACACCGTGGACTGCGATGCCCACTAAAAAAAGCAAGTCATTTTACTTCGCGGGTGGGTATGAATCACACCCTGACCAAAGGGGAGAGTGCACTACTCTTCTTTGGAAACGCCAATGCTAAAGTGCCCGCCGTAAACGTCGGGGTATTCAGAATGAACATGAAATACGGGCAACGGTTAATTGTCGCTCTGAATGGGATCTTGTGGACCGTCGCTGCTCAGGCGGCCCCTCTGGAGAGTGTCAACCTGACCACGCAGAACAAGGCGGCCAACGCCCGCTACGGACTTTTCAACTACAAGACGGTCATGCCTGGTGTGTTATATCGCGGTAGCAGCTCGGGCGCTAAGGGTCAGAAGGCTCCGTTGACCGCGGCTTCGGCACAAGCGCTCTGCCAAGATGGCTTTGACGCCGTTGTTTACGCCTACGGCACCGGTTGGAGTGGTGGAGACAAATCCATCAAGTGCGCCAACGGGCAATTGACTTACACCGTGAAACGTTGGGACCATTCCGACGAAGTTAAAGCGGTTTTGAAGGAAATCCACAACATTATTCAAGATGGTCACGGCGCGATGTACCTGCATTGCCACTACGGCGTGCATGCTTCCGGTTTTGAAGTGACCGCCGCTCTCATGCAGTTTTGCGGTCTGTCCGGCGAAGAAGGTGTCAAATACTGGAATAGCAACGTCGCCAAGACCATTCAATATCCCAAAGTTCAGCAGATGATTCGCGCCTTTAAGCCTTATTCCGAGTTGAAGATTTCAGCTGAGCAACAGGCTCGCGTTTGTCCCAAGGGCCTCTAAACCAGGAGTCAAGCTGAAACGAGTATGAACAAATTGGGCCGCTACGCCAGCGCACTGTCGATTGCCTGGATCGGTGGAGCCGTGATCGCGGCCCACGCCACACTGACACCGCAAGTCCAACGTGGAGAAAAAATCATCGAGATTCCGGTCGCCGGCCGTCGCGCTGAGATTTGTATCATTCCCAAGCACTTTCAGGACGCCGATTATTCCAAAAAAGACTTGAAGACCGAAGAAGAGCTGTGCGCGTTGCAAGTAGGTAAGAACGCCGCGGTTTGCCCTAAGATCAACAGCACCAATCCCGGTTTGAACATTTACGACGTTCCGGAAGGTTCGACGGCGCAAACGGTTGAGGCGGCGAATTGCAAGGTCAATGGTGCCCACAAGATCGCCAAGTACAAGCTTAGCACCAGCTGCAGCTACTCGCCGTCGTTGCTCGGCTATTACCATGTCTCGCGCATTCTCGGCGGCGTGGGTGGAGTGCCCCCGGCCGTCTTGCGCACCTATGACGTGCAGAATCAGTTGGCACTCGGTCGCAAGGCCCAAAGTATGGTGAAGGCCGGAAGCCTAATCGCACAGACTTGGGCCGGTTTGACGTCGAAACTTGCAGCCGGAGCTCGCGGCAGCAAGCGCGACCTGCTTTTGACGGATGACTTCACTCAGTCTTATGGGGCTCTGATTGACAACCCGAGAGGCGAAGCCGGTTACCGCGAATTTTTCAATGGCGGCGCCAACAGCGTTTCCCGGGCGCAGGCATTCCGCGATAAATCGGCCGTCATGGGTCTGTTGTCCCGCACAGCCGATGTCAGCACCTTCGTAGGTCGTGAGCTCAATCCCGCCAATTTGCAAAGGATGATGCAGATGAAGGACGCGTCGGAAATGATCATACTGGACATTATTTTGAATCAACAAGATCGCTTTGGTAACATTCACTCCGAGGATCGTTACTACTATTACGACAGCAAAGATCCGCACGCCGATGGCACGCCGAATCTCGCGAGCGAGCGCAAGCTCAAGCCCGATGAGATCGCGCAACTGGGCGCAATCAAGATCAAAAAGATCGTGCTCAAAGACAATGATTGCGGCGTCGCCAAGGACAACGTGGCCAAAAAAGCTGGCTTGAACACGCGCATCGCCCACATGGATCTCGAGACCTACCAGCGCCTGTTGCGTTTAAATGCCACCGCCGACGATCCGGCCGTCGCCAAGTTTTTCACGCAAGGTTTGATGTTTACGGCCGCCGATTTCGCGAGCGTGCGCAGGAATCTCAGCGAACTAGTGACGCTCCTGCACGATAAGTGCGAGAGGGGCCAATTGAAGCTTGACCTGGATCTCGACGTCCATTTTTCCGGCCGACCGTTGACGAAGGCGAGCTGCGGGCCGAAAGCTTAGTGCTATGAAGAGGTTTTCCCAGTTCACTTACGCTGTGATGTTGACCTCGACCTGCTCCCTCGCTCATGTCCGTGCGGAGGATGGGGACTCGAATGCCGGAGACGGGGGATTCGGTCAGGTCGATGTTTCCGACAACCTCTCGCAGTTTATTCGCAGCAACGCCAGCCACTATTGGTCGTACATGAAGTCGCGTGTGTCGACGCAGAATCAGGAAGGCCTAAAGCCCTACCTGGGCTTTCAAGGCGTGTTGGCGGGCGATCCGCACATGGGTAATTTTTCGATTATTCCCGTGCGCGCCGATGGCGCCAATCGCGCTGCGGAGTTGGCGTTTCTGAACGTCGATTTTGATGACGCCGGCGAAGGCCCCTTTGTCCTCGATTTCATTCGCTACGAGGTGGCGGTGAAGGCTGCGTTTGACGAGAATATTAAAAGGAAAGATTTGGAAGACGCCTACATTAAGGGGCTAGACGGCCAGCAGACTGCGCCTCCGACCCAAGTGCAGCAGTTGCTCAACATGGCCATGAAAGACTACCGGAAAATGGTGGACGATTATGTGGACAAAAAGACTTCGAAGAAGGGGTTCAAGCTCAAGGACGGAGATCTCGATGCCTACAACGGCAAAGTTGAGTTGTCCTCGATCCGGGCGCTTTTCTCCAAGGATGAAACTGTCGTAGATGTGGCCATACGCCCGGTTGAACGCGGTGGTAGCGTCGAAGCCTTGCGTATTTGGGTCCTGATCGAGGATCGAGATCACAACCGTCGCATCATGGAGCTGAAAGGCCATATCAAATCGGCTTTGAATCTTTACCAGAAGCAGCCGGATTGGCAGACTTGGCTTGAAGAAGTGCGACAGGCCTTCTGGCCGGCCATTGAGGGCAGCAGCTATGACTTGGTGAAGCTGGAGACCGGCGAGCTCTTTTGGCTGCGCGAGAAGCGAGTCAGTTTGATCGATGTGCCTTACTCTAGCAGCAAGAACGAAAAACTGATTTATGCGGCAGGTCTGGCGGCTTTTGACGCCAATCTATTAGGTCTGGCTCATGGCCGTCAGAAAGACGGCAAGAAATATCTTGTGGTCATCAATCAAGACCTAGGGGCTTTTCATGGCGCGACCGAGGCAATCGTCAACGAATACATCGAGGCCGCTAAGAAGGCCTACAAGGCAAAATAGGGGCCGCCCAAACAGCGTCAGCGTCACTTACTTTGATGAGAAGGCCGAGATCACTCGATGACCTAGGTCAAGACGCGCGGAAAGCCGGTCAACACGAGGGAGTGACCATGGAACTCAATTCGCACACTTTCACAGTCACGGGGCTGCACAGAATGTCAGTATAAGCAGCGCCCTTTGAACGCGGCTCAGGCCTCGACTTCGATGATTGTAAGTTATTCAGGGGAAGATGCCGCGGACGGTGGTGGCCTCGACGACGCGGGTGACGGCGAGGACGTACGCCGCTTCGCGCATGCTGATCGATTCCTTCGCCTGCAGCGCCGCGACTTCTTGGAACGAGCGCTTGATAATGCGCTCGAGGCGAGAATTGACCTCGGCCTCTTCCCAGAAGAACGACTGCAGGTCCTGCACCCATTCAAAGTACGAAACGATGACGCCGCCTGAGTTGGCAACGATGTCCGGCACGACATAGATGTTTCGCTCGCGCAATATCCGGTCGCCTTCGGCGGTGGTCGGGCCGTTGGCGGCCTCGATGATTATCTTGGCGCCGATGTTTCCGGCATTGGCGGCGTGGATCTGGCC
>JBOGOP010000375.1:0-4033 GCA_050747225.1 Pyrinomonadaceae bacterium
AGCCTGATTCTGGATGCAATCATCTTGTTTGAGACAATCAAGATAATTCTTTTTGGACGCGGAGGTCAGTAGGTACGTGATGGGTTTTGGAGGTCGAAAATGAACAGAACGAAGAAATTAATAACGTCAGTGATTTTGAGTTTGTCAGTGGCTGCAACCATGAGCGTGATGGCTCAAACCCAGCCTGACGTTGAAAAGACCAGGCAGCGAACAGCCGAGCAGGACAAGCAAAGTCCCAAGAGCCCGGCGCAAAATCCACCCGCCAATCCCCAAACGGGCGATCGACTGGAACCTGACGACACCCGGACCAGGCCTCTGGACGTGCCTCAGGAAACTGAAGCAAATAGACATGAGCAGCTATCTGAGGAAGCTGCGATAGTTCCTTATTACAATAATTTTTTCAACACCTATCGGCTGGGCCCCGAGGATGTGATTTCCGTGTCAGTCTTTAATCAGGATCGATACTCGCGCGCTGGGATTACTGTGCCACCGAGTGGTCGCATCTCGCTTTCGCTGATACCAGGCGGAGTTTTCGTTAACGGCAAAACGGTTGACGAAGTAGCAGATCTGATTACGAAAAAATACGACGAGTACCTTATCGACCCGCAAGTTACGGTATCTCTTGATAAGGCCTCATCGTATCGCTATAGCGTCATCGGTGATGTCGGACAACCGGGCATTCGTTTGATGAACCATCGCCTGACCGTCACTGAGGCGTTGGCCGAAGCAGGTGGCGTTCTATCGACAGGCAACAAAAGCAAAGTTGTAGTTCTGCGCCGTCAACCCAACGGTGTGCTTTCTCCGATCGCTGTCGACGTATCAGCCATCTACAAGGGCAAGGTGGCCGACAACACTTACCTTGTGCCCGGCGATCAGATTGTGGTCCCTGGAAACAAGCTTAAGACTTTGCAAAAGATCATGGGCTTCTCGCCGATCCTCAGTTTCGCTCGAATCTTCACTGGTGGACTGCCTTTCTAGAAATCAAGGCCAGAAATCGGGCAAGGTCGGGCCATCTCTGCTCCGTTATGCAGTTTAGTTTTGATGAGGTCGAAACGATGGGCACTGCGATTCGCAGTCGATCGAGGGCGATTGGAGCGTCGACTTGGCGCGCGCGTTGGCTAAGTTCTGCCCTACTTTGCGCCTGCCTTGTTTTTGGCTTCATGTGTCACTCTGCCGTTGGGCAGCCTGGCGGCTGGACGCGTCAACGTGTCAGTTCTTTAGCCTGGCTTCACGGCGTCTTCTTTCTCGATGAAAACCGCGGCTGGGCAGTGGGCAGCAAAGGTACTTTTTTAGCAACACTGGATGGTGGCAAAAGCTGGCAGGCAAAGTCTCCACCTACAAAAGACGCCCTGCGCGATATCTATTTCACCGACGACAAAACTGGTTGGGTTCTTTGCGAAGCGAATCTTTTCGATTTGAAACTTAAAGATGATCCGCGAACCTATCTAATGCAAACGACGGATGCTGGGGACAGCTGGAAACGGATAAACATCCAGGGCGCCGACGTAAACGCTCGGCTGGTTCGGGCGATTTTCAGTGGTGATCGTGGCTGGGCGTTCGGTGAAGAAGGAGCTATTTTCACTACCCGCGACATGGGGGTGACCTGGACTCGTTTGCAATCACCCACCCGACATCTGCTCCTTGGCGGCACCTTCATCGACGACGATCGCGGTTGGTTGGTCGGAGCGGGCGCTACCATCATACAAACGTCGGATGGCGGAGAAACCTGGCACCTTTCACGTCTGACTGATGCTGTCGGGCCGGCTGTCCGCTTCGGCGCCACCTCATTTGTCGGCAATCGTTTGGGTTGGGCCGTCGGAAGTGGCGGCAGCATCTACCACACCGACAACGGTGGACGTACCTGGCAGCAACAGTCTTCCGGGATTACTACCGATCTGTTCGATGTGAAGTTTCTGGATGGGGCTGAAGGTTGGGCTGTCGGCGCTGAAGGCACAATCATCCATACACGTGACGGCGGCCTGCATTGGGCTGCCGAGCGAACCGGGACTGAACATCCGCTGGAAAGAGTATTTTTTACGGACCGCACGCACGGTTGGGCGGTAGGATTTGGCGGTACCGTGGTCGCCTACGTAGGCGGGAAGGCTCCTCGATTGGGCGACTAGTTGCGGCAAGATAGTTTGACGGTCTGTACGGAGCAAAGCTTTGAAACTCATCACGACCACTCTAGTTTTTCTGGCCCTCGCATTCGGCGCGAACGTTTGCGTCGCTGGAATTTCCGGTACTCTCGCCGAGCAGAAAGAACGTGCGCGACGAGTCGTACCCAGTGAGCCGACTCCTTCACCTGAAGAAGCTAAGCCTTCTGTTCCCAGGATTGAGGCTTCGAAGGAGAGCTCTACGACTCCGGCAGCGCCGACGGTTAAGAAAGATGAAGCACCAGGCGAGAGGACTGAAAGTGATCCAAAGGCGAACCAGGATTTGCCGGACAGCCTCGCCGCATTACGTAATCAAATCGAGGCTGCGGAAAATGGACCTGAGCGTATTCGTTTGCAGCTGAAGCTATCGGAACAATTGGTTGCGAGGGGTCAAAAGACTGAAGCAACGAGGGAACTGCGCGCGATCATAGATAATGACGTATTTGATCCTCAGGGTTATTACAATGTCGGTAATGCACTTGCTCGCTTGGGCGATTCAGATGACGCCATCAAGGCTTACCGCAAAGCAATCGATCAGCGAAAGGGAACTTATTCCCGTGCCCTTAACAATCTGGGAGTTCTGTTGTTGCGAGAAGGACGATGGGATGAGGCTTACGAGGCGCTTCTTTCGGCCCTGAGGCTGGAGAGCTTTCGTTATGCAGAAGCAAGTTACAATCTGGGACGTCTTTATTCCGCTCGGGGCGAAAACGACATTGCAATTCGGGAATGGCGTCGTGCCTTAAAGGTTGATCCTGAACACAAAGCAGCGGCTCAAGCTCTCAGTCTCGCTGCCAGCCGCCCAGGAATTGTCGTAAAGCGCTCGGAGTCTGAGAAAGCGCCGAGTCTTCCCAGAAGCGTCAGTAATAGGACACCAGTACCTCCTGCGGAACGGCGCCCAGAAAAGAGCCCGGCCCCTCCAAACTTCTCAACGGCGAAAGCTCTCACTTTGGATGCTGTCAGTTACGATTTTTTTCAACGGGCCCGCAACCTACGCGAGCGGGGCAAATTAGAGGGAGCCGTTGAAAATTTCCGGAGCGTGCTCTCGCGTTCCCACGGTTACTTTCCACCAGCGAATTTGGAGTTGAGCTATTCGCTCATAGCGCTGAAGAGACCCGATGAAGCGCTTGGCTATTTGCTACCGGTTGCGAACCGGGACGGTGCTCGGTTTCCGATTGCCTATCAGTTCATTGCACGCTCGTATGAGTCGAAAGGCGACTTGGCGCTGGCTGAAGAATGGTTTGCCAAAGCCGCCAGTGCTTTCAAGAGTACAACCAATCCGTTCTTACTCGATCTGAGTCGTATCCGGGAGCGCAGGGGAAATTTCAAGGGAGCCCTTGAGGCCTTCGAAGAGTACGTGTCTGCGATGGAACAACAAGGTCTCAAACCCACCTGGTCAGATGAAAGGCTAGCTGCTCTCCGGCGGAAAGCAGCAGTGAACTAAAACAACTTTCACGAAGTTGTCACACACCATCGATTTGCCGCATCGAGTTCCACTCGGCCTCTTGTTTGAGCTGCGCTCAATTTGAGAAAGATCAATCGCAACTAAATTGCAATCTCGCCTCCCAGTCCAACTTCAACTCAAGAATTAGCCGCATTTCCTTCGGTTCTTAAAGCAGTCCCCAACCTGGATCATCGCACTCGAGTTGACTCAACCTTTCCTCAAGTATTTCTCAACCGCCCGACGCTAATCTGTTAAGCGTTGTGATCGGCCAGAAACCCAACAAACCGGCAGTTATTCATGAACGTGCCCAGCGTTTGATGACCTCGTTCAACCCACAAAGGAGTTAGCGAAATGTTTAAGCCGCCCGTCTCGAGAATGGTTTCCAGAGTTGTGCGATTCAGGATGATTCTGGTCTCAACAATTTGTTTGCTTGCGGGCG
>JBOGOP010000376.1:0-4024 GCA_050747225.1 Pyrinomonadaceae bacterium
CATTAATTCGACGAACTTCAGCACTGCAGGTTGCGCCTGGCTGCTGGCACTCCGTTATCTGGTTAGTCCAAAACGCCAAGCCAGCGTCGTCAGGTTCGCGGTTTAGAAAGTCGATGTAGTGTTGACGCACGAAGAAGCTGGCGCTGTCGCTGGGATTACCGGGCCCATCTACGCTGTCGTTGTCAGTGATCGTAACGGTCGCGGTTGATTGTGGGTCCAGGGTTGCGCCAACCGGGTTGCTAAGGCTGACGGTGAAAGTCTCTGACCCTTCGGCGTAAGAGTCGTCGACGATCGCCACAGAGAAAGACTTCGAAGTCTCGCCGGGAGCAATGGTGATGGTGCCGACCGTGTTGATGTAATCACAGCGCTGTGAAGCAATCCCGTTCTTCGTGGCGCAATTCTGCGAGCCGGCGTTATCGCTCGTTGTATAGGTAACTGAGGCGCTGCTCGCGGTATCCCCGCTCCGACTTATCGTGACGTTTACGCGCGGCGAGCCTTCACCGACGGTATAAGCTGCGGAACTGAATTGAACTGATTGAGCTGTTTGAATAGGCTGATAAGCCACCAGCGAATTCCCGGCAGGCACGATTATCAGACCTTCACCGGCACCGAGCCCGGTGAGTACCGACACGTTTTGTTCATCAGGGCGATTCACTGGTGCCCCGACTGTTCCTATCCACACATTCGCCCCGGTGCTCTCGCTCAAGGCGTAGAGCTTGCCACTGGTCGAGCCAACGTACACGATGCCGTTCACGACTATCGGCGCAGAAACGATAGTGCCGTCACCGGTAAATGACCACTTCAGCGTTCCCGAAGAGACGTCCCTGGCCTCGAGCGTCGTCCCATTAAGAAAGTAACCAGTGGAACCGTTGAAGGCGGGCGCCGGGCTCGCAGAAAAGGTGGCGACTTCGATTCCCGTCCCTACGTCGAGCGCTTCGTTTTCCAACGAACCACCACGGGCGTAGACACGTCCGCCAAAAAGAACCGTCGTTTTTCCACCGCCGCCGAAACAGTTTGTCGTGTGATGCCAGAGGACGGAGCCCGTTGCTGGCGACAACGCCCAGGCGTTATTACATGCGTAAGAGACAAACACTCCAGTTTCTGATACTGATGGCGAACTGTTATCGCCACCAGTATTAGGTGCACTCCACGTGATGCTGCCGTCCTGCGCCGATACACCGAAGACCGTCGGATAGCCTGACACGTACACTGTGCCGCCCTGGGCAGTCGGCGCCGACGAGAACGCTTGACCTCCAAGCTGCCGCGACCACAACTGAGATCCCGTGGTCGCATCGAAAGCGCGAAGCAAACCACTCCTGTTGACGACAAAAATGCGGCCCGCTTCGTAGGCAGCTCCAACTGCCGGGCCGCCTCCAGTGCCCCCAACCAGATCAATCGGTCCCCAAACCGTTGCACCGGTGGTTGCGTCAAGCGCGTAAAGATACGGGAAGGTGGTGACGTAAACCTTGCCGCCGGCAATTACCGGATAGGAGACTGCAGCGCCCAGGTCTCGTGACCAACGCTGCCCCAATGGTGGACTAACGTTGTCGAATTGCGATCCGGTGTGAGCGGTATTGATCTGGTAGGCAACCGCCTGGCCCGGACCATTCGGAGTGGGCGTTGGCGACGGCGTCGGTGTCGGCGGCAGGGTGATATAGACCGCTGTCAACGTGCGGTCGATGCCCATGTTGACACCCGTCGCTCGAACCGTTGTCAAATCATTTCCGTCCAGCTGCCACTTTTGAAAGTAGTTGCCGGCAACGCTGATTGGTGCAGTCAGGTTTACACTCGTGAACTGGTTGTACGTTCGAGTAAATTGAGTCGACCCATTACCTAAACCACCGTTGTCATTTGGACTGACTGTGACAGGCACGCCGCTACCTGGATTCACCGAGGCGACCGTTAATACGCGCGTTGGCGTCGGCGTGGGTGTGGGGGTTGGCGTGGCGACGCCGGCGCTCCAGTTGAGGGTAACGTTGCCGTACTCACCGTTCCAGCCATCAACAGCGATCCGGTAGGTTGTGCCGGCGGTTATGTTGAACTGCACACGGCTGGCCTTGTTTGTGCCGTTAACGATGTCGTCGTTCTGCGCGATCAGCAGCAGTTGGTTTACTGCGGTGCCGGTGTACACACCCAGCGTCGTGTCGTAATTACTGCCAATTGTATCGATTGTGATCTGCCCGTCGAGTGGGGATAACCATGAGTACCAGACGGATTTATCACCCATGAAGCCGGCGTGGTTGGGCTCGCCCGCCTCTCTCGTGGCGCTGACGTTGGTTCCATTCAGCGTTCCTGAATTTCCTTGTAGGGAAATTGCATTAACAAAGTTGTCGTTCGATGGACGCACCGGTGGCGGCAGGCTGATGGAATAGCCAAACAGGTCGAGCGCAACAATGTCGTTCTCGCTAATCGTCCTCCTTATGCCAGTCCCCAAAGTCGGATCCATGACGCCAATGTATGGACGCGCAGAGGACAGGGCATCGTCCTTCCAGTGACTCGACTGCCGCCCGTCTCCGTCTCCGGGCTCCGGATCCGGACCGCCGGTTGAGAGTGCCAATTCAAGAGTGGCGAAAGTGCTTACCTGGTTGCCAAAGAAAATTTGACTGCCGCCAATCGACATAATGCGTGGCGCGGTCGTGAAGGTCGCCAGGTTGACAGTGGCAGGGCGGAAACGGAATAGGTCCCAGGCAGAAACGGGCGTCGCGCTCGTTCCGCCAGACTCGGAAATAAACCCGAGGGCGTGGCCAATCTCGTGGCTGGCCACTGAGTCAAAGTCAGTCTGGCCCGACGAAATACCGTCGTCAGGAGTGAAGTCAAATTGAAAGGCGGAATTGAAGCCGATGCCGGCGTCTCCTTGTCCTAATGGCACTAAATTCGGATCTGGGATGTCGGGCGCGAGACCAAGGGCACGGGCGTTCGGCAAGGTAAGACTAGCGGTGGTGACGCTACTGGAGACGCCATTGAAATCGACTGGGACTGATGCTAGAGGCAGTGCGTTGTAAAGCTGTTGTTCGATTGCGTTCGACGCACCATTGATCAATCTCTGACGGAGATCGGAGTACGGCCCTTGCTGAAAGGAAACGCCGGTGGCTCCCAGAACTCCGCTGGGGTAAGGCTCGCCAAAAAAGGTGGGGCCAAAATCAACGTCGATTACAACAGTGATTGACGTCGACACGATGGCTTCCCAGCGATTGGCCGCAACGATAAATGCATTCTTTGCGCTTGGATTTTGATCCAACTGCGCGGTTCCGTGAAGGACGATGTGCAGGCCCGCCGAGGGTTGAAGCCGCAAGTCGGGCGCCGATTTCGGCGTCCATGTTTCGGTCCCATAAGGCAGCTGGCTGCGCAAAGGCGCACCGGGATAGATTACCCGTGTCGCGCCGCCGCCGCTGCGCTCCGCAATCTGCCGGCGCTCGAGTTCCGTCGCCTCGCGGCAGGTGACTTCGCCAAGTTCGTTCTGATAGACCACAAAACTCGGCGATCCGCTCACGTCGTCTGGGGCGTGCCATTTGCTGTTTGGCTTGGCTGACAGTGACGAATTGGCTGCTAAAAGAACGAACGGAATGAGCCAACTGAGGAATCTATTTCTCAAACGCATAATGAAGAGTCCACCGGGTTGAAGACGTTCACAGCCTCATCCTACAACCTGGAGACAAACTGGTCTAGATTCGTCGATATTCAAAAGTAGTGCTCAGGCAGGTGAAACTGATGGCTTTGTTATCGAGACGTTTCACGGTCCGAAGCGTTGGCGATACTCGCCGGAGACGATGAACGCTTTCACCATCTCGGCGTCTACGAAGTTCCCATTGAACTGATTGAGCTTGCCGAGCCAGAAGTTGTAACCACCAAAATCCAGATTTGCTTCAGGCGGGTCGTTCGGGTTTCTCCGCAGGTAGCCGAAGTATTGCATCAGCACAAATGCTTTGTTCTTCTCCTGTTGATTCAGGATCGAGTTTTCCGCTACACGTCGCAATGCCCGTCCGCGCGCTGCTGTGTCTGCCGTAGTACCAACCCCACCAAATTC
>JBOGOP010000377.1:0-4019 GCA_050747225.1 Pyrinomonadaceae bacterium
GAGTTGAATACCAGTACCGCGCGGATAGAGGCCGGGCAATGAAATCGGCAACTTCCCGGTGATGTCGATCTCACCCACCAACGCCCGCGCTGCCGCCTGTTGCAGGCTGGGCATGTCGCCGTAAGCTACAACGTAGGTGCGAAGTTCAGGAAAACTCTGCAGCAGATAAGGATTGCCAAAACTAATTCCGATGAGCGGCAGCCTACTGCTTATCAGTGCTGACAGCGCCTTCGCGCCCGGTTCAGGCAGGCCTACGCTGCGCGCCTGACCCGATCGCACCCGACCGTAAAGAGAAGCGACGACTAGATCAGCGCCCTTAGCTCGTTCCAGAGCTTTCTGAACCTCCGCATCGGTTGAGCGATCATCCAGCACAACCGTTTCCACCTTGCGCCCGTTCGTATTGTCAGTGTCCAAAGTACGTCCAATTGCGCTGGAAAAGGCGTTCGCGATCCACAAGCGATCATCGCCATTCGTGATGGCCAGGTTGAAAATGCGTGCGTCGCGTTTTAGTGAGCTCAACGGCACGAGGTTGTCATCGTTGCGAACCAGGGTTATCGCGTGCTCGGCAATCTCACGCGCAAGATCCGTAGATTCCCTGCCCGCTACGTTCTTATCGATTCCTTCTACCGCCGTGATCCTTTGCTTGACCAAACCAAGGTCATACTTTGCAGCCAGCACCCGACGCGCCGATTCATTGATGCGTGCTTCCTTCAAACGACCTTTCAGTACCGCTTCACGCACGCCGCGAAGAGCCGCGTCAGGATCCGCCGGCTTCAGCAACAGATCCGCTCCTGCTTCCAGGGCGCGAACTGACGCTTCCTCCTGCGTGAAATAGAGCGTCAACCCGCTCATGCTCATCGCGTCGGTGACGATCAGTCCGTGAAAGCCCAAATCGCGCCGCAGAATCCCATTCATTACCGGCGAAAGCGTCGTCGGCATAGTTCCCTTCTCCACCACAACCTCGCCGCCTTCATCTGTGTCGATCGGCTTTAACTTAACGTCGCGTGGCAAAGGGACAACCGCGGTCGGATCGATTTGTGGCATGCCGATGTGGCCAGTCATAACTGAGCCAACTCCGGATCTCACCGCCGCACGAAATGGCACCAGCTCGACGGAATTCAGTCGTTCACGACTGACATCGATCTCCGGCAGGCCGCGGTGTGAATCGGTGGCTGTATCGCCATGCCCGGGAAAATGTTTCGCCGTGGCGATGACTCCGTTGCTCTGCGCACCCTCGATGAAGGCAGCAACAAAACGTCCCACCGCCGCCGGATCTTCTCCATAGGAACGAACATTGATAACCGGGTTCGCAGCGTTGTTGTTTACATCAGCAACCGGCGCGTAGATTTGTTGCACGCCAAGCGCACGCGCCTCATGCGCCGTCAATGCGCCCTGGCGCCGCGCGTAATCCGGGTTGTCGGTCGCGCCGACTGCCATGGCCCAGGGAAGATTTACCGTGTCGTCGAAACGCATACCCGAGCCGGCTTCCAAATCCGCGGAGATGAGCAGCGGGTAACGCGCCAGCTTTTGCATACGGTTAGCCAGGACCACCGATTCATAAACCGGACCGCGAAACAAAATGATGCCGCCCACGTGATTGTCTTCAATCTGATGGCGCAACGCTTTGAAGGCATCGCTGTCCTGATTCAGGAAGGTGGCGTTGATGCCAACAGAAATTAACTGGCCAATCTTTTCGTCGAGCGACATTCGCCGTAATTCCTTGTCGGCCCAGACGAGCGCAGCTTTGGTGGGCTTCGAGGAATAAGGTTTGGGAACGGCTGCAGATTTCCGTTGTGCTGATACTGGCCAGGACAGCTGTGCACAGACAGAAGTCAGGATTGCCACGAAAACCAGGAGCACAAGATTTTGCCTAGTTGCTTCTAAAAGTTTTGATTTCATTGAAAACACAACATGCGAACAGAGTCTCCTAACCCGCGTTAGCGGGTGTAAGCATAAAGCCTGGGGTGGAGCGAAGCGGAACCCCAGGAAAAATAGAGTTTTGAAACCGAGCGCGCGAAGCGTGCGACAGCGGCGGGCTGATCCAAAGCCTCTTTCGCCCACTTCGCGGGCTCTTGAGCTTCTTAACAAACGGTTCCTGGGGTTCCGCTTCGCTCCACCCCAGGCTTTACGCTATCGCCGCGCTCCGCGGGCTCTCAATCGACCCGTCGCCACGCTTCATGCTCCCGTTCACCCTGACGGTGAAAGCTCGTCGCGTCGTTCGCTCGAAGCGGGTGCAAAAAAGAATCCAGCGATCCACGCAACAAGCAAAGTGACCAAACTGCCAATCAGCACATACCAGGTCCACGCAATCGGCGTCCAGAAACGTATGTAACACATCACCACCATACTCGATACCATTCCAATTAACGCCGGCGGTTCGCTAACCCGTCGCAGGAAAGTTCCCACCAGGAAGACACCGAGCACCGGACCGTTTATCAAAGACGCGACTGACAATGCCTGATCGAGTGCGGAACGATTCTGACGCATGGCTACCAGCGCCACGCCTATTTGAATGATGCCCCACAGCAGCGTTAACCAGTGTGACACGCGCAGGTAATGTTTATCATCGCGTTTGGGACGGAATGGTTTGTACAGATCGTTTACCGCAGTTGCCGCAATTGCATTAAGCGATGACGAAAGAGCGGCGGCAAAGATTGCGGCCACGACCAGTCCCGATAAACCTGACGGCATAAACTTGGTGATGAAATCGGGGAAGACTCGGTCGCCACCGACCGCCTGAAAAGTCCCGGCCACCGGAAGCGTGGCAACTCCGTTGGCAAGTGTTCCATAGGCAGGATCGGTATGCGGAGCATAAAAAGCAAACAGCAGCACGCCGATAAACAAGAACCCCAGAAACTGCGCGAACACAACGGCGCCACTGGTCAGCAACGCGAGCGACGCTCGTCGCGGCTTGTCTGTGCATAGGTAACGCTGTACCAGGTATTGATCGGTGCCGTGAGTGCTCATTGTCAAAAAGCAGCCTCCCAGCAATCCCGCCCAGAGCGTGTAGGTTTTCGTGAAGTCGATCGGCAAGGTAAAACTAAACGTGTTGCTCGTGAAGGGAACGCTAAACGCGTAAGCGGTCGGCCTGATTCCGAAGTCAATGAAATTAAACTTGTGATACTGCTCACCCAGAGAAATAGCCTGACCCCAACCCCCCTTGATGGCCATAATGAGAACCACGCCGGCCATCGCCGCCCCCGCCAGGTAGATTCCCAATTGCACAACTTCAACCCAAATCACCGCTTCCATGCCACCAAAGTAAGTGAAGATGATCATCACCACGCCCAGCAGTATCACTGACGCGATCACAATCGACTGCGCGTTTGCCTGCGGTTGAAAAGCGGTGTAAACCGCCGCCAGCACGAAAGCGGTAAGCAGCAGACGAATCCCGTCAGCGATGTTACGCATCACGACAAACAACGATGCCGCCAACATCTTGATACGATTGCCGAAACGTCGTTCGAGCAATTGATAGACAGTCATCAGCTCGCCGCGAAAGTACGAAGGAATGAACAGCAGCGAGATTACGATGCGGCCAAGCAGGTAGCCGAAGACGAGTTGAATAAACTGGAAATTCCCGTTGCGCGCAAACGCGATCCCGGGAACTGAAATGAAAGTGATCGTCGAGGTTTCGGTGGCGACGATAGAGGCGGCGATTGCCCACCAGGGCACCGTGCGATCGCCCAGGAAATAGTCACGCGTGGTTTCCTGCTTACGAGAAAACCAAACGCCAAACAGCGTGATACCGATTAGGTAGCCAAAAATGATGACCAGATCGATGGGCTTCATTTACTTCCCTAACCCGTCAACCAGAATTTCCGAGAGTCGCGACATCAGGAGCAGCGCCGGGTTGTCGACCGTCCAATTCGGCTCCGGCATTTCACTACAGGTGACCGCAATCGCAATGCGCCCGCGCGGATGGTAAATAATGCCGATGTTGCTGCGCAGCGCGTCGAGGGCGCCGGACTTGGTAGCCTTCGGCACGCGCCACTGTTCGCGCCAGAGACCGTTAGTGC
>JBOGOP010000378.1:0-4002 GCA_050747225.1 Pyrinomonadaceae bacterium
CCTTAATGTGGCTCTGTGCCAGGTTGTTCTTGCTAACACCAGCATAATCCACGTTCTTAAGGAACCAAGGCCTTATTTCCTTCTGTCAGCCATAATGACTCTTACATTGCGCGCCTTTGGCGCTCTCAAGCCGTATCAAGTACGCTTCGACTCCGGAAACTGCAATCACGCAGTTCTCCATGTTAGTCTTTGGTACGCTTGGAAAAACGCCGACACGAAGTTGAGTATCCAAAGTCTTTGGCCGTGAAGATGCCAAAGCATCAGCACCTATGAAGTCAGTAACCATATTTTGCGACGGCTCGAGTCTCGGCAACGGCCAGGTGTCCACGCGCGCAGCCGCGGTGGCGTTGCTCGGATTTAAAGGTGTCTGGCGCGCGGTGGGTGAGTATCTGGGTCACGCAACCAACCAACAGGCGGAAATAACGGCCGCGGCCCTGGGGTTGGAAGCTTTGACGGAACCGTGTGGTGTCCGGCTCTTCACCGATTCGCGTTATGTCGTAGAAACAATGAGCGGCCGCTTTCGCCGCAAGACTAATCACGAGTGGTGGGCGCGGTTGGACAAGGCGGCCAAGCGCCACAAGGTGAAATGGGAATGGATACGCGGGCACGATGGCGACCTGGTTCAGGAAGCTGTTGACAAGGCGGCGCGCCGCATAGCTGCCAGTGGTCGCGTTGATGAAGAGATTCTGCGCGCCGCGATAGACAAAGTAGGAACCACCGAGGCGCTGCCTGAATAACAGGCCGAGGAAGTTTGAATCGCATGGCTGAATCACAATCACTCAAACGTCTTCGCTTCTTTACCGGCCAGCTACTGACTGCTGAGAACCTTGAGCTTGAGCAAAAGTACTTTCGTGAAAAACTGAAGCGACATAACCGCACTCTGCATGGGTTCGGAATAGTTTCCGGACTCAAGGTAATAGTTGACCGAGGACAGATCATTGTGGAGCCGGGTCTGGCTTTGGATTGCGAAGGTAATGAGCTGGTGATCGCTAAGGCAGTTGTTGTTTGGCCTGTGCCCACTGACTGGACGTCAGCATACGTGCAGGTTGGTTATGCCGAAGAGTATACCGACTGCATTCCGGCCACTAAAATGACGGAATCGGCGCTAGCAGAAGCCTGCGAGCTCGACGTGAAGGAAGCATCAACTATAACCGAGAGCGGCGAACTTATGCTCGCACAGGACAACACCAATCGCGGCCACCGCCACTTGCGGGCGCGTTGGCTTGCCTGCGGTCGACCTCACACACTTACGATCGCCAAACTAAAACACAGCGCGCAGGGTTGGCGAGTCGAGCGTGGCTATCGCCCACCTACAATAAGATAGGCCGCCATAGAGTCGTGCACCTCGCGTAAGATTCAAGCTCTTCACTGGGAGCGCGGGCGTCCCACTCGCAATGGGCGCGCAGCACGAGGAAAGCTCAAGAGATTTGCTGGGAGCGCGGGCGTCCCACTCGCAATGGGCGCGCAGCACGAGGAAAGCTCAAGTGATTTGCTGGGAGCGCGGGCGTCTCGCCCGCATTGAGCGCCGCAGGCGCGAAGCGCGTCCTTAGAATTCACTTAGAATGACCCAGAGCTTTCTTCGCGCTTCTTCTTATTGAGGGCGAGACACCCGCGCTCCCAGTAAAGAGCTTGAATTCATTCCAGCCTACTGCATTTTCGGGTGAATTCGCTTTCATCTGGCTTGATCTTTATAATTCTGCCTTCCGTTGACCTGACATCTCCCCGAGAATACTTTCGTCCTTATTGGAAGATCTTGTAAGAATGCCCTGACGCATGACCCTGTTTAGCTTATTACTCAGATTGGCTTGCCCTTATCCTGACGGCCGAATTGCCGCCAGTTTGCTGTGCTGCGCCTGTCTCCTCCTGGCGCTCCCCATCTCGCCAGTCGCACAACAACCGCAACCTTCGGGTTGGGAGTGGCAGAACCCGTTGCCACAGGGCAATATGATTAACTCCGTTAGGTTCGCTGCTGACAAGAAAACCGGCTGGGCCGTTGGTAGCGATGGCGCCATCCTGCGCACGCGTAACGGAGGCTTCGAATGGGAGTCGCAGCTCTCGCCGGCCATCACAACGCTGTACGGTCTCTACATTAAAGACAGGGCACGTGCGGTGATCTCCGGCGCAGGCGGCGTAATCATGACTACGGCAAACGGCGGACGCAGGTGGGTGACCAGAACAACGGGCACCAAAGATCATTTGTTTGCGTTGACGTTCGCTCCCGCAAACCCGATGCTCGGCTGGGCCGTCGGAACTTTCGGCGCCCTCATCGCCACCACCGACGGCGGCATCACCTGGAAACCGCAAACTACAAACACGTCGGCACATTTATTCGCGGTGGCGTTCTTTGATGCGAAGTCAGGCATCGCCGTGGGATCGCGAGGCACGTTGCTGGTCACCAATGATGGCGGAGCCAAATGGAAGCCGTATGCCGGACTCGCTAACGTGTTCCTAACCGGAGTTTCTTTTGTGTCCGCGAAACGCGCGGTCGTAGTCGGCTATCAGGGAACGATACTGCAAACAGATGATGGCGGCGCGACCTGGCGAGATCTAAACGTGATGGTGACCACCGATCTGCTTTCAGTCTTTTTCACAGACGAATTGCACGGCTGGGCCGCGGGTGACAACGGCGTGGTGTTGACCACGGGCGACGGCGGCACGATTTGGCTTCCTGTTAACGTTCGTACTGCCCCCAAACTTACGACGCTGTTTTTCGTGGACGAATCGTTAGGCTGGGCTGCCGGCGCTGACGGTCTGGTCGTGCGTACGGACGACGGGGGTTTTTCCTGGCATCGCCTGACGGAAGGCGGGCGCGAAGATTTGACTCATATTTTCTTCCTGGATAATTCTCGCGGTTGGGCGGTCGGCGCGCGCGGGAAAATACTCTTCACGCGTTCGGGCGGAAAAAACTGGATTGCGCGTTTGTCTGGGACTACAAACGGGCTCAACTCAATCACGTTTGTCAGTAAAGAAATCGGTTTCGCAGTCGGCGACAGTGGAACAGTGTTACGGACGACGAATAGCGGCCTGATCTGGGAGCCGGTCGTCGTCGAAGCGAAGGAAGATCTTTTCAGCGTTGATTTTGTTTCGCCTGAGAGCGGATGGATTGTGGGCGCGCGCGGGCTGATTCTGCATACGGATGACGGCGGGCAAACGTGGCACTCGCAAAAGACCAACACTTTCAATTGGCTTGAAGACGTGAGTTTTACCGATTCGCAGCACGGCGTGGTAGTCGGCTCGAACGGCACTATCCTGCGCACTGAAAACGCCGGCGAAACCTGGAAACGAGTTGATAAGAATTTGCGCGAGTGGCTCTACGCCCTGACGTTTGCCGATGGGCTAAGGGGTTACGCAGTGGGCTCCCGCGGAATCATTCTGCGCACCGACGACGGTGGCGTCACCTGGAAAGATTTGGAAAGTGGCCTCAGCACGAACCTCTTTGCGGTGGCCGTTGCGGGACGCGACGACGCGCTGATAGCCGGCGAACAGGGAAGAATCATTCACACGCAAGATGCCGGCGCTACCTGGGAGCAGCAACCAACCATCACCAGCGCGCCGCTCTATTCCGTTGCTTATCGCGGCGGAGATAATCTCTGGGTCGCCGGTCGCGGCGGTGCAATCCTGAGGCGTACCGATGCGATTGCTACCGTCAGTATCCCAACTCCCAGGCTCCCGCCGTCCTTACGAGGCGGCACTCCAAAGCTTCAGCCGCAAAGCGCTGCGAATCAGGTTGACGACGGCGACATCCCGCGCGCTACTCGACCAACTCGAAAACCGCTGCGACCTCAGTAGGACAGGCATTCCTGCCTGTCCCCGTAAGTTCCGACGACGCACACAAAAGAACACCCGCAAACTCGCCGGAGTGTGCGGGTGTGCTCGGATCAGTTTCCTGTAAACGTGCAGTTGAAATCACGGACTACTAACTAAGAACACATCCCACGCCCAGCGACCAAGCTGCGCGTCGTTGGCGTCCTTGACCTTCGCACGATAACGAAACTGGTTACC
>JBOGOP010000379.1:0-4001 GCA_050747225.1 Pyrinomonadaceae bacterium
CGGCCAATTCGCGTTATCGTTTCGGTGGTGCCGGCTAGTGGTTGGCCGTAGGGCGCATCACCAAAGATCACGCGGCTCGCAACGTAGCGCGCGATCGAGCCAGGCTCGCCTAGTTCCACTGTCAGGTCGTCAAGCGTTTGCTGACGCAGCCGGTCAATTTCCTCGGCGCTGAACGCCGGCCGGCGCACCACATCTGCCAGGATATCGATCGCCGGCCCGACTTTTGACGACATCACATCAACGCCGATCCGCGTCGAATCCCAGCGCGCTGACGAATAAAGCGTTCCCCCCAGCGCTTCGATCTCTTCCGCAATCTGGGTGGCGCTGCGTTTTTGAGTTCCCTTGGTGACGAGATCCGCCAGCATGTTGCCGAGACCGGCGAGTTCCGGCGGATCAACTTCGGCGCCATTCCTGATTGCCAGTTGCGACGTAACCAGTGGCGTGCCGGGCCGATCGATGACGATAACGCGCAGACCGTTAGCAAGCGTTTTCTCGACAGGTTTGGGAAACTGTACTGAACGCGGCGGCGCGGGCGGAGGCGGAGTGGCTTGCGGAGTCTGGGCTCGAACAGCAGTCGAGGGCGACAACGTTAGGGCCAGGGCAAGTACTGTCAGGGCAAAAATGCGCAATAGAAGGTTAGAGATTTTCATGTTACCGTCGTCCCCTCTTTCCAAATATCGCTTCCAGGCCGTAGGCACTTTTCGGCGCACTCTTGCGATTGGTGTTTGAACTTGTCACACCACTTTTCGCTGCTTCCGGCAGGTAATAAATCACCAGGCGATTGTTGACGGTGAAATACTTCTTCATCACGCGTTGCACGTCCGCGGCGGTAACAGCCTGTAGCCTCGTCAGGTCGGTGTTCACACGATTCGGATCACCGAGCAACACCGCAGACTCACCCAGCGCCAATGCCTTGCCATTACTCGTTTCGCGTTGCCGGAGTTCATTGGTTACCAGTTGGTTCTTCGCCTTGTTGAGCTCGGCTGCACTAACAGGCAGGTCCTGAACCTTTTTGATTTCAGCCAACAGCGCGCGCTCGACGTCTTCCGGCTTCTTCTCACTTGCCAACACGATATTGAAATAGAAGACCCCGGCGTCTTCTCGCAGATCGGTTATCGCGTCCGCGCTCTGCGCCACTTGTTGCTCATAAATCAGAGACTTGTAGAGCCGGGACGACTCTCCTTGGCCGAGAATTGTCGCTGCCACTTGCAGCGGTTCTGAATCGGGACTCTTTTCCGGCGGCATCAGGTAAGTCAGGGCAATCGCCGGTAATGGCACGTTTGCCGCGCGGTGTGTGATGCGCCTTTCTGCTGTACGCTCCGGCTCTTTTACATCAACGCGCGGCAGTGGAATCGCAGGCTTGGGAATCGGCGCCAAATACTTTGCTATCCAGCCGTCCAACTGTTTTGGCTCGAAATCGCCAACTATCACCAGCGTGGCATTGTCAGGACGATAGAAGGTCTGGTGGAAAGCGCGCACGTTTTCGAGTGACGCAGCATCCAGATCTTCAATGCTACCGATTGTCGGCCGTTTGTATGGATGCGTGGTGAAAGACTGTTGCTCGATCAGGTACTCAAGCATGCCGTAAGGCGGCGCGAGGTAACTCTGGCGATATTCTTCCTGCACAACACTTCGTTCAGACTTGAAATTTGGTTCGTCGACTGTCAGCCCTGAGAGCCGGTCGGCCTCAGCCCATAGCAGCGTTTCCAAATAGTTCGAGGGAACAACTTCGTAGTAAACAGTGACGTCGGGATTGGTGAAAGCGTTATTGAAACCGCCGACGTCCTCGGTCAGACGATCCATCATTTCCGATTTCATGTTCTTCGTCGCTTTGAACATTATGTGCTCGAACAAGTGCGCGAAGCCGCTGCGGCCTTCCGGATCGTCTTTTGAGCCTACGTGATACCACACCTGAATCGCGACGGTGGGACTTGAATGATCCACGACGCTCAACACGCGCATGCCATTCGGCAGCGTCTTCTGCTGAAAATTAATGCGAGGCATGGAAACCTGGGCAAGTGAATCCCTGGCGTAGATCGACAGGCTCAGTAGCGTCACCATCAGCACTAACAAAGCTCCGAGTTTTCGCTGCTTCATAAGTTACTCCGAATTCTTGGATCGTTGGGCACGGTTTTGCCCATTTCGAAAGATGACCAACAGGTTGCTGCTGTTGCTTGCTGGTCTGTACGGTGGGCTGCGAGTTTTGGTTTCAATCGCGTAATGGACTTCAATCCAGGTCTAGTGGGTTACGGTAGGGTTTGTCTTTGTCCTTTTCGGCCCGCTTCATCGCCTCCTGAAATTTCTCCTCGAGAATGCGATCGCGGTCCTTCATTGAACTCAACTCCTGAGAGAAAATCTGCTCACGCACCTGTTTCTGTTTATCAAGCCCCTTCACCATCTCATCGAAAGAAGCCAACGGCCGGCTCTTCTCCTCATGAGAAATAAGCGCGCCCGTATGCGAATCGATGGTTAGCGTCGCTTCGCAGCAAGGACAGATAATTGTGAACCGGGTTGTGTCTGCCATAGCTGGCTCCTGAAACCGAGAACTTCGTTTGCAGCCAGCAGTATAACACCGGACACGCGTAAAGGGCGGCCCACCAAAGCCGCCTAAACATCAGGGTTCCTGACTTAAATCAAGCTATGGTGTGATTGCCTTTTTGATTGCTTTGCCAGTCTTCTTCGCGCCTGCCGCGGTTTTTTCGCCAACCGTCTTCGCGCCCTCGGCTGTCTTCTCGCCGGCAGTCTTAGCGCCTTCCTTAGTCTTGTCGCCGACATCCTCCGCTTTATCAGCGGTCCACCCGGCGCCGTCGGCTATGGCATTGCCGGTTGCCGACAGTGCGTCACCAACCTCGTCTTTGAGATCCTTCGACTCGCCGCTGGGCGCGTAAACCGTGGTCGTGCGTTTACCGTCCCGGGTGGTGACCACAACCTTCGCCACTCGTGGGTTGTTGTGAAAGACACGTGTTTCAGTTTTGACTCCGTAAGCATCAACAGAGGTTGCGATTTCTGAATCGTCTGGTACCGCCCGCGTAGTGTCAACAACGACGGTCGCGTTTGTATTGGCGCCTGCGTTCGCGCCGCCGGTGGTAGTGCAACCCGCGCCGAATGCCGCCAGTGTTGCAATCCCAAAAACAATTAAGAGCCTCTTACTCAAGCTTGCCTCCTCCAATAAATGCTGTAGCCGTGCCATTAGTCACTGGAAAGTTGGCAAGCAACGTGCCAGCCGGGGGTTTTAGCTCTCATTGATGCTCTGTTGAAGAAGCTCGGCAGTAGACCTCCAGGCAGACAAAAGCATACGCAGAGAGGCTCATGGCGTTCAGTTACCGTACGAAACCGCGACGCATTGACATTCCTCCGGAATTCCACTAGAAGCACGGTCTAACTTATTAATCAGCGGCCTGAAGCAGCGGTTGAAATTTATCAACTGCTAGAGCGTTTTTAGGCTAAACTTCTCAGCTTGCAACGAAGATAGCTAATCTCTGCCAAGGAGCAATCAATCAATGACTCAGAATCCAATACTTTTCGGATTTCAAGACGACTCGTCTATTTGGATTATCATCGGAGTTGTCTTAGTACTGCTGTTTTTTGTGGTTGCAATTGTCGTAATCGGCCTGGTGATCTTCTTCGTTATGCGCAAGCGCAAGAAAGCGCAAGCCGTCGCCGCTGCGCCTGAACTGCAAATGTCGAGCGGACCCGCTCCGAGCGAGCCGGCTTCTGGTTATGCTGAGGCAGTGCCGGCCGCTATGCCGGAGGCCGCCGTTTCAGTTGATGCGCCGCCGCCAGTATCCGAATCAGCGGCACCGGTGGAAGAGATCAGGGCAGACGTTGCTGAAGCTCCTCCAGCTCCATTGCTTGATCCTGCTTCTCTGGATTTTGATCCTTCACGCACCGTGGCCATCACGCGAGAAAACACGGTGACAATCAGCTATGGTTACATAAAATTTGTTTCCGGCGTTCTGGCGGGCGAACAATTTGTAGTGGAGCCGGAAGGTACCTACATC
>JBOGOP010000380.1:0-3966 GCA_050747225.1 Pyrinomonadaceae bacterium
GTTCAATCATGCCGAAGCCGGCCGCGCATATCGCGAGGCCGCCCGGCTCGATCAAAATCTCGCGATGGCTTACTGGGGCGAAGCATTGGCGCTCGGGCCGAACATCAACGCGCCGATGGATCCGGCCAGCGAGCCTAAAGCTCTGGAAGCGATTCAAAAGGCCATCGCGCTCAAGTCAAAAGCGTCTGCACGCGAGCAGGCGCTGATCGATGCGCTGACGCAACGCTATTCGGGCCGCGCCGAGGATCGGAAAGCACGCGATGTCGCTTACGCAGACGCGATGCGCAAAGTGCATCTGCAGTTTCCCGACGATCAAGATATCGCGATGCTCTACGTTGAATCTGCGATGGACCTTCGCCCGTGGGGTTACTGGACACGCGACGGGCAGCCTTATGAACGAACTGCAGAAATTGTCGCGCTGACCGAAAAAATCATTGCCCGCAATCCACAACATCCCGCAGCGCTGCACCTTTACATTCATCTTATGGAGGCCTACCAGGCGGACAAAGCCGAAGCGGCCGCCGATCGCCTCCTGACCCTTATGCCCGCCGCGGGTCACATGGTGCACATGCCCGCCCATATTTATCAGCGAGTCGGCCGCTACGCCGACGCTGAGCGCAGCAACCACCTGGCGATCGCCGCCGATGAAGATTACATCTCGCAGTGTCGCGCGCAGGGTCTGTATCCCATGGCGTATTATCCGCACAACCTGCACTTTCTGT
Source organism: Pyrinomonadaceae bacterium (assembly GCA_050747225.1). GTDB lineage: Bacteria > Acidobacteriota > Blastocatellia > Pyrinomonadales > Pyrinomonadaceae > PSRF01. The sequence goes on from JBOGOP010000380.1 coordinate 723, forward strand.
GGTTTGCGGCGACGGCCGAGGGCCGCAGCAAGATGGCGATCGAAGCCGCGCGCAAGGCAGCGTCGAGAGTTGATGACGAAACTTTGAAAGCAGTTCCGCTGCTCGCCGGCTTTCGCGTCGTTCCGTATTACGCGCTGACGCGTTTTGGAAAGTGGGACGAAATGTTGCAAGAACCTGAGCCGCCGGCAACCAGCGCGTACCTAAGCGGCATGTGGCATTACGCTCGCGGCACGGCGTTCCTTGGCAAGGGACAGACTGCCGAAGCCGAACAGGAACTTGGGAAGTTACACGAGATAATGCCGGACAAGTCCCTCGATCAGCCGCTTTTCTCGCCAAACACCGGCCACGCTGTGCTGTCGATCGCGCAGGAAGTTCTGGCTGGCGAGATTGCCGCGACGAAAAAGAACTACGATGATGCCATCCCGCACCTTGAACGCGCCGTGCGACTCGAAGACGCGCTCGTCTACACAGAACCTGCGGAGTTCCATTATCCCCCGCGGCACGCGCTTGGGGCCGTGCTGCTGGAAGCGAACCGCCCCGCCGAAGCTGAGACTGTTTATTGGGAAGATCTGCGGCGCAACCGCGATAACGGCTGGGCACTTTTTGGCTTGATGCAGGCGCTGAAGGCGCAGGGAAAGAACGGCGAAGCTGCGTTGGTCGAAGCCCGTTTCAAGAAAGCCTGGGCCGGCGCAGATGTCACGCTGAGTTCATCGAGGTTCGCAAGGTGAAGAAGTTGGCTCCGCCAGGAGCAACTTCCGAGAGGCGAAGGTTTCGAGCAGATGATCGTTTTCGCTCCAGGGGAGCGAGATGTTTACAGCAACGGGCACAATCTCAAATACCTTAGCTCCCTTTGGAGCGAAATGTACCGAGCATCGTTGAGCAAAGGCGACAAAACGAACATTGCGCTCCTACAGAGCGCGGTCTAAATTGGGGAAGGTCGAGTCTATAAACATCTCGCTCCTACGGGAGCGAAAAACACCTCGTAGTTGCGGATGGTTTCTAACCGTTGCACTTCCAACTTGAATTCGCGAAGAGCAAAGAAGTTTCTAATTCGTCCCGAACGTGACAGCTTGCCGAAAACTGATAACGTCGGAACTGCTCAGATCGTTTCTCGGATTCGTAAGTCTAGCCACTCCGTACAACTCCTTTACAAAAACTTTGCAACTCCGTCTGCTTATACCTTCATCGAAGATTGGTCACTGTGGTTCCACCTCCATGAGATAGTCTATGGTCTGGCGTAAGTCTCATATCTGCCTGGCAATAGCGGTAGCCCTGCTCGCTCTAATCTCCTGTAAGTCAAATTCGAATGTTGCAGCACCAGCTGACGACAAGCAGTCGGCGGCCGCAGACATCGCTCAAGCGGATCAGTTTTACACCCAGCGCGAAGACCTGACGCGCCTTCAACAGGGGATAATCTTGCTAGGACACGCTGTTACTGTGGACCCTGGTAACTACGATGCTGCCTGGCGACTCGCTAAATTCAATTATTATCTGGCAACGCATACTGAGGGCAGTGAACGCGATAAGTGGTTTCGCGAAGGCATTGAGGCAGGCAAGGCTGCTGTCAAACTACGAGGAGACAAACCTGAGGGCCATTTCTGGCTGGGAGCTAACTACGGAGGCAGTATCGAAAGTAACCTGTTTTCCGGCCTCGCTATGATTGGCGACGTTCGCAACGAGATGCAAACAGTGCTCAGAATTGACGAAGGATATCAGGACGGTGGCGCATTCATGGTGCTCGGTCTGGTTGATCTCAAAACGCCCAGGCTATTGGGCGGCGACCCGCAGAGGGCGGTCGCGGAGCTGGAAAAAGGCTTACGGTATATTCGAACGAATGCGTTTTTGCGTCTCCATCTAGCCGAGGCATATCAAGCGGTCGGCCGCTCCTCAGACGCGCGTAACCAACTCAACATGATTCTGTCAATGCCAGCTGACCCAGACTACCTACCTGAATACAAAGAAGTCCAAATGCAAACTCGCCAACTGCTCGACAAAATCAAGTAGGTGAACTTGCCTGTCTCGAAGTTGTTGAGAGGATTGGAGGCGGCGATCGGAATCGAATCGATGAATAAAGGTTTTGCAGAAATTATCAAGTATCGTGCATGGAAGAACACTGACGTTTAAGTAGGTGCAAGGAGAATACTTTAAATTTTTTCATGTTCTTCCTTGGTCTTCAGTGCATGCAGGTATTTACTGCAATTTTTACTACAGACGCACATAAGTACTGGTGTAGCTTGTCTCGTTTCGGTCTCATTAGCACCGTGGCTTTAGCCCGGTGAGTTTAGTGCCCAGACATCCCAAAACCGTTTAAACGGTTTCGGTTCGAACCGGAACCCTGATCACCGGGCTGAAGCCACGGTGCTAATGAGAAAGCTGATCAAGATTCAAAAGCATCAGTGCCCGCACATACCCTGCACAAGCCCCCGACGAAATCCGTCGTCGACTCTAGCGTCCTCAGCCTGTTGCCGATAAGATGGCAACTCCCTGTGAAAACGAATCAAAGCAAAACTATGCTTGCGTTTATCTGTCTGGTTCTAATAGTTGGCCTTCAGATTTCTGTGCAGGCTCAAACATCAGCCGGCACTCCCGAAACCAGTGACTCGGGGGATAAACAGAAGGTTTCCTCAATTGACGAAGTGCGGGCAATTGTAAAAGCCGTAAACGATGGGTGGGCTGCGAAGAAGTTTAGAACTTTGGAACGAAGCTTTGAAGACTGTGGCGATGCCTTTACAGAGTTTCGCCGTTTGACCCGGGATCAAAACGGCGTGGTGAGGCGGTATGAGTTTAGCTACACCGCTGAAGATGAGGGTCGAACCGATCAATACTACTACGATGAGTCAGGCCGGCTTCGCTTCGTCCTCATTTCCGGTTCCGCAGGCAACGGCTCCAGGCTTCGTCACCGGATCTTTTTTGATCGAAACGGCAAACGTTTACGAGAGCAACACAATGTCACTGGTGGCGTCGGGCATTTTTGGCCCAGAACGTGGCCCGACAAAGAGCTACGCAAGAATGACGCAGCCCGGGATTTTGCGAACACCTCCAGGTGCACTAAACAAATCCATAATAAACAGTCGACCTAAAGTCGTTGTAGTAAATCGGGCGCATGCCGGCACGCTCGCGCGAGACAATCGCCTGCGATCAGAAGCAAACGAGAGCCCGATTAGGCGCTTCCGACTCTACGATCTTCATAATACCTGGGCGACGCGCGGAGCGATGGCCGGCATTGATTTGGTTACGCTCGCGG
>JBOGOP010000381.1:0-3927 GCA_050747225.1 Pyrinomonadaceae bacterium
TTGAAGCAATGACTTCGAGGGGCTGATCGTAACGCCGCAGGGCATTTTCCGCGGCGATTCGCCGCGGCCTCATTGAAGCGATGCGCTTGGGGGAATGATCGAGTGCGCCGGCATGATTTTCCGCGGCGATTCGCCGCGGCCTCATTGAAGCTCGATGAAGCGCGCGAGCGATTCGCGGCAGCAAGCGAATTTTCCGCGGCGATTCGCCGCGGCCTCATTGAAGCTTGCGAATGGTCGTGACCATGCGCGCCACCTCCTCGATTTTCCGCGGCGATTCGCCGCGGCCTCATTGAAGCGTCAACAACGCGACGGTGACCGTCGTGGTCGTGGACATTTTCCGCGGCGATTCGCCGCGGCCTCATTGAAGCGGTAGATGGAACCGCGCGGGCGGTAAGGTGCTGGCTATTTTCCGCGGCGATTCGCCGCGGCCTCATTGAAGCGGTAAGACCTGCCTGATCTCGCCGGGGATCAGACAATCGACCACTATCAAGTCCTCGACGCTGCTGGGTATCTTTCCGGCCGGTAGTGGCGTGGGACCCGAGAGGGTAGATGAGACCGGCGCGCACCCGGCGAACGTTACTAACAGCACGAGCGTCGTCCCTCTCGCTCCGAGGTTCAATCGATTACCCATACCGGATATGTCAGCATGCGGGCGCATCGTCGGCGAACAACTGCTAGAATCACTGGCTTACGAATCAGTTTATGTTACTTAGTTTGGTCGTATCGTTTCGCAGTGTCGATGTCGCTCATCGGCTTACCGCTGTTATTTCAGGGTGCTTGGTTTTTTCTTCAGGGTTACAGCTAGGCGGATGTGCGACACCGGCCCAGCGGATAGAAGCGGAAGCTGCGCGGTATGGCTTTACGCGCGTCGTGACCCAGGGCACGGAATTTCCTCACGTCGTATTTTTGAATGAGGTGGACAGTGTCGGCATGCCTTTACATGTCTATCTGGAAGGCGATGGCTCGCCCTGGATCGCCGGTGACTATCCGGCCGCCGACCCGACGTCCCACCAGCCGATCATGCTCCGCCTCATGGCCTTTGATGACGCACCCAGCCTCTACCTCGGGCGGCCGTGTTATCTTGGGCTGGCACAAGGATCCTATTGCGATCCTTCGCTGTGGACACATGCGCGTTATTCCGAGCGCGTCGTGGACAGCCTCGAGTCAGCGCTCCGTCGGCTCCTGCCGCGAAATAAAACATCGGGTCTTGTTTTTATCGGACACAGCGGCGGGGGTACACTGGCATTGTTGTTAGCCGTGCGGTTCGAAACGACGCGGGCCGTGCTGACGCTGGCCGGGAATCTCGATACCGAAGCTTGGGTGGATCATCATGGCTATTGGCCCCTAGCGGATTCTCTCAATCCCGCAAAGCGTTCCGGTTTACAGCCGGGTATCGTAGAGCGGCATTACGTGGGACTTCGCGACCGTGAGGTGCCGATGAAGCTCGCCGAACGCTACAAAGCTGCACATCCGCGTGCGGTGATCATCCCAGTGCCCGAGTTTGATCACGGCTGTTGTTGGCATCAAATGTGGCCTGGAATTCTTGAAGCGCTCGATCGGGGCCTAAAGGCCGACCAGAATAACGCACGAAAGCACGAAAACCCTACGGTTCGGTCGAACGTGCGCGACGAAGGCCGTAACTCACGGAGGAGAAGTGGATGGCGGCTATCCGCGCACGAACAGCTCGATGCGGTGGGGAGCAAACCGTGGTGTATGCGCCGGTGCCCAAGGACAAACAAACCGATCCCCACTTCCCGAAAGCGGGGGGACAGTGAACGGTGGCCGCATGGCGGGTTCGCAGTTGGTAACCACCAAGCGCAATGTCCGTATGCACTTTATGGCTTGCAACTCCTTTCTCATGTGCTACGTTTGTGCTCGAGATCAGGTTTTTGAGCGTATACCAGTCACTAACGGAGAGGGACTATTTATGCGAATTATATTGCGTTTGTGTACTTTGAACACCACTTTATTACTTGCCGCCTGCGCCACTCCCACGCCGCTCGCTCCGGATCATACTATTGTGTCACAGGGGACCGTAGACAAGTCGCTGGTGGTCGATTGTTTGTTGCCTGGCGCAGTTCGCCGTCTTGGAAAGTTTAGTGTCAGCTTAATGCCCCGACGGTCGATTAAGGCCACCGCCGGAGACTGTGAGATCCGTGGTGGCGAATACGTTGCCTTTGATCGTTCCGATTACGCCACAGCCCTAACGGTCCTACTGCCTGAAGCCCAGAAAGGGAAACCCGAGGCCCAGACTTATGTCGGCGAAATCTATGAAAAAGGGCTGGGCGTTGCACATGATTATCGGCTCGCCGCCCAATGGTACCGGAAAGCCGCCGAACAAGGTTATTCTCCCGCTCAGGTTAATCTGGGCCTTCTATATGAACGGGGTTTAGGTGTCCCGAAGGAGCCGGTCACAGCACTCAATTGGTATCGTAAGGCTTCCAGATTGACGGACGACGAACTGGCATTCGCCTCTACCCTCAAAGCAGAACGCCAGGCGCTGCAGGAAGAAGTCGAGCTCCGTCAGCGAGAAGCCGCTTCACTGCGCAAGCAGCTGGATGCTACCCAAAAGCGGCTGGAGATGCGTAGCAAAGGCCTGGAAGCTATCCAACAGGAATTGAAGCAGTCCCGCCTTCAATTGCCTGAGTTGCACAAGGGAACTCCAGCCGCGGACAGCGCAGCGGTCCAAACGCTGGAACACCGCGTGAAGGAGCTAGAGGCTCTACTTGAGCAAGGAGGACAGGAAAGGACCTCTCTCTCGGATGAGGTCAAGCGGCAAAACGATACATTGACCGCACATCAACGCGAGGCCCAGAGCCGGGAGGAATCTTTGCGAAGTGAAATCCATGCTCTAGAACAACAATCGGCGAGTGCACGGGGCCAACTGGAGATAAGCCAGCGGGAACTGGAAGAGCAGCGACAGAGATTAGGACAAGTGCAGGAGAAATTGCGCGCTGCCGAGGAAAGAAGCATTGCAGAGCGTCAGCGCTTGGAGCAAGAGAAAACCGAACTTGATGCCGCATTGAAAGAGTCAGCCGCAAAGGTAACTGAGTTAGAAACCAAGGTGACCCAGCTGAAAACGCTGAAGGCCAGCCTCAAGGAACCACTTGACGGGTTTGGTATGGTCGTCTCCATAGCGTCGCGATGAGCGATGTCGTTTCGACTCCGATTTTTTGCTGAAAGTACTTAATGTTGGTAACAATTGTTGGCAGCTTTTTCTGGAAAGAGGTCGATGACTTAGAGATGGCAGTCAGTACAGCACCGCAAATCAATACGTTACCCGCCATTAAGAGGCGATTTTGGTAATTTTTCACAGCCTCGAAGCGAAATCCGGGTTATTCTCTGAGTTGGTTATCGTCATACGATTGTGGTGAGTACGCCCAATCGCGTGGCACCGTCTAGCCTTCATGCCGCGATGAAACGAGGACCAACGCCCTCAGCAAGGGGAACGGATCCGTGCCGGCCTCCCGGGCGGGGCTACCGCATAGTTTTGCCTGGGCGGGGTGGCGCGGGGGGCTGGTAGGCGTTGCCAAGGCCCCATTTGCCGGCGCCAGGCGGTTCACGTGGCGCAACGGGTCAAAACAGCAAAGCATAGAAACGTGAGCGATATCTTTTTGAGCTATGCGCGGGAGGACCTGGAGCGGGCGCATCGGCTTGCCGAGGCGCTCGAAGCACAGGGCTGGTCGGTGTTTTGGGACCGGGAAATTCCAGCGGGTAAGACCTGGCGCCAGGTGATCTCTGCTGCCTTACGCCAGGCACACTGCGTGATTGTCGCCTGGTCGGAGGCATCGATCCTATCGGACTGGGTGTGCGAGGAAGCGGAAGAGGGTCGTACGCGGAAAATCCTTGTACCGGTCTTTTTAGACGAAGTGAACCCCCCGCTTGGTTTTCGCGAGATCCAGGCTGCAGGGCTGGTGGGGTGGGACG
>JBOGOP010000382.1:0-3869 GCA_050747225.1 Pyrinomonadaceae bacterium
CGCGGGTAAGCTGCGTATAGTTCATTGTGTGCTTCTTTGACTTGGTCGTTGATAAAGCACGCTTACGCTATCGCAGCTTGCCCTTCAACTACTAGTTTTCAAAGTTGCACTTCAACTTGAATCCACCATTTGTCATTTGGATCCGATCTACGTCGCTTGCAGTGTACGAGGTATCTTTTGGGCGATGACAAAGGTGGATTCAAGTTTGAAGTGCAACAGGATCCAGCCCGGAGGGCTTTCAGACAGTAGCCGGTGGTCGAAGCGAAGCGAAGACCACCGGATCAGGGCAGAAAAAGAACACACCCCGAAGGGGTGTCAGAACCAAATGAGCTAAAGTACGTAACTGGAAATGAGGAAATCGCGTCGACTAAAATGTGCTTGTAAGAGCGACGGGTCGCTTGCACCCCTGCGGGGTGCCGCCCTTCTTATCGCTGCGATCCGGTGGTCTACGCTTCGCTGCGACCACCGGCTACTATCTGAAAGCCCTCCGGGCTTGAGTCTGAACAGCTCCTAACCAACAAATGAAAGTACAACTTGTAAAACTTTCGCACGCTCGCTCGGGCGATAAGGGGGACACCGCCAACGTCGGCGTGATTGCCTTGCGTGATGAGATTTATCCAATTCTGGTTCGCGAAGTGACGAGCGAGCGTGTGAAGGAACACTTCAAAGGAATCTGCAAGGGCGAAGTGGAACGGTTCGAGCTGCCGAATCTCGGAGCGCTGAATTTTCTACTGCACGAAAGTCTCGGCGGCGGCGGCACACTCTCCTTGATGACCGATGCCCAGGGGAAAACATTTTCGACGGCGTTGTTGAGGATGGAGATTGAAGTCACTCATGGCGAAGCTTTAAGTTTGGAACTAGCGTAAGACTGTCTCAATTCGTTCTCGTTGCCTTCAGCGTTCATTAAAGCGCGATCCACGAAAGGACACGAAATAACACGAAACGCATTAGGGTGCATTCGGGTATTTCGTGGATCATTTCTCTCCGCTGCGAAAGCGGCAAGTTGAAGCTGAACTCTGAACTATTCGAATGACAACCATTACGCATGACTACGCCGACGTTAACGGTATCCGGTTGCACTACGCCGAGGCCGGCAGCGGCGACAAACTCGTAATTCTGCTGCACGGTTTTCCCGAGTTCTGGTATTCGTGGCGTAAGCAATTGGAGGCGCTGAGCGGAGATTTCCACGTGGTAGCTCCCGACTTGCGCGGCTACAATCTGAGCGACAAACCGTCGCGAGTTGAGGACTATAAGATCGATAAAGTGGTTGCAGATGTAATTGGTCTCATCGACCATTTTGGCGCGAAGCAGGCAGCGGTGGTTGGTCATGACTGGGGCGCGGGCGTGGCTTGGGCGATTGCTCAGAAACATCCCGAACGAGTTTCAAAACTAGCAGTAATGCAGGTTCCCATCGCCGCAGCTTGGCGCGCCAACATGTCGCTCAAGCAACTTCTGCGTAGTTGGTACATGTTCTTTTTTCAAATCCCTCGCCTGCCGGAATGGTTGATCAGCCGGCAGGATTTCCGGGCAATCGAGCGGACGTTTGCAGGAAAGGTCATCACGAAAAATAGCTTTACCGCGGAGGAGATCGAGCGTTACAAAGAGGCGGCTCGACAGCCGGGCGCGCTTACCGGCGCAATTAATTACTATCGCGCGAACGTTATTGACCGGCTCTTGACGCGAACGCCGGACACCACTGCGAACCAGAGCAGCGGCCGGATTCGGGTTCCGACGTTGTTTATTTTTGGCGAGCAGGATTTTGCGATTATTCCGGCGACTGTGCGGGGTTTGGACAAGTACATCGACGCTTATTATCGCGAGGTTCGTATTCCGAATAGCGGCCACTGGGTGCAAAATGAAGCTCCGGCGGAAGTGAACGCGGCACTGCTTGATTTCCTGACAACAGAAATTAAGTAGGACAGGCTTTCCTGCCTGTCCATCGTTTAAGCGTCGAAGTAAAAAGAGGCAGAACATGTTTGAGGATGGAAATTTAGTCTTGTATCAGGTTGACGGCGCGGTCGCGCGTCTGACGCTCAACCGTCCCGAAAAAAGGAATGCGCTCAACGAAGCGGTGATCGCTGGCCTGAAGAGTTCGTTGGCGAAGGCGAGCGCCGACGCAGCGGTCCGAGTGATAGTGATTTCCGGAGCCGGCAGCGACTTCTGTTCTGGTGCGGACCTCGCGTCGCTGCAAAAGATCGCAGATGGCTCGGTGGCAGAGAACGCCGCTGACGCTCGTTCGCTGATGGAACTTTTTGCGCTAATCCGTCAGGTGAGCGTTCCGGTTGTCGCTGCGGTTCGCGGGAAGGCATTAGCGGGAGGTTGCGGCCTGGCGAGCGCGTGCGACCTTGTACTAGCCTCAGCCGACGCGCGGTTTGGTTACCCCGAAGTGAAGCTTGGCTTCGTTCCCGCGATGGTGATGGCGATTCTGCGACGAAACGTTTCTGAGAAACGCGCCTTTGAACTGATCACGCGTGGCGCGGAAATCGGCGCCGAGGAAGCAAAACGGTTCGGACTTGTAAATCAGGTATTCAGCGAGGAAGGTTTCGAGGCAGAAGTGACTACTTACGTTCGCGGATTTGAACAGGTAAGCAAGTCAGCGGTTGCGCTAACAAAGGCCTTACTCTACCAGACGGATGGAATGTCGTTTGGAGATGCGTTGGAGACCGGAGTCGATGTAAACGTGATTGCCCGAATGAGCGAAGACTTTCAGGCGAGTATCGCGAAATTCCTTAAGAAGTCTCAGGTTAGGTAACAAACGGACGACAATCAGGGAGAGGTCTTGTTCGATGTCTTGGACCTCAGTCTGGCGATTTCGGTTTTAAGTGCTTCCAGGTTTTTTGCCGTCGGGTTTTTCCTCAAGTAGTCTTCCAGTTCGTCTGCGGCTCGCGTTGGTTGCCCTTTCATCTCATAGAACATCGCCAGCGTTACCGGGTCGGCCTTGACTTTCTTGTCGCTCAGTTCGGAGGCTTGTGATAGCGCCAGCTCTGCTTGGTTTCGAGGATGCCAACAGTTGTTGCGCTGCAGCGATTGCGCATTCGAGGATCGGGTCTTCCACCCGGGTAACCAGTCCAATCGACAACGCCTCCCGGCTAATAATCCTTCGTGCGGTAGCGAACAATTCGAGCGAACGCGCCCGGCCAACAACTTGAGGAAGGCGTTGAGTGCCGCCCCAGCCGGTGATGATTCCCAACCTTGCGCCGGGGTGAGCGAAGACTGCGTCTGTTGATGCTACGCGAATGTCGCAAGCTAGCGCTAGGTCGAGTGCGCCGCCCATGCAGTAGCCATTGATTGCCGCAATGGTGAGCTGCCTGGCGTCGGCGATTGCCTGAAATATTCGCTGGCCGCGCTGCGAGAATTGAAGGGCAGATGCGGGATCCAATTGCGCGAGCTCGCGAATGTCTGCGCCTGACGCGAAGACGTCTGCTGTGCCGGTAAAGATAATCGCCCCGATCTCTTCCACTGCAGTTAGTTCTCCTAACTTGCTTTCCAAATCGAGAAGAGTAGTTGTTGAAAGAGGATTGCGTTGGTGAGTTCGATTGAAACGAATAACCGCGATAGCCCCGTCAAGTTTGGTGACTATCGGAGGTGAGTCTTCCGTCATGGACTAATCACGCGGCTTAACGTTTTCACGCAAAAACTTGACTATGTTTTCAGTAGAGGTTCCGGGAAGGAACACTTCCGCAACGCCGTTTGCCTTAAGTTTAGCGATATCATCCTGCGGAACGATCCCACCTAACAGCACAAGACAGTCGTCCATGCCCTGGTCCTGAAGCAATTGAACGATGCGCGGGCAGAGTGTGTTATGCGCGCCGCTGAGAATAGAGACCCCGACCGCATCCACGTCTTCCTGCAACGCGGCTGCGGCAATC
>JBOGOP010000383.1:0-3865 GCA_050747225.1 Pyrinomonadaceae bacterium
GAGCAGCTCTATGTTAATCACGCCCCAGAATTCATCTACTTCAAGACACTCTATCACATCTTCGAGCAGTTCCTGGCCGCACAGGACAAGGAGGGCTTACTCCTCAAAGACGCTCAGATCGTCGAAACGGAAATATGGAAAAAGCTCTTCGAGTTCCAGAAGGATGGGGTCAAGGGAGCGATCAATAAGATCAACACCCACAACGGCTGCGTCATCGCCGACAGCGTGGGCCTGGGAAAGACCTTTGAAGCCCTCGCCATCATCAAGTATTTCGAGCTGCGCAACCACAAGGTGCTCGTTTTATGCCCCAAGAAGCTGCGCGAGAACTGGACGATTTACCAGGCCGAGAACAACAGCGAGCTGAATCCCTTCCTCAGTGACCGTTTCGGCTACACGGTCCTTTGTCATACCGATCTCAGCCGGGATAGCGGCAGGGCTGGTGACATCGACCTCTCAGCTCTCAACTGGGGTAATTATGACCTGGTGGTCATCGACGAGTCGCATAACTTCCGGAACAACCTCAAGGGCAAACGCGACGAGGCGGGCAACATCATCCGCATGAGCCGCTATCAGCGGCTGATGGAAGAGATTATCAAGAAGGGCGTCAGGACCAAGGTCTTACTGATCTCCGCGACCCCGGTCAACAACGATCTCAAGGACCTTCGGAACCAATTTTATTTGCTGACGGAAGGCCATGACGACGCCTTTAAGGAATCCATAGGAATTGCAAGCCTGAAAGACACGCTCGCCAGAGCCCAGCGCACCTTCACGCGGTGGTCCAAGGGGCCGGGAGAGCGCAAGACCAGGTTTCTGTTGGAAAGCCTAAGTTCCGCCTTCTTCACCCTGCTCGATGAGCTTACGATTGCCCGTTCCCGCAAGCACATCCTCAAGTATTACAAAGATTCGATCAACCAATGCGGCAGGTTCCCGAAGCGGCTGAAGCCCGTCTCGATCTTTTCGGAGATTGATCTACAACGAAAATTCCGCTCCTACGACCAGCTGAACGCGGATATCTCAGAGTATCAGCTTACCCTGTTCCGGCCATCGGACTACGTTATCGAGGAGTACAAGCCTCTCTATGAGCGGCAGTCGGAGCTGAACTTCACCCAGGCGCAGCGAGAGTTCTTCCTGACCGGCATGATGAAGGTCAACTTCCTCAAGCGGATCGAGAGTTCGGTCAATTCTTTCGCCATCACCATGGGCCGCACGGTTGAGAAGATCACAGCGCTTGAAAAGCGGATCGAACGCTTCCAGCAGCACCAGGCCGAAAACCCAGACCTGGATCTTGGAGCGATTGAGCTGGCCGACATCGAGGATGAAGAGCTGCGGGAAGCAATGGAGGTAGGCAAGGGCCTTGTTTATAAGATGGCCCATCTGGATCTCGACCGGTGGCTCAAGGATCTGAGGCGCGATCGGGTGCAACTCGAATGGCTTAGCAGAGAAGCCCGAAAGGTGACGGTTGAGCGAGACGCCAAGCTCGCCCAGTTAAAGCAGCTCATCGCCGAGAAGGTTAAGCACCCAACGATCACGACGCTCGGGCAGCCTAACCGAAAGGTGCTCATATTTACGGCGTTTGCCGACACCGCCGCCTACCTCTACCACGCATTGCATGACTGGGTTCGGGGTGAGATCGGCGTTCACATGGCGCTTGTTTCCGGGGGCGCTACCGGATGCAAGACCACCTTCGGCAAGGCGGACTACAACCATATTCTGATCAACTTTGCACCGGTATCCAAGAACCGGGACCGGATGAAGTCCATGCCCCAGGACGGGGAAATTGACCTCCTCATCGCCACCGATTGTATCTCCGAGGGCCAAAATCTTCAGGACTGCGATTACCTTATCAACTACGACATCCACTGGAACCCGGTGCGTATTATCCAGCGCTTCGGCCGCATTGACCGGATCGGCAGCATCAACGAGGCGGTTCATCTCGTGAATTTCTGGCCGACTCAGGACCTCAACAAGTACATCAACCTCAAAAACCGTGTTGAGGCGCGCATGGCCTTGGTGGACATCGCCGCCACTCAAGAAGACAACCTCCTCAACGTGGATGAACTTGAAGACCTGGTCAAGGACGACCTCAAGTACCGGGACAAGCAGTTGCTTCGCTTGAAGGACGAGATCCTGGACCTTGAAGATTTTAACGAAACCGTCGTGCTTTCTGAGTTCACGCTGGATGATTTCCGCATTGAACTCGCCAAGTACCTCGAAGCAAACCGCATGCAGTTGGAGCAGGCCCCGTTGGGCCTATACGCAGTAGTGCCAAGTCATCCTGATTACCCGCAAATCACGCCAGGCGTGATCTTCTGCCTGAAGCAGTCGGGCGACACCTCTGGCAATGAAACGGTCAACCCTCTCCAGCCGTATTTCCTGGTGTATGTCCGCGATGATGGTGTGGTGCGCTACACCTTTTCCCAACCCAAGCAGATCTTGGAGATCTACCGCCTGCTCTGCACGGAGAAGACCACCCCTTACGAGGAACTGTGCAACCTGTTTGATCAGGAAACGAGCAACGGCTCGAACATGCGCCAATACGCGGAGCTTCTGCACAAGGCCATTGACTCCATCGCGCATACCTTCAGAAAACGCAGCGTGGGCGGTGTCCTCGGTGGGCGTGGCGGAGTCCTGCCAGACGCAAGTCAACAGGTATCATCGGCCACCGATTTTGAACTGATTACCTGGCTGATCATCAAGGACGATGAGCCATCCACGACTTAGAGAAGAGATTCAGGGGGCTCTTAAAGCATTTGACAGCGGCACGCTTCGGGACAGCGCCCGCCATCTCCTGAACACGCTCGGCTACATCAGCGACAAAAAGCTTGACCTCGCGCCGAACACGGCCGCTTCCTTCCTGGCCGAATTCGATCCAGAACACAAGCTTAATCACAACCATGCCCTTATTGCCGAGTGGTGCTCGGTGGACATGCTGTTCCAGCTCACGGGCGAAGAACTGACCCGGCGAGATCGAGTGCGATTGGCCTTCAAAGGAGGACGGGTGGATAACACCATCATGGAGTCCTACCTTTTCTTCGCCATCGATCTGAAAGGCCGTACCTACACCCGTACCCAGCTTGCGGGCATCACCCGTGAGGTCAATAAACTGTTCCCGATGCCCGTAATGCTCATCTTCCGGTATGGGGAAAGCCTCACGCTCGCTATCATCGGCCGGCGACTTAACAAGCGTGAGGAATCGCGTGACGTACTGGAAAAGGTGACTCTAATTAAAGACATCACCGTCGCGGACCCGCAGCGTGCGCATATTGACATTTTGCATGACCTTTCGCTTTCAGTGCTTTACGAGGATTTCACGTTCCAGAACTTCGTCGAGCTGCACCAGGCATGGGAAAAGTGCCTCGATACCTCCCAGCTTAACGAGCGCTTTTATCGAGACATCGCCAACTGGTATTTCTGGGTACTCCAACATCCCGGCCTGGTGCCACCGCGCGATGTCGAGACCGAAGACCAGCGCTCTATCTTTGTTATCCGGATTATCACCCGCTTAATTTTCTGCTGGTTTCTCCAGGAAAAGGAATTGATTCCGCGTGATCTCTTCCGGCGCAACGCCGTCGCGCAATGGCTCAAGGACTTTTCCGACCAGGGCGGGACATATTACCTAGGGGTGCTGCAGAACCTGTTTTTCGCCACCCTGAACCAGAAGATTGAGGACCGCGGCTTTCGCCGCTACCACCAGAGCGGTGGACGCAACGGCAACCGTGGCACGAGCAACCTATACCGGTACCGAGATATCTTCCGTGACTCCGAGGCGTTTGTCGAAAGGCTCAAAATGGTGCCTTTTGTCAACGGCGGACTGTTCGACTGTCTTGACTGAGTTTATAGTAATGACGAAAACCAACCCAACGTT
>JBOGOP010000384.1:0-3844 GCA_050747225.1 Pyrinomonadaceae bacterium
GTCTATTGCAGCGGACATTGGATGCCGGAGATGGTTGGGATAGCCGGTGGCATTGATGGACTCGGTCAGGTCGGGTCGGACTCGATTCGGATTCCCTGGACCGACGTGCTGGAGTGGGCGCCGGAAGTCTTGATCATTACGCCCTGCGGCTTCAATCTCGACAAGGTCGTCGAGCAGGCGCCGCCGCTGTTCGACTATCCCGGTTGGTCTGAACTGCCCGCGGTGCGCAATAATCGAGTCTATGCAGTTGACGCAAACTCTTATTTCGCGCGGCCGAGTCTGAGAGTTGTAGAGGGAACGGAACTCCTGGCCCATCTGATTCATCCGGATCTGTTTGCATGGCAAGGGCCAGCCACAGCGTTCACAGGAATTGAGCTGCAGCGTTCACGATCCTGCGTTACGTCATAAATTCGATATGTCTGTGTTCTTGGTGACTCAGTGTTGGTGCGTCTACTCCTTGGAGTGCGGGGACCTGTCACCGCTTTGGCCTCTGGCGTCTTGACGCCAGCGTGTCACAACGGATTTCAACGCAGAGTCTGGGTCTTGCTAAGGTAGTCACAAGTCGCAGCGGGGGGCCAAAGCGCCGACAGGTCGGCGCACTCCAAGGAGTTGGCGTTCATCACAGAGGACACAGGGAATGCACAGAGAATCACTCAAATAGAATCATGCAAAAGAGTTGCTCAAACTGCGGTAAGGATTTTCACTGCGGAGCGGCGCGGGCGGCCGCAAATGCAGGCGAAGATTTGTCGTGTTGGTGCACGGAACTGCCGCGCGTGGGCGTGGTGGCCGGCGCCGACCAGGATTGTCTGTGTCCTGAATGTTTGAGCGAGGCGATTGGGAAACTTGCCAAGCAGCAACAACTCGAATTGTGAGGCAATGCTCAGCGCAAGGGCAAATACAGAACCGGGAGCGGTAGCGACTGGGTCTTGCTGCATGGCCACTGCCGCTTGAATCGATCACTCAACCCGGTTTTGGCGGGAAAGCTGAACCAGGTCGCTACCGCTCCCCGTTAAGTTTTTGTCGACCCCCAGCGAGTTTTGTTAGCCGGTTCATTCGTCTCATCCCCAGCAGTGAACTGCTGGGGTACTATCAGTCGTCCGCCAGGCGGACTGAGCCGAATGGAAATACTTTTGTGCAAGGCGCGACAAACTAAACCGCGATCAGATGCCGATCATATCCGGTTCTTACCAGCTCTTCATACGCCGCCCAGATCTCGTCCGGAATGTCCTGATGAATTTGGAAGCCTTGTTCCGCATACAGCTTGATTCGTTGCAAATCTCCCACCATGATGCTGATCACATCATCGGTTGAGAGCTCACGGTTCGCATACTCATTCAGATACTCTTCAAACGATACTTGTGGTGAAGTGACCAGCACCTGCTTCTCCGGCCACGATTTCCTGAACGTGGCGTAAGCTCGGCGTTCCATGTAAGGCTTCTGCACCAGGATAAACTTTTCGGGATTGAGCTTTTTCTCGGCCAGGAGTTGCTTTGTAAACAGAACGTTCTCGCCCGTGTTGGTTGATTTGTTCTCGATCAGTATTTTCTCTTTCGCCACGCCCAGGTCGATGGCAACCCTGGCAAACTGATCCGCTTCGGGTTCACTCCACATTCCACCGGTGATGGATCCCAAGCCTCCGGAAAAGATCAGTAGCGGCGCCCAGCCTTCAAGAAACAGCTCAGCGCCTCTTTCCGCAACGCGCTTGTCATGACTGCAAAGCACAAGAATCGCATCAGCCTTTTCGAGCTGATGATTCATCAGGTGGTAGCGCCAAATCTGCTCAGCCAAAAAGCGAATTCGATTGGTCATCTTGTTCAATCTGTAAACTTAAGCCACAAATCCTCGGAACGGCAAATAGATAGTAAAAATCTCCCGGCCGTTCATAGAATGGTCAGTGATAGATTAGTTGATTACGGATTGAGTGGTTACGCCTGTCTCAAAGGAGTAGAGCCGATGAAGCGAATCATGATGATAGTTGCGTTGGTTTGTGTCTGTTCTGTTTCTGCTCTACCTCAAAAACAATCCGGCAAACAAACTAGTCACGGTGACACCGAACAGATCATCCTGCGCCTTGAGAACGAGGGCCGCGAGGCAACGCTGAAAAATGATATTGAAGCAAACGACCGGCTTCTGGCCGACAACTGGCTGAACGTAAATCCTGACGGTTCTATTACGACCAAGGCCAAACTGATGGAACTTCTCAGAAGCAGTTCGTTCAAGATCATGTCGATTGAGAACGACGAGGTGTTGGTGCGAATCTATGAAGAGGCCGCGGTAGTTACCGGGCGGTCAACGACTAAACGAGCCGGTCAGGGTAACGAAGTTATGACGCGACAGGTTCGCTTCACACGCGTTTACGCCAGAAGCAGAGGAAAGTGGCAAGTTGTTTCCGCGCACAACACGCTCATCACAAAGCTGTAGATGAAGATTTACATTCACATTTTCCTGCTCCTGGTGAGCTTGAGTGCTATTGTTCAGGCGCAATCGACGCCGTCTCCTTCGCCGGCCGCCGGCTCGAGCCAACATCAAACGCCAGCAGCCGGACAAGCCGGAGAGGAACTGGGCGAGGGTGAAGTCCTGCGCATCTCCGCGAATCTTGTTTCAGTTCCAGTCAGCGTTATCAATCGTCAGGGCCAATACGTCGTAGATTTGCACCAGCAGGATTTTCGCGTCTTTGAAGATGGCAAAGAGCAGGCGATTGTGCACTTCAGTAACGTTGACCAGCCGTTTTCGGTCGTGCTCCTGATTGACACGAGTGGTTCGACAGTACCCTTCATAGATCAAATCAAAGCAGCCGCAAAAGCTTTTGTCGATCAGCTGCGACCTGCCGACACTATCCGTCCAGTCTATTTTCATGGTGAGATAAAGCCACTCACCGCCGAAGGCATCAACGATCCTAAACTGTTTGACACGGCGATTGATCGAATTGAGCCGGGTCCGGCAAACATGGGCACCAGGTTGTATGACGCCGTCCACTTCGGCCTCAACTCGTTAAGGCCAGTCGCCACGCGAAGGGCAGTCGTGCTGATTACTGACGGCGAAAATACCTGGGGCAAGGCTACGATGAAGAGCACCTTGCGAGAAGCCGAAGAGTCTGACATCGTCGTCTATACGCTTCAGTATGGCGACTTAAAGCCCTTGAGACATCAAGAGTCGCCACAAATATATCTGCAGCAGTTAGCCGAGAAAACGGGTGGGCGTTATTTCAAGGGCGGCGATATGAACGCGATCACGCGGTCGTTCGTTCAGGTTGCGGCTGAACTACGCCGGCAGTATGTGCTTGGCTATGAGCCGACCGAGCCTGAACGAATGGGGTTGAGGAAAATCAAAGTGAAAGTGAATCGCAAGCAGGTGGCTGTCAGGGCGCGCGCGTCGTATACCTACACGCGGTGATTGAACTCCTACTGCGATCCGCCTGAATCACTCGAGTCTCTTCACTGGGAGCGTGTGCGTCCCGCCGCAAGCGAGCGCAACGCGCGAGAATCAGCAAAAGAGGAATGCCGGCGAGACCAGTCGCTGCTTACGCCGCTCCTGGCGGGCGAGACGCCCGCGCTCCCAGTGAAGAGCTTGAGGTTGTTCCGGCCGAGGGCTGCCGCTGAACCACAAGTCGCTATCTGCCGAAAATCAGCAGCGTGAATGAACCTGGAACCATCGGTGGTCGCGGGCGCGGCCGTTCGGCAGTCGGCGCGGGGGTTGGGCCAAACTCCGCCGTGACCAGAAACACCCGGCGTTTTCTGATCCAGTTCTGTTGTCGGAGTCAACTGATCATTTGGGTGACTCTCTGGCAATTGTTCTCATCCAACGCGTTGACTTCAGCATCCGGCACTACCGTGCTTCTTAGAAA
>JBOGOP010000385.1:0-3842 GCA_050747225.1 Pyrinomonadaceae bacterium
GAGAAACAGACAGCACCGCAGCAACCCCAACCACTTACTTTCTACTACGACTACCGAGTGAATCCCGGCAAAGAAGAGGAGTTCATGACTCTGGTCAAGACTGTCGGCGCGCCAGTTCGCGATAAGTTAATGGCAGACGGCGTCATATTGGCCTGGGGCATCGAGACTCCGATCCTACGTTACCCCAATGGAACGACACACCTTATCTGGTTTGCAGTTCAGAACTATGCCGGTGTTGAAAAGGTTCTAAACGGCATGGAAGCTCAACTCGCAAAGCTGGCTGCCGAAGAGGCCAAAGCGAAACCGAAGCCGGCAAAAACCACCGCGGAGCGGACGCGTGAAGTGTTTGATATGAGCAAGACGCGCGACTGGCTGACGCGCGATCTAGTTGCCGGCTTTGGCCAGCCGCCAGCCGCCGGGACACTGCCCTTCACTCGATATAACTTCGTGAAGGTGAAACCCGGCAAAGGAGGGGATTATCGCAGGGCCTGGGAAAAATACAACAAACCCATTTTCGACAAACTTGTCGCCGACGGTGTGGTCCTGGCTTATGGTATGGCCGCCGAAGACGTGAAGACGGACGGCGACTGGACTCACTTCATCTGGATCGCAACGGCAAACCTGGCAGACGGCGACAAAGTTGCAGCAGCATTCAACGCCGATCGCTCCCGGCGTACAGACGCAGAACGCGCCGAAATAACCGATGCCTTCAATAGCGCGATCGAACCGGACATGTCCAGATCCATCATCACGCGGTCCCGGATTTTCAAAGTGGCGGGAATGAAGTAGGCAAGTGTTCGGCAATTTGTTCAAGACATAGACGACCATTAAGGCCAGTCCTAAAAGGCTGGCCTTCTTTTTGAAGAACGCTCAACTTACTGCCGTGCTGCTTCCGCGGCAATGTGTCCGGCAAAGCTTGTTACAAACGTCTTGAGACTGGTCATTTCGCTTTCGATCTTGTAACGGCCTGTCGTCGCAGCACTCCGAGGTGAAGTCAGAACTGTGGCAGTGGTGTAGAACTGCTCTTGGACAAGCTTTTTACAAAGAATGTCGTATCGCTGAATATAAGAGACGTTTTGGAATTCGGGGAAGACCTGGAAATTTGGAGACGCGTCGCGTACCGGGGTTCTAGAACTCGGTGCATCCTCTACTAGCATAAGCCAACCCACGAAAGGCCGAGGGATTTCGCCAAACCCCTTTTCTCTATATGCAGTCCAAAAATCAACGGCTGTGCCGATAGCTTCTTCGGTACGGTTGTTGAAATTATTTCCGAAAGATCCGACTTGAGATTTGAACTCGAGCGCAGCAACGAGACGTCCGTCAATTAGCACGAGAAGATCCCAAAGCTTGGTAGGTCGAAAAAATCCTGGCAAGGTAAGCAGCCTTCCGGCACGTTGAACCTTAGCGCTAGCGAGGCCGTTGGCTTTAATCAAATCCATAGCCAAAGCAACAAAGCCGTCCATGTTTTTTCCAGCTGTAACTGCCGCCCGATTACCCTGATCGTGCATTCCTGTTTCGATCTGTTTTTGGCGAGCAGCTTCCCGGTTTCCCCAAAATGCCTTTATCGCCTCTCGAGTCTTGCGATCGTAATTAACTAGGTTCAGTGGCATCCGGTCGTCCTATTCGCCGATTGCTGATCGTTCATCTTTAGTCAGCCGATACATCTCTGACACTGCACGATTGCAGGCTGTGACATCCTTGTTGTCCGAAGCATTAATAAGGTCGTTCCTTATGCTCGGAGAAATGTCGTGCCAGCGAGGGATACGAATACGACGTAGATATTGCGCTTGAAACCGAAGATATCCGCCGCGCATCTTTGTCGAATAAATCGATACGAATAACTTCGCAATGCCGGACTTCAATACCGCCTGTAATGCTTTTAGATCCCATGTGTCTGAAATAATGAAATAGAGATTGTGATGAGGGTAGAGCTCGCCATCTTCGTAGACAATGCTCGCCTCGCCTTTGATGTCCGGAATAAGGAGCTTAGGCTTTTTCGCCAACGCCGGATATATCCGATCGATCGTTCGATACCAATTAGTTGGGTTCTTTTTTGATACGTGCCGTTCTAGAATCGCCGCGCGGTACCTATTCAGATGCGCTGCGAGCTTCGGATAGTCTGCGAGTGATACTAAGCGACCATCGTCAGAGAAGGGGTTAACGACACCGTAACCCCGCCATTCTACTTTTCCAGTGAGAATATCACGGGTCATTGCTAGAGGGAGTTTACGATCGGCCTCAACATCGAGGTCTTCATAAAGACCGATGAACGCGTTGTCCGCGCCGGTCGCAACTCCAATCCCGACTTTGCACCCCGCTTCTTCAATCGTCGGAAACTGGGATTCCAAGCGCCTGACAACCGCGAGCTGGTCCCAAGATTCCAGTATCCACGGATCACTGCCTCGCGTCACGTTGTGGCTCTCTTTTATCTGTCCGTTAGAGTCTTCATCATCGCGAAGAGCCGTTGCCAGTTTCGAAAGCGCAATGGGGTCAATCAATGGTTGGCGAGCTATTCTCGTCGCACCTGGCTTTTCATTCTGAATAACAGTAATCGCAGGATAGGCGATCACATCGGAGTGAAAGGCTGGCGTATTAACCATGTCGACGTAGTACCGAAGGTGAAAACGCTCCGCTATAAGCCGTCGCAACGGGCCGCCATATCGGTTTTTCATCCAACGATCAGAGCAAATGAAGCCAAGCATCCCACCGTTCTCGAGGAGGAAAAGAGACCTTTCGATAAAGGGCACATAAATATCCGCCCGATCATAGATAGTTTGAAAACGACTTCGATACTCTGCCATTAACGCAGCGGGAATCAGCTCTTGCCGAAGGTAAGGAGGATTCCCAATCACATGAGTAAAACGCTCAACCATCGGTGTCAGTAGAAAATCGCCCTGCGACAGCCATGAAGTTAGGATCTCCTGAGAATCTGACTCACGAATACCACCTTCTTTGAATAACTCAGCAATGCCTATCTTTGTTGTCTTAAAAGTCTCCCGGTGCAACTCAACCGCTCGAATGGCTGGCTGAAGATCCTTCATTACATTTTTTAGGGAACCAACGTGATCTTTATAGGAAGTAAGAAGGCGACCAACTATTGGAAGAAGGAAATCGCCACCGCCGAAAGAAGGTTCCAAGAGGCGAAGCTTGTGTAGTGGCTTATCAGACGTGTAACCGACCAGATTCAAGATGAGATCAACAACTTCTCGACGCGTAAACACAGCCCCGCGTTCCACGGCGTCACTACCGGAAAGCTTTTCGGTTGCAGCTTGTGCGGATTGGGTGACAGGTCGAGAAATCAATTCCATTTGAGTCGGACCGGAAGATGTATTTGTCATGGCACCTCATCGAGGGTAGATCAGAAAGCAGGATAGCGGTAATGGACAAGTGTTTCAATTGTAGGTTTCCAAGCTTTGCGGCTTCAAGGACTACCGACGTGCCTCTCTTTTTGGAATGATGCCTGAACTTTTGCAAGCTTGGCTATGGAGACTAGCAGTGAGCACTGCGCAATGGAAAAGTGAGGACTTAATATGCCCAAACCGTAGTCCCGCGCACGCGATATAGAGGTTTGCTTCTGTTTACTTCAAGAGCTTGGCCGCTTCGAGAATCTGTTCCGGGCGGGCGCGCACCCAGTAGTTCTCCGTTAGGTTTATCCAACGGACGGTGCCCTTTGAATCCAGGAGAAACTCGGCCGGACGCGCAACGTCGTGACCCTTGATACCGGCGCCGGCGTGAAGTAGATCATAGCGGCGAATCGTTTCAGTGTTCGGGTCGGAAAGAATTATAAATGTGTAACCGGCTTGCTTGCTTAGGTTTCTATATTATTCTGGCGTATCTACTCG
>JBOGOP010000386.1:0-3841 GCA_050747225.1 Pyrinomonadaceae bacterium
GAAGGAATTGTACAAAGCGCTCGACATTCAGAAGCGGGAAGTGGTTGCACCAACTCTGGACGAAGAAATGCTGGGAGAGATTCAAAGAAACTATGGCGACCGTCTACGCGCCGCTATGGACACGACGAACCAGGAGAAGCGTGACAGTTATGCCGCTATTGACGCCTTGAAGAAGGAAGTAGTCGAGGCTTATCCGGAAGACTTACCCGAAAAGCGGCAGATGGCCAAGAAGGTCTTCGACCACCAGAAAGAAACCCTTTTCCGTGACGATATCCTCAATAGCCGCCGGAGGCCCGATGGGCGCCGGTTCTCTGAAATACGCCCGATCAACTGTGAAGTTGGCTGGCTGCCACGCGTCCACGGCTCCGCGCTTTTCACTCGCGGTGAGACCCAGGCTCTTGTAACCACTACGCTGGGGACCAAAGAAGACGAGCAGTTCATGGACGACATTGAGAAGGGTGAAGTTAAGCGCCGTTTCCTGCTGCACTACAACTTCCCGCACTACTCCGTTGGTGAAGTAGGGCGGTTTGGTTCCTCAAGTCGGCGAGAGATCGGACACGGTGCGTTGGCGCGCCGGGCGATCGAGCCGGTCCTGCCTGATGAGTCGGTTTTCCCATACACGCTTCGCATAGTTTCTGACATTACTGAGTCGAATGGTTCGTCATCGATGGCCAGTGTCTGCGGCGGAATTCTCTCGCTGATGGACGCCGGCGTGCCTTTGAAAGCTCCGGTCGCGGGTGTTGCGATGGGTTTGGTAATGGAAGGTAATAAGTATGCGATCCTGACTGATATCGCCGGGGCCGAAGATCACTACGGCGATATGGACTTCAAAGTCACTGGAACTAAAGAAGGCATTACGGCGCTGCAGATGGACATCAAGATCGGCGGCATCAATGCGCAGATCATGGCAGAAGCACTGGAGCAGGCAAGGAAAGGTCGCCTATACATCCTTAGTGTAATGGAGCAGGCGATTGCTGAGCCGCGCGCCGATATTTCGGCCCACGCTCCACGAATCATCCAAATCAAGATTAATCCGGACAAGATTCGCGACGTCATCGGACCAGGCGGCAAGATGATCCGGGCCTTGGTAGAAGAGACCGGGGCGAAGATCGATGTGTCTGACGACGGCACGATTTCCATAGCAACTGCGAGTGGCGAGGCCGCTGAAGCCGCAGTTGCGCGCATTCGTGGAATTACGGCGGAGGCGGAAATTGGTCAGACTTACCTGGGAACCGTTTCGCGTATTGTCGACTTTGGCGCTTTTGTGGAGATTTTCCCCGGCACCGATGGCTTACTTCACATTTCCGAGATCGCGGATCGACGCGTGAAGGATGTGCGCGATGAGTTAAAGGAAGGCCAGCAAATCCTCGTGAAATGCATCGGTAAGGAAGGCAACAAGATTAAGCTTTCGCGAAAAGCTGTCCTGCGCGATGAGGACCGCAAAGCCGACGCAGCGAGCGCCGGCGACTCGGTTAACGCTCACGACGCAGACTAAAAATTGAAACCTGAGATCTTAGAATCTTAGATTCCAGAAACTCCAGATGCACAGATTTCAAATCTTGGATTTGAGATCCCAGATCTAAAACCGAGGAGGTTTGCGTCGCCGCAAACCTCCTCATTTTATTCAGGTTAGAACCTCACGACCCCTCAATGAAATTGGAATCCCTTCCTGATTAAGCCTCTTTTCCTATCACCAAGCGAAACCGTCAGCGGGGTTTCAGCCAGAACCACAGCATGTTCTGAGCTTCGACCACGCGGTCAAAAAGTTTAAACGTGCAAGCCTTTTCCAGCTTGATACCAGGGAAAGTTACGGGGATGAATTTCAAACTGATGTTGAGTCGAGCCTTTCGCCCCATTGCTGCGACACTCGCCATCTTGCTTCTGACCGGCGCGCCCACACATGCGGCGCCAGTGAACATTCGCGAGGTGATACAAGTCCTTGGCAGCTATCAAAATCCTCCCGAGCTTCGGCTCCGCAGTGTTTCCCAAACAACGAACTCTTCGGTGAACGACACCGAGGGGCCTTCGCCCATAGCGTCGGCTGCGCAGCAGTCGGCCGCCGGCGACTCCATCGAGATTGCTGATGCCTCCACTGGAGATGTCATTAGCAGCAACTCCGCTGATTCTCTGCTAGCCGGCGTCGCCGTGAGTGCCGACCCGCAGGCCGGAGTTGACGTTGTCGATCAGGGAGATGTCGAGGGCACAATTTGCGACTGCGGCGAGATAACAGTACCGGGCGGCGGCTTTCCCAAGTGGCCCCTGCTGTTCTTAGCCGCAATACCGTTCTTCTTCATACATGGCTGCGACGACTGCGAAACTCCTACTCCGCCCACAACGCCGACTCCTCCCCCGACGCCAGAGGTTCCCGAGCCGGCATCGCTGCTCTTGTTTGGTTCAGGCCTGGCCGCATTTGGAGCTGGGTTGCGTAGACGGTATGCCAGAGGCAAACTGGAAACCCAGCAAAAGAATACGGAGGAGGGCTAATCAAAATGTGGAGAGCAACATTTAACACATACGGAAAGCTCGCCCTCGCAGCACTCCTGGCGCTTACATTCTGCATGGCCAATCCGGCGTCAACCGTTTATGCGAAAAAGCGGAAGCTGGCGAAGTATGGTTCGATTAAGATCCTGAGCACCCCGGGTGGACTACCGATTGAGATTGATGGGAAATCAGAAGGTTTGACGACCACCGATTATCGTTCTTTCGATCGCGACCCCGGCTTACACTCCATCTCCATCATCTTACCAAGTGGTGAGCGATGGACTCGTGAAATCGATCTCCAGGCTGGTCGCATTAAGTGTGTGGCGATCAACTTCAGATCATCACCGCCAGCAGTCAAATCTCCTTGTCCCTATCCGGTCAGCCTCTCAGTGGACGCCGAAGTTAGCGAAGGAGAAGTAATAACCTTCAGTAGCGATACGGCCTACAGCGGCAAGGCTCTACTCAACTACACCTGGAGCCTGAGCCCTGGCTCAGCGAAGATTCAGACCAGTGTTGGCAACAGAATCACAGTTGACTCAACTGGTCTTGGCGGTCAGCGCATCACAGCGACTGTGGTTGTTGATGATGGCTCGGGCGAGGCTGCCTGCCGTCAAACAGCCCAGGCTTCGACTTTCGTCAAACCACATGAGGTTATCGTACATCCCTCGCGACAGTTCGATGTTTGCTGCAGTTGCTCGCGTGACGATCTAAAAGCTCGTCTGGACAACCTTGGAGTTGAGCTGCAAAACGATCCTACCGCTACCACCTACGTCATTGCGTACGGTGGGCGCACGAGTCGCATTGGACAGGCAGACGTGCTGGGCACCTTTGCACGAAACTACCTGACAACGGATCGAGGAATCGACCAGTCTCGCATCACAGTCATGAACGGCGGCTTCCGCGAGGAAGACTGTGTCGAAATGTGGATCGTTCCCAGTGGTGCTACACCTCCGCAACCCACTCCGACGGTTCAGGCAGGCGACGTCAGGCCAGCTCCGGCTGTTCCCAGACGGCGACGCAAGTACTGATCGCTTCCATGTAAATCGAACGTATCCTAACCAAAGGAGACAGGACACAAATCCTGTCTCCTTTTGTTTTTCTGTGTCTGATTTGACGCTAATTCCGCCAGTGTGATAACAATTCTGCCAGCCCCTCTAACTAGTTCACCCAATCCCCCTACAAATAGGAGGAGTTGTTTATGGGAGACAATGGAGATGGTGGTGGCGGCAGCGCCGGTGTTGTCGCAGTGCTGGTAATTTTTGTGATTGTGATTTTGGCGGCGGCCTATATTTTCAGAGGGCGCTTATTTGGCGGCAGCCCGACGAAGATTGACGTCAATGTCACTGCTCCTGCTCCTGCG
>JBOGOP010000387.1:0-3832 GCA_050747225.1 Pyrinomonadaceae bacterium
TATGTTCAACGCCGGTCTTGAAGCTAAGGCGACGCGTGCCATTGACATTCACGAAGGCGATAAGCTCGATGAGGCGACTCTAAAGGAGCTTGTCCGTGCCGCCGTTGCCCTAAACGGTGGCAAGCAAAAGCCATCAACAACAAGAAAGAAGAGATGACGATCAGGCGCGAACGAAAGCGTTTTTCAGCTTACCGCCATCTGTTGCCTACAAAATGTGGACGGCCTTGAAAATCCTGCGGCGTGACGACGTGGCGTTCGTCACTGCCCGGATGCGCAGTGCGGGAACGGAGTCGAATAGAGAGAGAACTGAGCTCGAATTTCGCTTGACCATTGGCCTAGGTAAGTTCGAGGAACAGTGGATAGTCATGCATTGAACATCATTGATCCCGGCTAACTGAATCTCGTACGCCATCTAAGCTTCCAGCACAACTCAGATTACAATCGAACGCGCCGATTGGCCTCGATGATTGCACCGTTTCTCCACGGACCTATGCCAAAGCAGAGTTCGTCATGTCGTCGATCAATTTTTCGAATAAAGAGCCGGCAATGCTGACTCAATTGTGTCCATCAGGGAATTAGCATCGTGTTTCAGCAGCCCGAATCTGCCGCCACTGCTCTTCGATGTCCCCCCATGGGAAGATGAAGACGTCGTTCGTGATCGAAAGCGCGTCGGCTTCTTGACGTGAGCGCATACGGGTTGAACTGCAGTGGCAGCGTGCGCACGATGGCGAGGTGAGATTCTAGATGCATTCCCGTGATCGCTCCGCCGCGGAGGATCGGAGAGACCATATCGACCTTCGTGCCCGTGCGAGCAAGGTAGTCAGAAACGCTCGCGGTGAGTAGGTGCAGGATCTCGCCGAATTCAGCGTAGGACAGTTGACGGAGATTCTCTCGTTTTACTCGTGACGACATGAGCCTTGTTATGAATGCCCAGCGCCGCGAGCTAGCAGCTGAGAAGAGTTTTGTGTTTCATCGAGGACACTGGATTAATGCAGAGACCCTACTCACTACCGTACCCTCGGAGGTTACGCGAGGACTGCCTCGCAGTAAATGATTGATTTAAGTAGTGGAGCAGAGGAGGGTCGAACTCCTGGCCTCCGCATTGCGAATGGACAACCGGCAAAAACCTAAGTTATCGCCTTTTCAAAAGTTGCAGCCACCGAAGAATTATTTCCTGTTCCACGTCCCATCCATTAGTGTCAGAGATATGTCGCTTGCAGTTATTTTTGTCCAGGTATTGGCCACTTGGATCTGGCGTGCACCGGATGAATTTTGATATGCCAAATTGGCATCTCAAACGTCGCCGAAGATTTGGTACATGGCGATTCCTTCTTCGTTTAACTTCCCAGCTCCGCGCTCAGTGCCGACAGGTTCAGATTGATGTAGTTACACCACCCCCTTCGGGTTATTTCCTTTCCGTGCATAAGACGGCCCCGAGCTGCTTGCGGCATTTAACAGAACGACCCGTTCTTGAGAACGAATTAATGAAACCAATAATCATTCGAGCTAGTTGGATCAATTCTTCGGTGCGCTTCTTTATTTCTCCCGGAATAACAAGCAGGGGTGTTGTTATCATCACAATGTCAGGTATCATTCCAATATTGAGCAGGTAATCTCGTTAGGATACAAAATGAATGCCGGATTGAGACTAATCGTGGTGATAATGATCTGGGGCTGGTCGTGTTGTGCGGTCCAAGGACAAACAGCCGCTGACGAGCCTCTGATGCTCATCCGAATGCCGGACGAAGCGGCATTAGTCCAGCAGCCGTCGGACATCGACATCGCTCGTTTCTTCACATCGCGGGGCTCTTCCCTTCACATGACTCCGCAAGATTTGATGAGAGATCACAATCTAGCTCGTCAGGTGCTTGGCCAGAATCAGATTTTTGATGAACTCGCGCATTTCCAGACCCAACACAAGATCCCGGTGAAGGTCAAATTCATTACGTGGACCGATGCGTTTCGTTATTTCTCAGACTATGTATCAGATCCCAGCAACCCACTTATCGTGGCCCAGCTAGGCGACACCTGGGCGGCCAACTTCCGTTCACTGGGTGTCATGCCATACGAGCAACGACATACATGGGACGTTCGAGTGCTCTGGTATTGGAAGGACATGGTCAACGCCGAAGAGATTGCTGACGGCGATGGATTTGTTGCGGCATGTCAGAGACTGCATGAGGCGCCGCCTTCTGAATTGGTGGCGCCTTTTATTATTTCCACATCTCCGGATTGGAACTTTCTCCATGACTTCTCTATTTGGCTCTATAACGCTGGGTTGCCCTCACTCATCTCCACCGACAAAAAGCTGGGAATGCTACCTTGGAAGGAAGCTAGATTTGCCGGTCCCGAGGGCGAGCGTGCCACCCAGTTCCTTATTAACCTGACTAAGCGCGGATATGTCGTGTTGCCGGAAAAATCCAGCGATCAAATTGTAGAAGACTTTCTTGCTCGGAAATACGCCATGGTCATCCTGGGGCCTTGGGTCGCAAGGGAGGCGGAGAAAAGACTGGGCCCAGATTGGGAGTCGAGGATTGGCGCCACTTTGCCTCCAAGGATCGGCGCAAATGTTGCCACGACAATAAAGGGTGGTTCCTTATTCGTAATTCTTGATCCCAGCCGCGGCAAAGATCCATCCAGTGTTGCCCGGGCGCGCCTTCTGGTCGATTTTTTTCGCTCAGCAGAAAGCCAACGTCGCTATACTCGCGCCCTCGGGGCGCTTCCTGCGAATCCGCAGGTTCTGGCGGAATCCCCAAATTTCAAGCTCTTCGAAACAGCGCTCGACAGAGGGAAAGTTTACCCTGAGATCCCGGAGTGGGCCCCCGTAGTGGAGAACCTTGCGACCCGAGACAATCTCTACGCCTTCTGGAAACGCCTATCGGCCATCGCCGATACGCGTCCGGAGCCAAGCAAAGCGGAACAGGCGACTCGCGAGAAGCTCATTTTGGCCGCTCTGAACTCCGCTCAGACAGATATTAATAAGGAACTGTCGCCTGGAAAGCTATCCTTTCTCTGGCCCTGGCTGCTGGCCCTAATTCTGCTTCTGACTGCCGGCGTTTTTGCCTCCTTGTGGCGCCAGCGGGTCGAAATAAAGCGCATAGCGGAATTACGACAAACCCGCGACTTGCTAGCCACCTTGCAGCGTCGCATGGCGCCTTTCCAAGGGGCCCTCCGCACTGGCGCACCGGCCCCCGCGCAGGATCCGCCGGAGTTGGCCACCAAAGGCTACCCCGCTGTCTATCTCAACAGTGCAACGCGCAAGGTCTCCTTAAGAAAGACGCGTTCCGGACCCCTTGAAGAGATCATTCACGGAGCGGAATATGTTCTGTTTAGGCATATCATCGAGTGTCTGCAAGCAGGTTGGTATGAGACTCACTGGATATGGAGCTACATCATCTGGCCGGAAGCCCATCCCAAGTTTCCGAAAGAAGCGTTTGCGATTCACTGCACGAAACTTCGAAAGAAGATCGAAAGCGTGTGGCAACTGGGAAAAATGCTCGGGAGAGGTTCTTCTCACGGCGGCGCAATTCCAATAGAAGTCAGAGATGTTCACTTCTACACCGACGCCGAGACCGAAGGTGACGCTCATTCGATCTGGTCGCTCTTTCATGCCTCTGAACAATCGTTAAAAGCGTACAAAGCCGAACTATGGGAAGATGCGCGCCAGCATGTGGAACAGTTGCTGCAGATTGATGTGGAGAATTGGCCAGGCAATATTCTCCTCTGCCAATTAGCGATCCAAAACAATGCCGACAAGGATGACCCTTTCGTTCGTAACGCGATTGCGTTTGCCCACAAACAGAGAGCGCCTTATGAGCCCGCGGTTGAAATG
>JBOGOP010000388.1:0-3822 GCA_050747225.1 Pyrinomonadaceae bacterium
TGAAAACAACTTCGCTGGGCTCGAAGTCCTTCACTCCAGTGATCGCGCCGGCTTTGTCTAAGACGGCTTCGCCCGTAACTTCGAGAAAATCGTCGACCAGCATGTTGCCAAAGGCATCGTAGTCCTTAATCTTGATCGTGTCCCAAATGGCTTTTTCCTGGGCGATGGCGCCGGCCTCTGTCATGGCGACAGCCGCCGGACTCGCAGCCGCCGCTGGCGCGGCTTCGCGATTCGCTGGCGGCGGCGCTGCACAAGCGACAGTCAAAATCAATGCAGAAATGAATAGGAAGGTTTTTTTCATGGGCTGACTCCTCAAATTATTGGTAGACCGGGTGGGTTCTATTCCAAAAGAAAAGATTAGTCAAGAACAACCGGCCGGCCCGGGCCAAGGCACCCAACGCCCCTCCCCCTTCCAGGTGCGCAAACGGCATTGACAACCGCGATTCGTTGGCGATATTGTCCGTATTTCGTTGGACTAACTATTCCCTGGCGCGGGTCCAGCGCCCAAACCTTTGACCTGTGAATCCCGCTTGCGCCCTGGGCGCTTTTCTTCAATAGGAGATTTACCCATGACCGCATCAACCCCCTTGATCCCGGTTGCCAAAACTCGACTTCGTAAACTGGTGGGCGCTCGCGTCGTTGCCTTCATTGTCACCGCTGCCAGCCTCCTGCTATTGAGCGCCGGCAGCGCGCCGGCCCAGCGCAAGGCCGCGCCGCCGGCCGCTGAAGACGAATCAGCCACGTTCAAAGAGTATCGCGGCGTGCAACTCGGAATGACTTCCGATGAGGTGCGCAAGAAACTGGGCAGTCCTAAGGATAAGGGTGACGAGCAAGACTTCTTTATCTTTGGCGAGAGCGAGACCGCGCAGATTGTCTATGACTCAACTCACAAAGTGGTCACGATTTCCGCTGACTTCCTGTCTACGGGCGACACCGTGCCCACCTGCAAACAGGTTCTTGGCAGTGAGGCTGAAGCGAAGGCTGACGGATCGGTTTACAAAATGGTGCGCTTCACTAAGGCCGGCTATTGGCTTTCCTACAATCGCACCAGCGGCGCCTCGCCGATGACCAGCATCACGCTGCAGAAGATTCAGTAAGGCTGCAGGCCGAGAACCCCGAAGCGTTCGCTATCGCAGCCAACGGTATCTCCTTCGGCGGCACATCAGAAGACGAAACTCTGTTCGCGACCTTCTTATGGAGTCGCAGAGTCAATCGCTATAAGCAGAGCCGAATAATAGGTACTCGCTGCAGCTCCGCGTTGCAATACTTAGTCGGGCGCCTTCGCAAATGTATTCTGAAAACTTAGAAGGGGTTGATTATTGTGCCTAATTCTCCCAATCAACTAAATTGTTTGTATTATCCGTTCTCAAGACTCCTTGACTCTTCGACGCTCAAACATTTGCTACTAATATTTGACTCTGTCACATTTCTGGACGAGGCGGTTAACAATGAGTGGAGACGAATGCTTCTGCGTCAGATGGCAGATGACGATCCGATTTTTTCTTCATTTGAGAAATTAGCAGATGACTATGACATGTTAGCGGGCACCGGCGCTATAGAAGTCCTTAACCCAAATTTTTTGAAAGCTGGAGACTCGCCGGAAGTTGCTCTCGCCACGATAGCGGATCTATCTGACTCTAAATTTGTTAAGATTGCATCTAAACCTTCAAAATTCAAATTGCATGCGTACAAGCTTGGGGAAGAATATGACCTCTCTCCAATCGATAGACCTATCTGGCGTATTTTCAGAGGCAAGATAGCTAAGCCCCTCCTTATTGATAAGCAATTCGCTGAAGATGAACAATGGATGTCCCACATTTTAGTTCCGGGCGATGGACGCCAAGCTTGGGCACTCTCTTATGAAGCTGGAAGTGCAGCCGTAACAAATTTCTATTTAGAGGCAGCACAAGAACTGAATCTCACACCTGTTACAACCAGCCAGTTGCACCATGAGCTAGTTCTCCGAAAGCTGAAACGAGTTTTTGCTGAAGATAAGGATAAAATTGAGTTACTAGATGACGTAGAGCGGCGGAGGTATAAGGCATTAACTGGTCAGGGAGAGATTCTAAAACTTCTTGGCGACCTATTTCCGGCCTCCAAGTTGAATAGAGTTTCCTTTCCAGAGATTCTTAAATTTAGAAATGAAACTCAGGAGCTAAGGGAAGGATTCATTCGAGCGATTAATGATACCTTGCGCGAGATTGAAGGTGACCCATCTACTGCCAAGTATGATAAGGAGATAATTGAATCCGTCAATAATCTAAAGAATGAATTCCTAAAGTTCGAGAATGGTTTATCAACCACTAGAGATAAAGTACTGCCCGCTTTAGCAGGTGTTATTGCTGGGGGGAGCGCACTGGGTGCGGCAGTTTCCTTTATGGGCGGGCTTTCGACTGCTGGTGTCGTCTTAACCTCAGCCCTCGCCACAACCTCGGCTGCATTCTTGGCAAGAGCATTAGATCTATGGGTCGAGCGGCGCAAGGTAATACGAGAACAGCCGTCATCTATTTCTTATTTGACCAAAGTCTCAAAGCTGGTCAACACATAGCGCTTAAATTATGTTGGCTCTGTCCAACAAGTCATTCGAACCGACCGCGAGTTCGCGTGCCTCCCTTCTAAACCCTACGCGGTTTCGGCGTTGTGTCCCAGCCGCTCAATTCCAGTGTTAGCTGGCTTCTATCATTTCAAGCTTCAAACCCGGAAGAAAAGGATCTCAACTAGACGAACGCGCGACCTCGCCCGTATGCTACGGCTTGATGCAATCTAGCGTTACATCCCTGTCGCCAAACGACGCTAAATACGCTTCGCAATCGCACGGACTTTCTCGTCGAATCAAGGACCGGGCGGTGCGCGAAGGCTTTGAGAAGGTTGGCATTGTTCCCGCCACGGCGCTCGGTGAGGAGCACGATCAATTGATCGAGTGGCTTGGGCGCGGTTATCACGGCAACATGCACTGGATGGCGCGCGACCCGGAAATGCGCACCGATCCGCGCAAGCTTTTCCCAGGCGCGCGCTCGGTAGTTGTAGTCGCAATTAATTACTACACCCCCGAAGAACACACTGACGATCTGGCAACGGGCAAGGTCTCACGATATGCCTGGGGCGACGATTATCACGAAGTCGTCGGCGCGAAACTTCGTTCTCTGCTCGCCTGGATTCAGCAGGAGGTTCCGGAGGCGGAGGGGAAAGTTTGTGTTGATATCCAACCAGTGATGGATAAGGCCTGGGCTGCACGCGCCGGGCTGGGCTGGATCGGCAAGCACACAAATCTGATAACAACTGAATACGGCTCCTGGGTTTTTATCGGCGAGCTACTGCTCAATCTCGATCTCGAGTACGACAGCGAACGCGTCGCCGATCATTGCGGCAGTTGCACGCTCTGCATCGACGCCTGTCCCACCCAGGCGATCACCGAACCCTATGTGGTCGACTCAAACAAGTGCATCTCCTACGCAACGATTGAGCTGCGCGATCCTGAACTCCCGCAGCCGGTGGCAGAAAATCTTGAAGGTTGGCTTTATGGCTGCGACATCTGTCAGGATGTTTGCCCCTGGAATCGTTTCGAGCAGGCAACGGACGAACCGCGGTTTTTGCCGCGCGTAGGAAACGTCAACGCGCCACTTGCTGAAGTTTTGGATCTGACTCCGGAAACTTATTCCGAACGCTTTCGCGGGAGTGCGATGAAGCGCGCCAAACTTTCCGGACTGCAACGCAATGCGCGAGCATTGATGGAACTGCGTAACGCTTAGTTCCGGAGGAACGAAATGTTTATAGTTCCAAAGCAAACCTGGAACTTGCCTTTCGCCAGTCAGTGCATAAGAC
>JBOGOP010000389.1:0-3810 GCA_050747225.1 Pyrinomonadaceae bacterium
CCGTCGAATCTTGTTAATCGTGTAAATCCTGTCTCGATATCCGAAGTAGCCGAATAAACTGTTGAAGGCCCGGATGCGCTCTCCCCTTCGCATCCGGGCCTCAAACAAGGTCATCCGATTTTTCAACCGGCGACCAGGCTTTACCGCAACCAGGAACTAGTATCTGTTGTTCTTGTTGCGGATTTTGTACGTGTAGACAGCCGCACCAGCGCCACCTGTGATTGCACCGATAATCGCGCCCTTCTTTCCACCGATCAGGCTGCCGAGAAGTGCTCCGCCGACTGCGCCCCCCGCAGTGGTGATCTTGTCCCGGTGCTTATCCCAGACGGAACGATCCTGACCATAGTAGTTGTCGTCGTAGTTGATATTGTTGTCATACGCATCGGTGCGATAGGCATTGTCGCGATAGCGAGAATCGCTGTAACGGGAATCGTACCTGCTAGCCGTGCGACCGTTGTTAGTCGATCTAGTTGCGCAGCGACCTCGCGTCTGCGCGGCAACCGGCAAAGCGGCCATGCTTAGAACGATTAGGGTAACAAGGGTTGCGATTAGTTTTTTCATTTCGTGCCTCCGGGCGGCTATTTGGCAACGGGCATGCCACGCCTGCAACTTCGTGGCGAAAGCAATGAATTGCATCGTTTCCAAGGAAACCTGGGTTCAGCCAGACGTGGAAGGCTCGAAGAAACCTTCATGCGAGCCTACGATAAGGTGTGCCTCAAACTTCTTCAGTTCCCTTTTGGGGTAAGGCCGCAGCAGAAACCTGCCGTTGTCCTCAGAGAATTCTTTCCTGGGGAAACGCGTGCCACCACCGCTATTATTGCCTTGCAACGAAATCACAGCGGAACGTACGAGGGACAACCGCGAGCGTTACCTTGAAGGAGTGAAAATGTCGGAGAAGCAAACTCAGGGCAAACGTCTGCTGTTAATCAGCAACTCAACGCTTCATGGCAGTGGCTATCTGGATCACGCAGAACAGGAAATTCGCGACGTTCTTGGCGCAATCAAGCGTGTCCTCTTCATTCCGTTCGCGCTACACGATCGCGACGCCTACACGGCCCAGGCGCGAGACCGATTCAAGGCGATGGGCTACGCGCTTGACTCGATTCATGAAGCCAGCGACGCAAAAACTGCCGCAGACAAGGTGGACAAAGCGGAAGCAATCTTCATTGGCGGCGGAAACACCTTCCGACTCCTGGATAGTCTCTACCAGTTTGATCTGCTAGTTCCGATACGCCGGCGCGTGGATGAAGGAATGCTTTACATGGGTTCCAGCGCCGGCGCCGTCGTGGCCGCACCCTCAATAAGGACAACCAACGATATGCCGATTGTCCAGCCTCCATCGTTCAATTCTCTCGGCCTGATTGGTTTCCAGATTAATGCACACTACCTCGACCCTGATCCCAACTCTACGCACATGGGTGAGACCCGCGAAGTAAGGCTGAATCAGTTCCTGGAGGACAACGAAACGCCAGTGGTGGGTTTACGAGAAGGGTGCATGATTCATGTGGAACAAGGTGTTCACAAGCTAAAGGGTCGGACGAATGCACGAGTCTTCCGTCGTGGGTCCGACCCGGTTGAACTCGCACCGGGCTCAACGCTTGATTTCCTGCTCAGCTAACAACAGTGCCGGCGATTAGTGAGTCAGGGTAAAAACTCAACCTCATTACAGGGAGCGCGGGCGTCTCGCCCGCAGTGAGCGCGTCAGCGCGAAGAGAGTCTTTGAGAATTCAGCAAACCCGGCCCAATCCTTCTCCGTTTCGCACCATCATCTTCCCCTTGCGCCTTCTTCGCGCTGACGCGCTCATTGCGGGCGAGACGCCCGCGCTCCCAGACAATCACTTGAGTGTTACGGGCGGGACCTAACGCTTCAGCAGATCACTTGAGTATTGCGGGCGAGACGCCCGCGCTCCCAGTGAAGAGCTTGAATCTGATGGCTAGTTGACCGTGAAATTAATGTCGTTGCTGCTCTCCGAAAGTTTCTTGTCCGAGCTGTTGAATGCTTCAACCTGCCAACGGTAAACGCCTTTCTCAAGAGGCTTGTCGAGAGTGAAAGAGGTCGCTTCCACGCGTTGATTTATGTAAGGAGAAGTAACACTAGACTCCTCCGGGAAGATGCTGAACTTGTAATACGCTGCGTCCGGATACGTCTCCCACTTGAGCTCCAGGTTCTGCGCGCTCACCTTGGCTCCCGCTTTCGGATTGAGGAGTTTGAGGTCCCCCTTGAAGAGATTCGTCGGCGATGCGAACAGAGTTTTATCCGCCAACACCTCGTATTTATTTGAACTAAGTCCAGCAAAACCAGAGGTGGCAAAAACATACGAGTCAGTATCAAACACGCGCGCCAGGAGTCCCTCATAAACTTTTGGCGGCACATCTGTAATCACGTAATCCCCATCTTTGTCAGTTCGCGCCGTGTAAGTCTTCCCGCCGCAACCGCCCAGGAATCGGCTGAATGTTTCGCACAACTTAACCTCAATATTCTCGACCGGCTTGCCGTTGAACAGCACCTTGCCCTGGACATTGCCGGTTCCAGGTGCAGGCTTAACTTTCTCAACACCAGTTTCGCCGCGGTCAGGCTCAGTCGCGGCGGGTGAATTTGCCGAGCCCGCGGTTGATGAGCTGCGGTTGCTCGGTTTGCAACTCATCAGAGAGATTGCTGCGACTACGCAGAGGCAATGCATCATCCATTTACTAAACATCGTTCGACCCTTTCCTGTTTCAATTGATTTTTGGCAGGCAATTATGTTTGAACGAAGATATCGCTTCAAGGCGCCGGCGCGATGGTGTAGTCAAACTCGTAGAAATGCTTCCCATCTCACCCGTGTGCGGGTCTATCGAAAGCTGGCCGGAAACAAATACTAACCCGTTGTGAACGACCGCTTGCGAAAAATGGCCGCCGGTGACTGGCGCGTTCTTCGTTTCCATTCTCTTGATTTCCATAGGAGGCAAGATAGTAGGTGATGAAGAATGGATCAAGCCCCTAAGAAGAAAATAGAGCGGCGACGTTCTCACTCCGCCGCCGCTCTCTAAGCGCAGTCAAGAGCAAGCTCAATCGACCGCACCGGGGTGAGGCGTTCAGCCAATCACCCGATTAACGGTCTTATACCTTTCGTCTTCCGTTGCTTCAAGATCAACTACGAAGTCATGGTTTGCAAAGTCTTGCCAGCGGCCTTGCATCGGTGTATTGGTTCATTTTTGCTTTTGCGGAACTTCGTGGATTCCGGCGTCGCTTCAGGCAGCCACCTTCTGATTGGGAACCAAAATCTTAAAGGTTGTTTGAAATTGCGCGGCGGTGAAGGGCTTGGGAAGAAAAACTGTGGCGCCCGCGGCAAAGCAGGCCGCCGTAAACTTTAGGTCCCGTTCCGACGTCACCATCAATACGGGAATGCGCATCAAACGCTTTTCAGTTCGCATGTAACGGATGACCTCCAAGCCATCGAGGTTTGGCATCATCATATCGAAGATGGCGCCACCAAAATCAGAGTCAGACTGCAGGACGCGGTAAGCCGCACGCCCATCTTCCACGATCACCGGGGTGTAACCCTCTCTCTCAATTATGCCGGTTAACAGCCGCCTGATCACCGGATCATCATCGGCTACCAGGATACGATGCGAGGGATTGCCATCTCTCAAGAGCATCTCTTCAGACTCCTCTTTAGACCGTCACCGTTTGGAGGTGTTCTTCAAGAAACACCCTGACGCGTTCAAACTCTCTACAAACCTGCTCTCTCAGTGCCGCGGCGCCAGAGAGTTGTTTTTCCCGTCCCATTCGTTCTAATTCCTTTAGCGGCGACACCATCGCGGTCATTC
>JBOGOP010000390.1:0-3804 GCA_050747225.1 Pyrinomonadaceae bacterium
TAGCTACCGCGACCACCACCGCCGCCGCGATTGCCGCCATAACCACCGCGACCACCGCCGCCGCCGCGACCGCCGCGATCTTCTCGTGGTCTGGCCTCGTTTACGGTTAAGTTGCGACCAGCCAGGTCGGTGCCGTTAAATTGTTCGATTGCCTTTTCGCCTTCTTCTTTGGTAGCCATCTCGACGAAACCAAAGCCGCGTGAACGTCCCGTGTCGCGGTCTTCCACAACAGATGCTGACTCCACTGTGCCTGCCTGCGAAAATAGTTGCTGTAGGTCTTCACTCGAAGTCTGAAACGAGAGGTTTCCCACATAGAGTTTCATTGCCATACTGTAAGTTTTCCTTAGCTCGCTTGGGAGCATTAAGAGAAGCTTCGAATCAAAGGTGGCTTCGGAGTACGGTAGCAGCGAAGGCCCGCGTTCGGGCGCTCTGTTGAGCAGCTTCTTCAGATTTTACATTGCCCGCTCTCGCACTATCTCAAACGCCGAAGCCATTACATCAGGCGTGGGCGCATCACCGTTGATGCAGGAGAGAAGGAGAACACCCTAATAATGCACTATGTTGCGTGCTCAAGCAAGTTGCAGGACCATCTTTGGAGACGGGGTTCGGCGGCTAAATGGCTGATTACATAACTATTACAACCCGCCGGCGGTGTCAGTTGTTAGTATGACTGTTCAGAGCAGGATCAACGTTCTGACTTAACATTTCATAGAGCATCTGGAGTCTTAATGACCAGCAAAACCATAAATCTTAACAAGCACGGCGCCATCAAGTGGAACACCACCATCTTCATGATCATCTTTCACGCAGGATCCTTAGCGGCCCTGTTTATGCTGAGTTGGAAAGTGATACCAATCACGTTGCTACTCTGGTGGATCTCAGGGAGCTTAGGTATAGGAATGGGCTTCCACCGGTTGCTGACGCACCGTGGTTATAAGACACCAAAAGCAGTCGAATACTTCCTCACGTTTTGTGGCTTGCTCGCACTCGAAGGCGGGGCCATTAATTGGGTTGTAACCCATCGCATTCATCATGCCAACACCGACGAGCCGGGCGATCCACACACACCGCGAGACGGACGCTGGTGGGCACACATGGGTTGGATTCTGCGCGGCACGGCGCAGCAACACGAAGATAGTGTTATGCAGCGATACGCGCCTGACCTGATGAAGGATCCAGTTCACAGGTTTCTCAACACGTTCTATTACGTTCCTCTAATTTTCTGTGGGATTGGTTTGTTTGCACTTGGTGGTTGGTCGTTCTTGTTTGTGGGTATCTTTCTCCGTGTCACTGTTGGACTCCACTTTACCTGGCTTGTCAATTCAGCGACCCACTTGTGGGGAACGCGCCGCTTTGAAACTGCCGACGACTCGACGAATAGCTGGTGGGTGGCGCTGCTCTCATTTGGCGAAGGTTGGCACAACAATCACCACGCACATCCGCGCGCCGCGCGGCATGGGTTAACCTGGTATGAAATCGACTTCAACTGGTATGGCATCCGCACGCTTCAGTTACTCGGATTGGCTAAAGGAATAAGAGTTATTAGCAAAGAACAGATAGCGGCAGCCGCAAATCCGCAGATTGCCGAGTTGCAAGAAGCAGCGTAGGTACCAGGAGCAGACGGCAGGAGCAGGCGGCAGGAGCAGGCCGGCAGGAGCAGTAGGCAGGGGAAACCCTCTTCCTACTGCTTTTCTTCTTCACAACCGGTTTTGGCCTGCCGTCTGCTCCTGCCTCCTGCCCCTGTCTCCGCCCACCGCCCACTGCTACAATCGCCCCATGGCAGTTAGCGGTCGCCGCAAATCGATAGCCTTCTTTATTACGCTTGGCGCGTGCCTGGTGGCGCTGGCGGTGGCGTTGAATGTCGGCTGGATCATTCTCAACGCCACGGAGATTGCGCTGCTCGTTTTTGGCATAATCTTCTTTCTGCTGATCATCACGGGTCTCGTCCTCAACACCACTTTCCTTATTCGCGAGATACGTCGAAATGAACAACACGATGCATTCATTAACGCTGTCACTCATGAACTGAAAACACCGCTTGCCTCAATCAGGCTCTATCTGGAGACACTGAAGAAGCGCAATTTGGAAGAGCACAAACGACAGGAGTTTTACGACGTGATGCTGGCCGACAGCGATCGGCTTCTGCAGACCGTCGAACAAGTGTTACGGGCTGGTCAGTCAGGTCAACGCCGGCGCCCGCTCAATCTAAGAAAAATCGACGTTGGTGAATTGGTCAGTGAATGCGTAAACCTTACGCGCGTTCGCCATAATCTCGCCGCTGACTCGGTGACGTTTACCGAGTCGAGCAACGGCGAACGTCCGCAAGTTAAGGCTGACGCTGAGGAGCTGCGCGTGGCGATTTCAAACCTGCTCGACAATGCCGTGAAATACTCCGTCAAGGGCGTTCAAATTTCGGTTGAGGTTGCCGCGCTTGATGGGAAAAAAGTGGCAGTGCGAATTGACGACAAAGGTATTGGTATTCCGGCAGCGCAGCTGAAACGCATTTTCAAGCGCTTTTACCGCGTGCCCGGCAGGATGATGGCCAGGATAAAAGGGACTGGCCTCGGTCTTTTTATTGTGAGTTCCATAGTTGCGAGACACGGAGGCAAGGTGTTCGCCGAGAGTGAAGGCCGGGGCTTGGGCAGCAGATTTACAATCGAACTCCCGCGCCTGTAAGTTAGCAACAACTCCTTGGAGTGCGGCGACCAGTCGCCGCTTTGGCCCAAGGCGGCTTGACGCCTGCTACTTGCAATCGTTTCAAGTAACGGTGGCCGCGACAGGTCGCGACCGGCCAAAGCGGTGACAGGTCACCGCACTACAAGGAGTTGACTCGACTGGAGCAGGATTCAATTCAATGAGCGCCGTGCTGATTGTGGAAGACGAGCAACATTTGGCTGACGGCTTGCGCTTTAACCTTGAAGCCGAAGGCTACACCGTCGACGCCGTGAGCGATGGCGAAGCTGCCCTGTCCTTAGTTTTCGATAAGGGCCAAACCTATGATGCGCTGGTGCTCGACGTGATGCTGCCAGGCAAAGATGGATTTACAGTGGCCGCTGAACTGCGCGCAGCCGGCCACTTTGTGCCCGTACTGATGTTGACGGCGCGCGGACGTCCGGAAGACGTGTTGCGCGGGTTTGAATCGGGCGCCGACGACTATCTTCCCAAGCCTTTTGAGTTGTCAGTGTTGCTGGCGCGTTTGAATGCGTTACTGCGGCGGCGGCAGTGGTTCCATCAGGATCAGACGCAGGAAAAAACTGACCGAGCTGAGGCGGAGACAGAAAACGGGGAGCAGTTTAGTTTCAATAACCGAATCATTGACTTCGAGAATCTCGAACTGCGCACGCCCGAGCAGACGATTAGATTAACTTTGATGGAGGCGCAACTGCTGCGTTACCTTGTGAAGCACGAGGGAAATGTCGTTTCGCGGAAAGCAATTCTGGAAAACGTGTGGGGACTTAACGAAGATACCGATACGCGGGCCATCGATAACTTCATCGTGCGTTTACGCAAGTATATTGAAGACGATCCCACCAAACCCGAACATCTGCTGACGGTGAGAGGTGTGGGATACCGTTTCGTTGCTGCTAGCCCTGCGCTGTAACGATCGCCGCGCGCACGCCCAGTAAATCCGAAAAATCTTTTGAGTAAACTGCGTCGATTTTGCGGACGCGGCTGATTGTCTCAACCAGTTCCTCAGTCGAGATGAAACCATTTTCGGTATGGGCGATGGCCCAGGCGGGGAGGTGCGCGGCGGTGTGGAGCAGGTCCTCGACCAGGCCAAGATACTGCTGTTTGCTCTGAACG
>JBOGOP010000391.1:0-3794 GCA_050747225.1 Pyrinomonadaceae bacterium
CCCGCCCCAACTCGTCGTATAACCTCCCTGTTTTAACCAGAACATCTCCTGAAAAACTCGTCGTATAACACCTGAGAGGCTGTCAAAGATGCCTTCTGTGCTGGACCGCTTCGCCAATTTTCTCAGGCACTCCGAACGGAGTCCATTGACCATCAAGAACTATCTTTGCGATCTGCAGGCTTTCGCACGCTGGTTCACGGACACGAACAGCGATCAAAAGTTCGATCCGTCAAAGATAACTCCGACCGACCTTCGTGAGTACAAACAATGGCTCGTCGTTCACCAAGGACTCAGGCCCAACAGTACGAATCGCAAGCTTGCAACCCTCCGCGCCTTTCTCCACTGGGCCAGCGATGTGGGGCTTGTCAAAAACGCCGATGCGTTGAAGATGCCCAAGTTTGAGAGCCAGGAACGAACCGGCCCACGCTGGCTTGACCGTCGGGAACAGAACGCTCTACTGCGCGCGGTCGAACGCGGCGGCATCCAGCGTGACATCGCCATCGTAAAACTGTTGATGAACACGGGGCTGCGAGTTGAAGAGCTTTGCGCCCTGACCTGGAAAGATGTGGCGCTCACCGAGCGCAGTGGAATGCTCACGGTGCGAAAAGGAAAGGGCGGCAAACGCCGCGAAGTGCCGCTCAACCGTGATGCGCGCAACGCCCTATTGATGATCGGTTACAAACAAAACGCCGGGCGGCGCTCACCAATCTTCTTCGGTCAACGCGGGCCGCTCACATCACGCGGATTGCAGAACCTCTTCGCCAAGTACGCCGAGACGGCAAAGCTGGAGGGTTCGCCTCACTCGCTACGCCACACATTCTGCAAAAACCTGGTCAACGCAGGAGTGAGTCTGGAGAAAATAGCCGCCCTCGCCGGGCACGAAAGCCTGGAGACCACACGACGCTACACAGAGCCGTCACTCAAAGACCTTGAAAAAGCGGTCGAGCTGATCGGTGAAGAAGAGTAACCCAAAGCGCAACCGCAATGCCTGTCGACTTTTTAACCGAAGCCGAACGCGAACGGCTCAACCGCTTTCCTGAAACGATCGCCCCCAATGACGTGAGCGCTTATTTCCTATTGACGCCCGCGGACTTGAAGCTGATCCGCAAGAGAAGCGGCGCGCATAATCGGCTGGGCTGCGCATTGCAACTTTGCTCGTTGCGATTTCTGGGATTTATTCTTCTCGACCTTTCGAGCATGCCGGCCGAAGTCATTTCTTATGTCGCACGCCAGTTGAAAGTCTCGCCGCGCTCACTGGCCGATTACGGCAGCCGCGAACGCACCAGGCAAGAACAACCGCGAGAGATACAAACTCACCTGGGCTTTCGCAGGGCCAGTGAGAAGGATCTGGCAACGCTGGGAAAATGGCTTCTCGAAAGAGCCCTGGAACACGATAAGCCGACACTACTCTTTCAACTGGCCTGCCAGAAGTTGATCGATGAGAAGATCGTGCGCCCGGGCGTGACTCGCCTTGAGAGGATGGTCGCGACGGCGCGTGAGCAAGCGCAATCGGAAACCTTCAATCACCTGTCGCCATTAGTGACTGACGAACGAAAGAAGAAACTGGATCATCTGCTCTTTTTTGACAAAGAGAGCAAACAAAGTTCTCTTGTCTGGTTGAGACAGAGCGCGACTTCAATCTCGGCGGACGCTATTCTCGGCACGCTTAACAAACTCGATTTCTTACGCGAACTCGGCGTTGACAAATGGGACCTCTCCAAACTCAATCCGAACCGGCTGAAATTTTTGGCGCAGATCGCCCGCAAATCGACCGCACAGGCTTTGGAACGCGCCCCTGAAGTGCGTCGTTATCCGATTCTGATCGCTTTTCTGGCCCGGACATTGGTGGATGTGATCGACGAAACGATAGACCTCTTCGACCGCTGCCTGGCTCAATCTTATGCGAAAGCCGGAAGAGAGCTGGAAGAATTCCGAAAGTCGGTGGCCAGGGCGACGAACGAAAAGGTCTATCTCTTTCAGGAACTCGCTTCGTTGATACTCGACCCGTCAATCTCGGACAGCGAACTGAGACCCCGCATCTACAAAGCCGTTAAGCCTGAAGCGTTGCGCGCGGCCGCTGAAGAATGCGCGAAAATTGTTCGCCCGCTCGACGACAGCTACTTTGACCTGTTGGCCGACAAATACGGATACTTCAGACGCTTCGTGCCACGCCTGCTGCAAGCCTTCGAGTTTCGCTCCAACCGCACAAATGACCCGTTGCTTGAAGCCATCGAATTGCTGCGTGAAATGAACATCGAGCGAAAACGAAAACTCCCGGAAGACGCCCGGCTTGATTTCGTCGCGGCGAAATGGAAGCCGTATGTCGTAGACGGCAAAGGAAAGATCAATTACCGCTACTATGAACTTTGTACCTTATGGGAACTGCGCGGCGCCTTGCGCGCGGGCAATCTCTGGATTGAAGGCAGCCGCCGTTATGCCAATCCTGAAAGTTATCTGATTCCGCCCGAACGCTGGCCCAACTTGCGGACAGAAGTCTGCCAGATGCTCCGCACGCCGGAGGAGGCCGAAGTTCGTCTCGCAGCACGACAGGCGGAGCTTGAAACTTTGCTCAGACAGATGGACGAAGCAATGGGTAAAGCCGTACCCGCACCGGGCAACCTGCGGATCGAGTCCGGCGAGCTTATCGTGCCGCGCCTTAAAGCTGAAGAAATCCCCGACTCGGTGACAGAGCTTGAGGGCCTGGTGTTGGCGCGGTTGCCGCGAATTGAGCTGACCGATCTGCTGATCGAAGTCGACAGTTGGATCAACTTCACGGATGCCCTTGAACATGCCAGCGGGAATCAGCCAAGAACGAAAGACTTGCGGACTTATCTCTACGCTTCAATACTCGCACAGGCTTGCAATTTGGGCCCCCTGACGATGGCGGAAGTCTCCGACCTCTCTTACCGAAAACTTGCTTGGTGCACGACCTGGCATCTTCGTGAAGAGAC
Source organism: Pyrinomonadaceae bacterium (assembly GCA_050747225.1). GTDB lineage: Bacteria > Acidobacteriota > Blastocatellia > Pyrinomonadales > Pyrinomonadaceae > PSRF01. Next base: position 2,952 of record JBOGOP010000391.1, read on the forward strand.
GCTGCGCGAAGCCAATAACCGTATCGTCAACTTTCAGTATCATCAGCCTTTGGCAAAGAAGTGGGGCGGCGGAACTCTCTCATCGTCGGACGGACAGCGTTTCCCCGTTTCGGTCAAAAGTGCACAAGCCGTATCGCTACCACGTTACTTCGGTTATGGGCAGGGGCTGACCTTCTATACTTGGACATCTGACCAGCACTCGCAATACGGAACAAAGCCCACCCCTTCTACCGTTCGTGACGCCACCTATGTCCTCGACGAAATCCTCGACAACGAAACCGAACTGGAAATCCAAGAACACACAACTGACACGGCCGGTTTTACCGAAATTGTATTCGCTCTTTTCGACCTGCTCGGTTTGCAGTTTTCGCCTCGCCTCAGAGACTTGGGAGATCAACAGCTTTATCGCATGGACCGGACAATCAAATACGATCACATCCAGTCGCTTCTCAAGGGCAAAATCAACCGTGAGGTTATTGTCAGGCATTGGGATGACCTGCTGAGAGTCGCAGGCTCATTAAAGCTCGGTTGGGTGACGGCATCATTGCTGATCGGAAAACTGCAATCATCTCCGCGTCGGAACACGCTGGCTCACGCATTACAGGAATATGGCAAACTCAACAAGACAATCTTTATCCTGCGTTATCTACAAAGTGAAGAGCACCAGCGGCGCGTAGGCAGACAAATCAATAAGGGCGAAGCTTTACATGCCCTTCGTCGCTTCATTTTCTTCGCCAACGAAGGACAAATCAGAAAGAGACAACGTGAAGAGCAAATCAATCAGGCGCACTGCTTGAATCTTGTGACCAATGCTGTCGTGGCCTGGAACACTGTCTATATGGC
>JBOGOP010000392.1:0-3788 GCA_050747225.1 Pyrinomonadaceae bacterium
CGTCGGTGATCCCAGGAAATTATCCGGCAAGTTGAAGTTCGGATGATTGAAGAGATTGAAAAACTCAGCGCGCAGCTGTAAGTTGATATCTTCCCGCAGGCCGGTGTTCTTCACCAGCGACACATTTACGTTCTGATACCCCGGGCCATCCAGAATATTTCTTCCCGCATTCCCAAAACTGCCGGGAGGGGCAAAAGCGAAAGCGCTCGCGTTGAACCAACGTTCCGGTGAGCGATTAGCCAACTGCGGATTTCCTGCCACGTTGGGACGGTCGTTTGCTCCGAATCCCAGAATCGACCTGCCGGTGCCACTGTTGTCGATATCAGACAAGAGGGCCACCGTGAACGGCCTTCCTGACTGAAACGTAAGAATACCAAAGCTCTGCCAGCCGCTCAGTAACCATCCTGAGTTTGCGAAATACTTACGCCCTTTGCCAAAAGGCAGATCGTAGGAATAGCTGACGGACAAGCGGTGGCGAACATCGAAGTTCGAACGCCCGCGTTCAGCCCTCAAGTCGAAGCTGTTCTGCGGAAAGTTTGGATCGCCCGCACTGCTGAAGAAGTTTGAGGCATCGTCAATCGACTTCGACCAGGTGTACGAAACGAGCGAGGCGAAACCGCGCGCGAGTCGCTGCTGATAACGCGCCTGCAAACTGTGGTAATTCGAATTCGCCCGCGACTCAAGCAGATCGATGTCGTCAAATCGGAAATCGGGTCGTGGTACGAAGGGCAACCCCGGAGGCAGGGCACTGGGCGGCGGTTGGTTTATGTCACGCGCCGTCAGCAGCTTTGTTCCCTTTGAACCAACATAGGCGATTTCCACAACCCCAGTATCGCCAAGCTGTTGTTGGACGTTGAGATTCCAATGCTGCATGTAGGCAGTGCGCAGATCCCGCTGAATGGCGAGCGCTGAATCGGGCAAAGGAAATGGGAAAAACTGAGGAAAGGGATTGTCCAGAGTTAAGGGCAAACCCGGAAGCGAGAAGAAAATGTTGTTGTCGAAGTAAGGTGAGTTGAAATAGAGCGCCTCGCCCGGGGCCAGCGGCGACTGATCGTAATAGATCCCGTAGCCGGCGTGCAGGACTGTCCGCTCATCCGAGCCCAGTGTCCACGCCAGGCCAACGCGTGGAGCAAAATTATTCCTGTCCGGGTTGAATCCGCCACGCGGGACACCGTTTGTGCCAACCTGAACCAGATCGCGTGAAGCTACGTCGAAGACGTTCGCGCGATCTTCGGCATCAACCGGAGGCGAGTTGTATTCATAACGCAGGCCGGCGTTAAGCGTCAGACGTGGCCTGACGCGGAAGCTGTCGTTGAAAAAGAAGTTGTAGCTCTGCGTGCGCAGGTGTTGAGCGTTATCGACGCGAGCAATGCTGGTGAGCAGGGGAAAACCAAGCAGCAAATCTGCCAGGGCGTTGCCCGATATTTGGGCGAAAGGTGAAAACTGCATGCGTCCGCGCGACTCAACATCGCGGAAGGCATTCTGCTGCGCGAACCGAATATCCGCGCCGAATTTCATTAAATGACTTCCGTGCACGTAGCTCGCGGAATCGAGAACCTGATAGACGTTGGTAACGCTGTTCTGGGGATTGTTACCCTCATCGCCAACCGGCGAAAGACCCGTAACAGTTATGAAGCTCAACCCCGCGTCGCGTGGGTTGGGAGAAATCACCGGCAGTCCAACATCAGGGTTGCGCCTGCTTGCTTCCTGCGTTACCGAAGCCGCCACACGACTCAAGGCCACCCGCGTCTCATTCACGAAATTCGGACTGAATACGTAGGTGAAAGCTCCCATGACGTTTTGGCCGCGTCGCCTTACCGTGTCACCGAAGCCTGGTACCAGCGCAAGGTTGGGACCGGTAAAGGGTTCGAAAAGATTGCGATCGCCAAAGCTGTAACGGAGGGTCAGGTCAGCGCGTTTATTCAATCGGTGATCCAGTCGCGCGTCAAAGCTGTCGTTGCGATCACGCTGCGTCGGCGATGAGACAAAATTCTGCAGCGGCACGTTGCGATTAGGCAGCGGGTAAAGGGCCGCGATGGCGCGCCCCACGGCGTTGATGCGAATGTCCGGAATAACCCCGCCGGAAAAGGGCATGCCGGTAAATGGATCTATAGGAGCGCCGAAGAGGCTTTGTGAAAAGTTGCCCGCCCGCTCCAATGCAGTCGGCACGTTGCTGATCCGCGTGATGCCTTCGCGAGCTCGCGTGCCTTCGTAGTCTCCAAAGAAGAACGTGCGGTCATGTTTGATCGGACCGCCAAAGGAACCGCCAAACTGGTTACGCAGGTATTTGGGTTTGGGCTCGTTCGCCGGGGCAAAGAAATTTCGCGCATCGAGCGCGCCGTTGCGGTAGAACTCAAACAACGAACCGTGAACGCGGTTGCCGCCCGACTTGAGTACGACATTGACCTGCGCTCCCGGCGCGCGTCCGAACGCTGCGTCGTAGCTGCTCGTCAGCATTTCAAACTCATGAATCGCATCGACCGATGGACGCACGCCGAAAGTGTTCAACTTCGGATCGACGTTGTAGGTACCGTCAAGCAAAAAGTTGTTGGCGTCTTCGCGTGCACCGTTGACGCTGAAAGAGAAATCCCCGCGGACGGAACCAGCTGAGCCCGGCGCTGCCGGCGCTGCACCCGGAACGAGCAGCGTTAACTCGTAGAAATTTCGCCCATCTAATGGCAGCCCAACAACCTGTTGGTTTGCGATGACCGTGCCGATCGATGCTGAGTCTTTTTTCAAATCGGCCGGAGCTGAAATATCCAGGATGTAGTCACCGGAAACTCGTGCAACTTCCAGCGAAGGGCTTACTCTCGTTTCCTGATTTACGCTTAGGACGATGTCCTGCGTAAATTTACCAAACCCCTGAGCAGTAACTTCAAGCTTGTAAGAACCCGCCGGTAGTGACGAGATGGCGTATTCCCCGGCCGCGTCGCTGATGCTAGACCGCTGTTCACCAGTCTCTTTGTTAGTCAGGCTGAGGGCGGCCCCCGCGACGACCGCCCTGTTAGGGTCAGTTATCGTTCCCCGGATCGAGCCGCGATAAGTTTGTGCGGCTACTGAGACGGCCAACAATACCAGCAGGAGCAGCGTGAAGAGTTTTCGATTGGGCGAGATCATAGTTCCCTCATTACACTTATTTGGATTGAAGACGAAATTCCGTACGCGTTCAGACGACCTGCAACATTATGACGAAATCCTTTTGAGAATGCTTGTGGAAAACGATTGTACTCGAACAACCCCATCCGTATTTTATCTATCAAAGTCGAAAAGTTAACTGTTAGAATGCGGTTAGTCATTAGAACGGCAAAAAAACGATTTTGGTTTCACCGTAGTTGAGTATAGACCGGTTTTTTCTAAAATCCGTCGTCAACGTTTTCCAGTAGTTGCGTGCCGTGCTCGACTAATTCGCTATCAAGTTTGGAGGTCTCCCTGATGCTTTGGATCCTTTTTGCCCTTGGCGCCGCGCTTTCGTGGGGATTGTATGGACCGGTGCTTCATCGCGGACAAACAGAATTAGGCAGCCCGATGCGCGCCCTGCTATGCGTCGGCATCGCCTATTTTCTAATCGGTGTTTTAGTTCCGGTGTCGAACCTTGGGTTTCAGGGTGAGTTGCATGGCTTCACGATGAAGGGGTCTGTCGCGGCCACGCTCGGAGGGGCGCTGGGCGCAATCGGCGCCGTCTGTATCATCTTCGCATTTAGAACCGGTGGACTCCCGACCTACGTCATGCCCCTGGTGTTTGGAGGCGCACCGTTGGTGAACGTGCTGTTTTCAATGTGGCTGCATCC
>JBOGOP010000393.1:0-3779 GCA_050747225.1 Pyrinomonadaceae bacterium
AAACACTGGTCGACTCAAATCTCTTCGACGAACAACAACTCACCGTCTCCGATGGGCGTGAGCCGCCGGCAGACGATTCTTCCGAGGCAGTCAACTAGCAGGTAGGACAGACATTCCTGTCTGTCCGTTGTGTCCTAAAGCTGGGTAAACAATGACAGGCAGGAGAAGACTTTCCATTTGTCATTTGACATTTCTCATTTGTTATTTAAGGAAGGACGAATGACGGGGACCGTTACCCGTTGGCACACGCTGTCGGAATTTGTGTCTGCCTTCCGCAATGACAAATGAGAAACGTCAAATGACGTCAAATGACAAATGGAAAATCTGACTTTATTACGTTGCAAGTCGGCCGCGAACTCGAACCGGCGACAGGCAGGAATGCCTGTCCTACCTCAATACTCAATCTCGTAGAGCTTGATCTTTGAGTTGAGCGTTGTGGGTTTGATGTGCAGCAGCCTTGCCGCCTGCGCTTGATGCCCATGCGTTTGGTCAAGGGCAAGCCTGATTAGACCCGTTTCAAACCGCTGGACTTCGTTATAGAAATCAATACCTTCGGAAAGATTCAATGTTTGCAGCCGACTGGATTCCTCGTTAAAAGCCTCGCGGGCGAGCGATTCCGTTTCTCTAAACAGTGAATCCGCCAGGTCAAGCAAGCGTTGAATTCGGTTGCGAACCGGTCGCTGAGTGATTTTTAGTTGGAGAAGCGGTGTGGGTACAAATGAATCCTGCGCCCGATGTTCCCCAGTCGAATCGTCGCCCCGGTTGATCGCGCCAACTCGTTCAGCACTCATTTAGAACTCTCCTTTGATAGCTGCTTTGGGTCGAGTCGCGGTTGGGAGACGATGACGGCGCCTTGTTTCCTAATGCGAATGCGCTGCGACTCTAGTTATACGCGGCTGCAAAGCCATGGTTCCAAAAATAGCGGTCCAAGATAGGCAAAGAAAAGCGAGCCCTGAAATCTCAGATCTGGGATCTGAAATTTCCGACTCGCTTCTTAATTAAACGAAGATTTGGTGCGGATGAGAGGACTTGAACCTCCACGATGTCACCATCACAGGCTTCTGAGACCTGCGCGTCTGCCAGTTCCGCCACATCCGCATGCGGGAATTCATTATGCGAACGGGTTTGTGCAGTGTCAAGAAAGCATCAGTTTAGAAATGATTCAGTTCAGCCTCAAGCGATAAACTTCTTCGCCGGGATCGGGGCGTCTCGCCCGTCAATTATCCGATGCTTGCGTTTGTCGTACGCGGGCGGGCGAGACGCCCGCGGTCCCAGTGAATCGGTTGACGCGAACTAAGACTCACCGCCTGCGATTGCGCCAATAATCATTACGCCAATTATCGCGCTGCACTCTTCGATTACGAATGATGAACCGATCATCATCGAAGTTACGATGACGACGACTGCGAATGCGGTTTCGCCATAGAATGTTTCCTACGCGCGTGCCGCGAGGTCCGCGGCCGTCCCAACGCCCATCCCTGGCGTCGTGGCAGTTTACGAACTTGCCGCACTTATTATTCGGTTTGCCAAAAATTCCTCCGCGTCCGTGGCCTCGTCCGCGGCCCTGGCCCAATGCTGTTGGCGGAACAACTGCCAGCAATAAAGTAAGAATGATCATTGAAACGAGGACTGCCAGGTTCTTGGAATGTCTCATAAAACTCCTCCTCAGGTTGTTGCGCACAGCCCAAAAACCTTGCCGGTTTTCGGGTTCAGGTCAGTTAATTCCCGTAATTCGCACTCGCTTGAAACAATCAGCGTGCCAGCCTGTGCATTTGGTCGCTAGTCAGTCCTTTGATTGGACACAAGAGCGCGGCGCGTTAGAGGCGCTAGCCCCAAAGCCACCTTAAATCCCTCATTTGACTGAGCAACCCTCAGTGCAGCAGGAAATTCGATCTGGTAATGTAACGAGCGAAAGTTACCATAAGCTGGGCCACGCAATTGTTTCGTTTCGATTGCATTGTTTCTAAGTGCGGCAGACCATGACCGAGAAATCATTCGTATTTGAGACTTTGGGCGAACGATTTGCGGACGTTCGCAAACGCCTCGAGGCAGCGGCGCGCCGCTCGAACCGATCACCTGAGCAGATCACTCTTATTGCCATCAGCAAGACTCATCCAGCAGAGTTGTTGCGAGACGGGCTGAAGGCAGGCATCACAGACTTTGGCGAGAATCGAGTTCAGGAAGCCGAGGGAAAAATAGTAGAACTCGGACGGAGCGCGGCACGCTGGCATCTCGTGGGTCACCTGCAAACAAACAAGGCTGGCCGGGCGGTTAAGCTCTTTGATTACATTCATTCACTGGATTCAGTTGATTTGGCTGAACGCCTCGATCGCCTGTGCGTAGTGGAGGGAAGAACAGAGCTTCCAGTGCTCGTGCAAATAGATCTCGGCGGTGAGCAAACTAAAACCGGCATCGATCCACGCGGGTTGCCAGAATTGTTGATAGCGCTGAAGGGTTGTCAACGACTGCAGCTGATTGGTCTGATGACCTTGCCACCTTACTTTGAAAATCCTGACTGCGCGCGCCCCTACTTCAAAACGCTCCGCGAGTTGCGCGACGAGCTACAAAGACAGGGACATTTCGGCGAGCGCACGGGCGAGCTTTCGATAGGCATGAGCCACGACTTTGAAATAGCGATTGAAGAAGGCGCGACAATGGTGCGCGTGGGCACCGCGATATTTGGCGAGCGCAGTTAGACTTGGGGGGCGGTGACCTGTCAAGCACCCCAGCCGGGCTGCCCGGCCGGGGACCCCGCTTCACCGCTTTGGTCGTCGCGACCTGTCGCGATCCCGATTCGCCTAAGTCTACCCAACGAATTCGGCGCCAAGCCGCCGAAGGCCAAAGCGGTGACAGGTCACCGCACTCCAAAGAGTAGAACTATGCTTATTCTGGACCGTGTTTTCTGGTTAATTAATTCCGCTGTGACGGTCCTCATCGTCGCGATCGTCGCGTTAATGCTGCTGCGCTTAATCGCAAACCTGGCGAACCCGAACCCCTTTGGTTGGACTTCGCAGACGATTCGCCGGCTGACGGATCCGCTTATAGGCCCGGTGCGCCGCGCCCTTGTTCGGGTTGGTATTGATCACAAATATGCACCACTCGTTGCCATACTTGCGACTATTCTTTTGGGGTGGTTTGCTATTCAGATTGTTTCCGCTGCAACCTGGACGGCTGACGGAATTTTACGCAGCGTGTTGAGTCACGCGCTGAAGCCCTTCATCGGTTACCTGCTTAGCGGGCTCCTTAGTTTTTATGTCCTGCTGATCTTCCTGCGAGTGATTTTTTCCTGGGTGAACGTGCGCTATTCACACCGGTGGATGCGTCTTTTGATAAGTGCGACGGAACCGCTGCTCGGCCCTTTGCGTCGCGCGATCCCGCTGATTGCCGGCTTCGACGTTTCACCGCTCGTTGCCTTACTTATTGTTCAGGTACTGCAGACAATAGTTTCGCGAACACTGATCAGTGGCTGAACGCGTGAGGCACATAACACAAATACGGAACCGGAAGCGGTAGAGGTTGTTCACTCAGCCTTTGCCTTTCTTGCCTTTGCCGCGTTCAGAGATTGACAGGAACGCATACCGCTACCGCTTCCGCTTCCGTATTTGTGTTATGTGCATAATCCGTTATTCGTTAAGAACTAAAATTTGAACTCTGAACTATCGGATGATTGACTATTCGGAAAAAGACGGAAAACTGATCTTCAAAGTCCGGGTGGTTCCGCGCGCCTCGCGTAGCGAGATTGTCGGGGAACACGACGGCGCGTTGCGCGTGCGACTCGC
>JBOGOP010000394.1:0-3777 GCA_050747225.1 Pyrinomonadaceae bacterium
GGATGACTGAACGTGGAAGCATTTACTCTAACCCTCCCGATGTCTCAAACAGACGCGGCGAATTACAGAATCGAGTAGCTTTGCTCGTCTGCGACACGCAGATAACGAGATGAAACTTGTCCGCAAAAATAAGGACTTTTTGGACAAGTTTCTAAGAAGCGGGGTTGCGCCACCGTGGCGCGGCGACACCTTCGTTGCCACGCCACGGTTTGTTGCCGGCCCCACGACCGGACTTCGCTACTTTATGACCACACTGGCGACGTTCGAGTAGGTTGATTTCCCACCAGTGTTCGACGCCCGCACGCGGTAGTAATAGGTCTTCTTCTTTATCACACCGCTGTCAACAAAGCTGACTTCGTTGGCTGCGACCGATGCTATCTGAGCGAAGCCACTGGTCAGCGAGTTTGAGCGTTCGACGAGGAAGCTAAGCTCATTGTCAGACTTGTCCTGCCAGTAGAGCGTCGCTTCATTCTTTTTAGCGCTCGTCGCCATCAACTGAGTTGGCGCCGCAGGTCGTGCCTGACATGAAGCATTACCAACGAGCGTGTACTTAAAGGCCGCGCTCGGGCTGGAGTAGTTGGCATTGTCAGGAACCACAGCGACAACCGGGATCCGCACAAAGATTCGCGTGAGCGTGTCCCCGGCTTTCGCGCCGCCAAACTTGTCGTTGGAGATAACCAGTGTGATCGCCCCGGTCGCGTCATACTTACTGCCGACGTCGGCGTTGCCCACGGTCGTCGATGTACCCTGCGTGTTGTCGGCGTTGTGAATGTAGGTGCCGTACTTGAAACTCACGGCCCCAAGGTTGTCAGTTCTCATGTCAGCAAAGTAGCCCTTGCCGTCTTGCCCGGTTAAGTAGATGCGCCACTGTGTACTGGGTGTCAGCGTTCCCGTCAGGTCGGCCATCTTCAGCGTGAAGACGAGCTTCTTTGAACCGTCTGTGAAATAGGGTTCGGCGATTTGCAACGAGCGGACGTCGTGCTGTCCCTGCTGATCGAGCGAATCGCCGGCAGCATCCGTCAAAACTGTCAGTCCCGCTCCCTTGCAGGGAGACTCGGCGACTGTTGCTACTACACGCGGAGACTTTTCGCCCTCGCCGTTAGCATTGATGCCGCTGACACGGTAATACACGTTTGTGCCGCCGTGTTCGTCCATATAGGAGTGAATGTCAGGACCGACCGTCGTAGCGACAGACTCGGGACCGCCGATAGTGCCTCGATAGACTCGGTAACCCGTGATGGCAGAGCCGCCATCGTCGGGAGTTGACCATGAGACATATGCAGTTGCGGCCTGATCATCGAGATTGGCAATGACCTGCGGCGGCGCAGGAGTGATCGAAATCAATTGGACATCGAAGGCGCGGAATAAACCCTTGCCACCTGCCAGCCGGATGATTGTGGCGAGCTGGGTGCCGTCGTTGTCGTTTCCATCGATGCGGTTGTCGCCATTCGCGTCGCGTCCCTGAATGCAGGCGTCAGTGATGCATCCGTCGGCGAAGGCTGCCAGCGGACGTCCCTGTTTGTCCACCGCCAGGTCGTTGAAGTCGAGCAGGTTGCGAGTGTTGCCTGAGCATCCGAGCGTGCCCTTGTCACAAATAGGTCCGCGTTGCACCGGATCACTGGGGGTAGCATTGACGGTTACCCACGTCTTGCCACCGTCGTAGGTTGTCGAGATGTAACCGTACCAGGTGCCGTTGAAGTCACTCGCGGTTCCACTCAGAGCGCCTAAGCCGCTTGTCGAGGAGCCAAGGAAGAAAACCGAAGCGCGATCGGGATCGCCGGCGACTGCTGACGGGAAAGCACTGTTCTTTACGCCCGCGGGTGCGCCGATGTCGAAGTCATTCGTCCACGAATGCCCTTTGTCGTGAGACACGGCAACACGCGCGCGGTTCTTACTGTCGGCAAACGCGAAATAGACTGTGCCGTCCGTGGCAATACCGACCGACGGGTCGGAAGAGTTCTCACCGCTATCCGGGATGCGCCGGATCTCCCAGGTTAAGCCGTTATCTTCTGATACGACTACCGCCTGTTCGCCACAGGTTGCGACCGGAAGGTAAGCGGTGCCGTCGGGAGCGACCTTGATGTGACCATGAAGGCCGCCGCAGTCGAGAGTCGAATAGATGCGCATTGCTGGACCGAAGGTGAGCCCACCATCAAGGCTGACCGCGCATGAGGCATCAACGCCGACGTCCTGCGAGCAATAGTAAACCGCGTTCTGATAGGTCACTCCCGCTGTCAACGGAGCATGAAATGGACCGCCGCCAACCGTCTGGTGGTCGACAGAAGCCGCAATGCCGGCGCCCTGGCTTGGAGTCCAGGACTCGCCGTCGTTGTCAGTGAAGGCCATCAGGCTGGTTGCGCCAGCAAGCTGCGACGAGAAGGTGCGACCTGTTTGGCTGTCCGTAAACAGTATCGGATCAAGACTCGTGACGTGTGTCGGAACGCTCTTTTCTTCCCAGGCGCCGGGCGCCGGCGATACGGTATCGTCAAACCCGATGCGCAGCGTATGTGTGTAGGAAACAAAAAATACTTTTCCAGTTTTCCAGTTGACGCCGATTGACGGCTCGCCCGCATCCGTGCCCATGAGAGGAGGCGGGATGTAAACGGTGTATCTGGGTGCCGGTTCAGGCGAGATGGGAGCCGGCGTCGGAGTTGGAGCGGGCGGCGGTGCCGTCACGACGCTTGCGGTCCCGTGATATGGGTCGGCTTCAGCGGTGTTGAAATAGATTATGTGCACCGAGTAATCGCCCACACCCGTTTGGCTCGGATCGATATCAAGTGCTTCCCAGTTGCGGGGCTGCGTAATGTCGTTGTCGGAGTAGCCGACGCCAGGATCGGCGTTGGTGCCCTTGTGTACCGAGAGGGCGTAGTCGAGAGCAGGTGCGGTCCAATCGATCTGAATGTGGAGAAGTTTGCCTGTCCAATCAGACGGTGTTCCTGAGACCGTTAGCTTAAAGGTGTCGCAGGTTGAACCCTCCTGACATCCGGCTTCAGTTGCTTGTGGATCGGCTTGCGTTGCGCCAAAGCCGTTCCAGGTCACCGATGGGCCGGCTGGACTTATGGTGCCGGCCGCCGGACTTGCTGCTTGAGTCGTAATGAGCGGAAGCATAATCGCGCCCAGCCCGAACAACAATACGCCCGCGATCCCCAGCGCGCTTACTTGAAAGCCGCTCAGCTTCTTATTTCGGCGATCCTTGTTGATTCTCGATTCATAAAAACGGAGTTTGATAGTTCTTGCTGTCAGAGTTCGGTTTGGACTGCCGGAATTCATTTGACTCCTCCAAGTGTCGGCGCAGGGAAGCGGAACATTGCGGCGCCTAATCGCTGTTGCCCGCTTTTTAAGAATTCGCGAGCCTAAGCTTCTTATGGAGGGCTTGAGTAATTCTTGAGGTGCTTTTCTTGAGATTGCCAACAGTGTTTTACAGCAGTGCGTAACCGTGGCAAGTGTTGGCAGTGCGTCAGTTTGGGGCTAATGCTCTGGGTTTCGACGCGTAGCGTCAGCCCGGAGTTTGGCCCGGCTGAGAAACGCCTGGTTCAGGGGCTTTGCACAAAAAGTCGGGAACACTGCAGTTAATGCATCGGAGCCCGCGGCGGCAGCGTAAAGCCTGGGGTGGAGCGCAGCGGAACCCCAGGTTGAGATCGGAAAAGAGGTTCCCAGCCCGCGAAGCGGGCGACAGTGATATGTCATCAGCAACTCATAAACCTGTCGCACGCTTCGCGCGCTGCGATTTTCTTATCGACGGTCAACCTGGGGTTACGCTTTCGCTCCACCCCAGGC
>JBOGOP010000395.1:0-3771 GCA_050747225.1 Pyrinomonadaceae bacterium
GACGAGATCCGAGCGCACGTCCCAAGGAACATGACGCCCGGCGAATACACCATCTACATCGTTAACCACGACACAAGATCCCACCAACTCAAGTGTCAGAGCAACGCGGTGATTTTGACCGTGCGGCAGCCGGCCCCACCGGCTGTAGTAGCTGATCCCAATCAAGTTATGAGTAACCCGTGTTCTCGATCCGCTGCCGCAGAGCCGGCAGCGGATCTGGCAGTCTCTTTACCGGGGAATGCAGGGTCATCGCCGCCGCCGCCGCCGCCGCCGCCAACCTGCCGGTACTCGATGAAGCGCATTCAGTTGATCCCCGACGGCCGCACGGCCATATATCCCTACGCCCTAATAAGCATAGGCGGCATAACCTTGCAGGATCAGAATATGGTCATTGCGATTCTGCGCGCGGAACCACGGGTGTCAGGAGGGCCGCTTCGCTCTCCGTACTTCGTTGTGAAATTGATGACAGTCCACGTGAGAAGGCAGGCTCTGACTATCGTGCGCGTCCCTTATGGCTTGGGGTCAGGGACCTATAAGGTCGCAGCCTTATATCGTTTCGTCCGGGACAGGTCTCTCCGCGACCTGCTAGCCGACCCTATGGGTGCTTTGGCTAGTGGCCGAGTGAGACCTTTGTTCGTGATGGGCAGCAACACAATCGACTTGGAAGTAACTGGGCCTACCCATCGTTAGGATTACCCCGAACAATTTGGCAGACGAATAAGAATTGATTGGAATCTTGCTAAGGCCTTAGGAGGAGAAAGCATGAACTGGATTCATAGACTCAACGCGCGTCGTTGTGCCGCCCTGTCTTTGTCACTGTTGCTTGGACACACTCTCAACCTCGGCAGTATCTGCTTGGCTAAACCCATACCAAGTGAAGTTAAGCAAGGGCCCACTCAATCTGTGCAAATCTCTGTAGCAATTCTCAGCTTTCAAGACGAAAGCGGAACTGGTGCGAGCGCTGAGTTTTGTCAGAGTCTTGGCGAACATCTGACGAAGAAATTGTATGTTGTTCCCGGCCAAAACATATCGCCAAAAAGCGTCCGCACGAAGGCAGGGATGGAGTGGAGCCAGGAAAGACTCTCCGAATTTGGTAAGAAACTTGGAGTTCAGTTTGTTGTTCATCCGGGTTTGGTGGCAGTGAGCTCTGACATAGCCGGAAAGATAACGACGTCCAAGGCTCAGGTTTATGCGGACATTTTTTCAGTCAAAGCTGCCGCCGTAAAGCGCGTGGAAGCTGAGGGGGTTGGCGTGCAGAAAGGCACTGATTCCGATACTGCGATTCAGCTGGGATCGGCAGACTTCGGAAGCAGGGAGTTTCATTACACCTCGGTTGGCCAGGCTCTTTCGAAAGCAATCGACCAGTTAGCTGCATTAATTTACCAGGAGGTCGGATCAGGCGAAGTGGCGCCTGATCAGACACCTTTGCCGGACGACACAGGGCAGTACAAGCCGCCTCAAGATTCTCCCGATGCTCCGATAGAAGGCGGCGAGGATGATCCAGGTGCGACTGGGGAAGCTCAAGAGGCACAGGCTGATGAGGAGTTGCAGCAATTGATAGCGCAAGCGCAAGAGTGTCTCAACGGGCTGAACGCTGCCAAAGATGGAGAAAAGATCAACGCGCTCATCGAGGCGCTTAAAGGTCTCACATCGGCGCTCGAAGCTAAAGCGAAACTCCTGGAACAAGGAAAGGTTACGGAAACGGATCAAACCGATCAGGAGATCGACTCGCAAAGGCAAGAGTTGCAAGAAGCGGTCGATCAATCACTGCCTCAGGATCAACCCGAAGACCTTGGTCCATCTGAGGTTGTTTCGGGTGCCGGAGAAAGCAAGTTTGATCGGGTAGTTAAATATGTTGAGTTCGGCTTCAGTGTGCTGGAAAAGATTTTTGATCTGCGCGCACGTTATCGCGGTATTACGCAAAACGCTGACGCTCCATATCCGTCTGACGTGGACCAGGGTGCATGGGATACGCCATCTGAGGAACCGTTACAGCCGATGAGCGGACTTGTGACTGAGGATGAAGACGCGGCGCAAGCTAGCTTCATTGTTGAAAAGCATGACCTCTCGCTGGCCATGGTGCAGGCGGGTGAGAACGCGAGAGGGCCTAATATTGCGGATTCGCACTTGAATTCCTGGCTGCCCTCCGGCCCTTCCTTCACTGCAGTCGCAACGGGAAGACGCAGACCTGTCGCGGGCGCGGAAATAGTCGAGCCTGACTCAGGGGCGAGCGCGCGCACCGATAATAGTGGATTCTTCACCATCCGCGTCCCGGCGAGAAGCACAAAGCTGATCGTCAGAAAAGGCGGCGCAATAGTTGCCGAAGTAGCAATTCACATTGTACGGGGGCGGCCCACGGTTGCCGATATTCAATTGAGCAGGTCAGCTCGCAGCGCTGCAGCGCAGGGCACAAGAGTCCTTCCGTCCAGCGTCGTGGTCAATAGAGAGGGTCGTAATACCGGGACAATAAGAGGTGTGATTCAGGACGCGAAAGGACAGCCAGTGCCGCGCGCCCTGGTAGATGTTCGGGGTCTCGCGATGGCGCGAACTGATTCCCAGGGCAGGTTCTCTTTCACCAGGGTTCCTGCAGGCCTTCAACAATTGACCGTTCGCTCGAGTGAATCGGCCGCGAGATCTGAACAAGTCAGGGTCAAATCCAACGAGACTACTGAATCGAGAATTCACCTTGATCTCGTTAGTAACATTCCGAGAGTGCGTGACAGGCTGATTACTCCCGGCGCGGGCAGTGTCTTGCGCGGCACGGTCACGGATAACCAGAACCGTCCCGTCCCTGGTGCGAAGATTTCCGCGGTGTCAACCACCGGCTCTGGAGGCGCCGTCTCTGTTCACACTCGCGCGGACGGCGCTTTTGAACTTCGTGACCTCAAGCCGGGATCATATCAAGTGCTGGTTGATAAAATCGGTCTCGCTGCCGCCAGCCAGAGCGTTTCTTTCCGCGGCCGTAGCGCCCCGCCGCTCGACTTTCGACTGAAGAAAGATGCGACTTCTCCTTTCAGGCCCGGAGTGGAAGAGGCATTAACGCGCACTGTAGGTGAGGTTCGGGGTCAGGTTCGCGCAAACAATGGCACTCCAATTCCAAACGCATGGATAGAGCTGAAGGGTACTGGAAAGACATCACCCGTCAGTCCACAAAGAACCAACGCTAGAGGGGAGTATGTCTTAAAAGCGCTTCCGGGTCGTTACGAGCTGAGGGTGAGGGCGAAGGAATATCAAGAAAGCTCGCGCCCGGTTACTGTGCAGGCTCACGATTCCAGGCGAGAAAATTTCGATCTGAAGTTCGATCTGAAACGAGACACTGGCGCAGGACGCGAAGTAGGCCGCTTAGGAAACGGTGCACTGACTGGTCGCGTGACAGACACGAACACCCACGCGCCGATCTCAGGGGCGATTATTTCAGTTACAGGCAGAAGCGCCACCACGGCCACAACGGATCGCGCAGGAAACTATTCCATCGGCAATGTCCCTTTAGGCAGACAGCAGGTCAATATCGCCAGGGGCGGCTATTGGGGTGAAGCTAAAACGGTAGATGTCAGAGCCGGTTCCACCAAGGTGAACTTTGATCTGAGACCTGCTGGCAGCGGAGGCTCGCGACATCCGAATGAAACCGGCCAACTGAAGGGCCGGGTGACGGACGAAAAGACTGGAAGGCCGATCTCAGGAGCGAGAATCACGATTCAGGGACGAAGTGATACGACGGACCAGGCGGGCAACTATGTTGTCACCGACGTGCCACTGGGGAGGTATCAGGTC
>JBOGOP010000396.1:0-3770 GCA_050747225.1 Pyrinomonadaceae bacterium
ATCTCACCGGTTACGCGAAGGTCGACGAGGTTCCTTACGACTTTACGCGCAAGCGTCTCAGTATTTCGATCGCGAAAGACGGACAGCGCCTGATGATTACCAAAGGCGCAGTCAACAATGTCCTGGACCTTTGTTCATACGTTGAATTGCCGGGCGGGTGTCGCGACATCAAAGAGTTGCGCGAACGAATAGAGCGACAATTCATCTCCCTGGGCCGCGATGGTTTCCGCACTCTCGGTCTTGCGTACAAGTCTTTGGATAATATTTCTCGTATCGACAAGACCGCTGAGACAGGGATGACATTTCTGGCACTGCTCGTTTTCTTCGATCCGCCAAAAGTGGGAATTGTTCAGGCCTTAGATGACTTGCGACAGCTCGGCATTACCCTGAAGGTGATTACCGGCGATAACACACACGTGGCAACAAGTGTGACTCGAAATGTTTTAGGCTACGAACCAACAGTGCTGACTGGGACGGAGTTAGGGCTTTTGAGCAACGAGGCTCTGCGCTCGCGGGCAAATGTGGTTGACGTCTTTGCTGAAATTGAGCCCAGTCAGAAAGAGCGCATCATCGTTGCGCTTAGAAAATCCGGCAATACGGTCGGGTTCCTCGGCGACGGAATCAACGACGCTTCGGCCCTCCACTCAGCCGATGTTGGGATATCGGTAAACAGCGCGGTTGATGTGGCGAAGGAGGCGGCGACCATAGTGTTGCTTGAAAAAGATCTCCGCGTGTTATCTGCTGGAGTGCGCGAAGGCAGAAAAACATTCGCCAATACGCTCAAATACATTTACATGACCACTAGTGCCAACTTTGGCAACATGGTCAGCATGGGCGGCGCGGCACTCTTTCTGCCTTTTCTGCCGCTCCTTCCCAAGCAGATCCTGCTGAATAATTTCCTTACTGACTTTCCGGCAATGGCAATCTCAACCGACGCGGTAGATCAAGAACTCGTGGAGACACCGAGACGTTGGGACATCACATTCATCCGCAATTTCATGATCACATTCGGAATTGTCAGCTCGATCTTTGATTTTTTGACCTTCGGTGCTTTGCTCTTCGTGCTCAAGGCCACGCGGGAGGAATTCAGGACTGGCTGGTTCGTTGAATCGGTAATGACCGAAGTATTGATAATAGTCGTCATGCGGACATGGAAACCGTTCTACCGAAGCCTGCCGAGTCGATCACTGTTGATCGCGATGATATTTGTGCTCATAGTTACTTTGGCCCTGCCCTATAGTCCGCTAAGCGCGGCGTTGGGGCTCACCCCCTTGCCGGTCTCTTTCCTGCTGCTACTGGGATTCATAACGCTGCTCTATGCTGGAGCGTCTGAAGTGACAAAGAAGTTCTTTTATGCCAAGTTCGGGAAAGACAAGAAAGCGGTTACTTGTTTGGATGTCGTGCATCAGACTCCAACACCCCGGCGGGGTCCCGAGCATTACGTGCATGACTCTCACTCATAGAGCGTGAAAACCGGCAGACTTCTCAACCTCCTGCCCGCATTTCATCGAGCAGTTGCTGAATTCGTTGCTTCAGCACGAAAGTCACTTTTTCATACCGTATTTCCGCGTCCGTCTCAGCTGAAGCTATCTTCGCAACGTCAATCGGTTCGCCAAAGCTTATCTTTACCTTTGCCAGACGCAACCGCCACGAAGCTCGAGGCCAGATGCGATAAGTCCCGTCCAAAGCCACGGGCACGATTGGCAGTTTCAATTCCGTGGCCAGGATTGCGGCGCCTTTCTTGAAATCATGCAGTTGCCCGTCAAATGAGCGTTGACCCTCCGGGTAGATATTAAGGACTTTTCGCGCGCGTAAGCCCGCGGCGCCAGCGCGCATGGCGGTCAGCAATTGCTCGTCTGGATCAATGGGCACCACATTAATTAGCCTGGCCATCTGAGTCATGACAGCGTTAGTAAAATACATGCTTGCGCCGACATGAAATGTGTTTTGCAGCACATCCTTCTCGTAGGTCGAGCAGACAAGGAAGGGATCAAAATAGCTCTGATGGTTCGGACAGATTAGATATGGCGGATCGAGCTCCGCCAGGATTTCACTCCCTTTAACTTCCATTCGAAACAAAAGTCTCGCGAGAAGGTACACGAGCCGCAGGAGCAAATAAGCAAATAGTGACAGCACTGGCTTGCTCGTGAGCAGCTGCTTCAACTCCGGAACTTCGCCGGACGCCACTGCCAATTGGTCACCCCAGCGAAACTCTGCCGCAGTAGCTTGGACTGTTTTACCAGAGAGCTTGACTGTAGCCAGTTGGATCAGTTCACCGACAGTTTGGATCGAAGTTATCTCTTCAGGTTTTAGCTCAATTCCAAGACTGGTCTCGACACTGGCAAAGCATTCCGCACGCGCGAGAGAATCGAGTCCTAGATCAATTTCAAGGTTCATTTGCGGCTGAATAATTTCAGCCTCGCTCGTATGCTGTTTTACCGCAGTTACCGTGGCAACGCCGGCTGGAGAATCCAGCAATGTTTGATCAGCATCGCTATGGGCCGTTGTCTTCGACTTCCGCCCGTTGGTGGTGTGGGCTCTTAGTGCCTCAAGCTCGCCCCGCAGTTCGAAGCGCCGGATCTTACGCGTACTTGTCCGCGGTAACCCTTCAGCGCGAAGGACAAAGTCATGCACGCGCTGATACTCAGGCAGTTCGCGCCCGAGATTTTCTAATTCCCACACTACCCACTCGCGTGCGTTCCCGATGTGTCTTGCCTTGAGATACTCGAAGTTAGGAACCACGACAGCACACAACTTTTCCGCGGCTCTAAATGGACTTGATTCGTCTTTGACACCCAGGACGCACACCTCACTTACGAAAGGCGAGTGTTCGTAATGAGCCTCGACATCCTCTGGAAAAACATTCTTCCCGGACGGCAATTTGATAACGTCTTTCTTACGGCCAACAATGTATAGGTGACCTTGCTTATCGAATCTGCCCAAGTCACCGGAGCGGAACCATCCGTCATGAGTGAATGCTTCACGATTTGCGTCGGGATTGTGATAGTAGCCTGACATCACAACTGGCCCACGAATCAACACCTCCCCAATGCCATTTCTATTCGGTTCATCGACTCTCACTTCGACTCCATTCAGCGGGGTTCCGACCGAGCCTATCTTATTATCTTCAAAGCGAGTGACTGTCGCCGCACCACTGGTCTCGGTTAAACCATAGCCTTGGAGGATGGTGAATCCTAACCGATGGAAATCAATGGCCACTCCTGTGTCGAAACTCGCGCCGGCGGAAACTGCAAGTCTAAGTTTCCCGCCAAAGGAGTTGTGAATCTGCCTGAAGAAAAGGCGGCCGGCACTAACTTTCAGCCAATCCCGCAACACGCCATTTAGAGCAAGCAGGACTCGAAAGAGCATTCTCAAAGGCAACGGTCGGTTGCGCACAGCGTCGAATATTTTTTTGTGAAACAAGTACCACAAGCGCGGTACTCCGATTAACGCGGTCGCGCCGGTCTCTCGTAAGCCCCGCTCAATTTGGCCGCTACCCAGTTCAGTGAGATAGACGACGCGCGCGCCCACGATAGTAGCAAGCCACAGGTTAACGATTTGGGAGTACGCGTGAAATAGCGGTAGGAGACTCAGTATTACTTCTTCGTCGCTAATACGCATCACGTCCTGAACCTTGGTGCTCTCAGCATAGATGTTTGCGTGAGTAAGTGGCACCGCTTTCGGAGACCCAGTCGTGCCAGAGGTGTAGATCAAAACTGCCAAGTCGTCCGGCTTTGCTAGAGGTGGAGCCTCATCGAATTCCTTTGGTG
>JBOGOP010000397.1:0-3757 GCA_050747225.1 Pyrinomonadaceae bacterium
GCTCCGGGCACGGAATACAACGTGTATGCCAACGGCACATACATCGGCGATCACCCGCTGGGACCTTTCACCTACGCGCCTTACAACCCCGTATCCTACAAGCCGGGCGGGTTTATGACCGGCGCTGGACACGGTAATACTTTTCAGGACAACTACGGCAACTACTGGAACACGGGCACGCCTTGGATAGCTGTCAACTGGAACTTCGAACGACGCATCGCCATGTTTCCGGCGGGGTTCGATCGGGACGGCCAGATGTTTTCCAACACGCGGTTTGGTGATTTCCCGCATTACCTACCAACCCGCAAGTGGACCAATAAAGACGAGCTGTTTACGGGCTGGATGTTGCTCTCGTACCGCAAACCCGCGACCTCCTCTTCAGTTCAGGAAACATTCTCGGCTATTAATGTCACCGACGAAAATCCACGTACCTCTTGGGTGGCGAAGTCTAACCAAGCAGGCGAGTGGCTCACGATTGATTTGCAGGGTGAATATGAAGTGAAAGCATTGCAGGTGAATTACACAGACTACAAGTCGAACATCTTTAACAGTGATTCGTCTGTTTACACGCAATTCAGAATGTACAGCTCGACCGACGGTAAGAAGTGGAACAAGATCGCTGACCTTACCCACGAAAAGCGAGACCGACCGAATGCATATATTGAGCTGCCCAAACCCGTGAGGTCGCGATATATCAAGTATGAGCATGCGTACGTAGCGTCACCCAATCTGGCCATCAGCGACATCCGAATCTTTGGTCATGGCTCCGGCAAACCTCCTCAGACGCCTGCCAACCTCTCGGTACGTCGTGACACTGATCAGCGGAATGCTTTCATCGAATGGGGGAAAGTCCCCGGAGCTGTGGGCTTTAACATTCTTTGGGGCATAGGTAAGAACAAACTCTACCAAACCTATCAAGTCTTTGCCGACCAAGGCAACACACTTGAACTTCGTGCCTTAACAATCGGGCAAGACTACTATTTCGCGATCGAAGCTTTCGATGAAAACGGCGTATCGAAAATGAGTGAAATAGCGCATTCAAAGTGATTCTGACCGAACATTTTCAACGGAGACGACGATGCATTTTTCAAGCCTCCGCCACTACGGTATTGGAGAGACCCCTTTTTAAGCTCGCCCACTAAGGCGAAGAACGGCTTGAGAGATAAGAAGCCTTAAGAATCCGGCAAGACCTAAGAAACGTTTATCGTACAGACAAACAGCTTGACCGCGCCTTAGGACCAGGTAGCTGTCGCCGTAGTCTCGATGTAGTCACTTGATTGCCGGTGGCCGAAAGGCGGGGACAGACTGCCCACAGTGCGCAGCACACTCAGACCTTGGGACCAATTCGTTGCCAGACTTTTGCCAGACTTCATAAACCAAACCTCATTTATGGAAGAACATGAACGCTTCGACCGGGTGCAATCCGCTCAGTTTTTGTTCGTTATGAGGTGTATGATGGAACGCGGTAGCGGTGGTTATTGATTCATAACCCCAAGGGCTTCTCGTGAGAAATTGACTCTCGATTCAGAGTAGCTTTAGACGTTCCTTAAAAAGTTTGAGACTTCGTTGAGACTTGAGATTTTGGGACATTTTGTAAGTGTGAGTATCATAATGAGTTCGGCGTGCTAACGAAGTCCCCCCTTCGGCACCAACCCCACAAGTCTAATAGATACAACTAGTTACAGCTGCTGAGACGGCTTGGTGTCTATCGAGTGTTAGAAACAGACGCCAAGGAGACAGTAATGCTGGTAACTTCTGAGATGTTTCGGAGGAAAAAGTGCTTCAAGATCTCATTCAACTGGCGGCCAAGACGGGCCTTTTAGTGAGATCGTTGAATGCGGCGACTGTCAGTAGACTTTTCGACGAACTTGAGAAGTACGACCAGCAAGAGCGAGCCGAGACGTTTGATTACCTGAACCGCGCGTTAAACGAAACCCGAGCTTCGCTTGGGGCTGAACCAATCTATGAGGATTAAGGAGTCCAAGCGAAACAGCGAGGGGTGATCTGCCGAGACTGGCCAGACGGCGGAGTTATAAGACAAGGTAGTCGTAAATGACAATAACGCCAACTGGGTGACCTTAGACAGCTGCCACCGTCGGATAATCCAGTTGCGTCATTCGGCGATTACAACTCTCGGATGACTATCTTTCGGAAGGTCCGCGATGACATACGCGACCGGTTGAACGACTCCATCGTGAAGACGCAAAGGAGTCCGCGTGAACCCCACTGGCTAATTTTTCATGATCCTAATTAATTGTACTGGTAATTCATTAGCCCTTAGCTACCCGCCAGTTGATAACCTTCTCGATACGATAAGGTAAGCCCCGATCCGCCAGTAGGTTTGTTTATGCGAACTTTCAGGTGCCGCCACTTCTCGTTTGGTTCCTTGGAATAGAAACCAAGCGTATATTGCTGCCGCAGCTCATACGCCATCTGTGTGCAGATGCCGGTTAGCTCAGGTTCGCTTTCGGTCTCTGGACTGTAGGTTGTTCCGCCGGTAGCACGCGACATTTCTGCCAGGACCGCCCGCCCGAGAGCGGCGTCCGAATTAAGGAGGAATGATCTTCGGCCGGTTTGGCGCGTTATATCTTCGAAGACCCAGCGGCCATAGCCGGCGAATTGATCGGTTGAAGGATTGGCGATACCAATTGTATAGATCTGAGCGTCGAAGGTTCTGAGTCGATTGCGCACCTCTTTGTAATTATGCTGGCTACGATCGTCCTGCCCATCAGAGATGATCAGTAGCGCCTTCTTAAGATTGCGCGACTTTTGTACTCTACCGGCTGCGAGATAGACAGCGTCATAAAGCGAAGAGGCCCCGCCCGGCTTTACGTATTGCAGGTGCGCGAGAACTTGTTCTGCGTTAGGAACAAACTCTGTCGTCAGGCTACCGTGCTCGCTGAAAGCCACGAAAAAGAAATCGTCGCGGTTGCCTAACGTGCTCGTAAATTGCTTTATTGCCGTTAGCATGGCCCGCGTTTTCTCGGTTGCTGTTTCGTGGATTTCGCAAACGATTCCTATCGACACGGGCGACGCATCGGCAGAGAAGTGTGCGATCTGCTGCTTAACCTTATCGTCGTAAACCTCGAAGTGGTCCCGTCCAAGACCCTTTACATAGCGTCCCTTGCCGTCGGTTACGATCACGTTCAACGTAACCAGATTCGTGCCTACTACTACACGCTCATCCTGATCTGATATGGCGTTGTTAGACTGTGTGAACGCAGTCCCCATCAACACCAGCAAGGCAAGTGTAGTCAGGCAAGCATAAGTTCAAATTCGTATAATCCTTGTCCACCTTCATCATCCAACTTCCACTGAAAGACTCGATAGCTTTAGTCGGGCATTTGATCCAGAGATGCACCCACCTTTTTCTCAGGCACTTCGGTAAGCGTCGCTTCGGTGAGTAACAGCACACTCGCAACAGAAACCGCATTTTCCAAAGCGATGCGAACCACTTTCGTTGGGTCAATGATGCCCGCAACTACCAGTTCGCAATACTCAGCTCGCGCGGCATCGAAACCGTAATTGCCGGTGCCGTTGCGCATTTTGTCGACGACAACTCCTCCATCGACAGCGGAGTTTTCGGCTATCTGTCGGGTGGGGGCCTCAAGAGCACGCCTGAGAATAAGGAGACCGGTGCGCTCATCACCCTCGCATTTGGCTGCCTCCTCTTCAACTGGACCGATCGCGCGCAAGAGCGCGAGACCGCCACCAGGAACAACTCCTTCGGCCGTGGCTGCCTTAGCTGCACTAATGG
>JBOGOP010000398.1:0-3743 GCA_050747225.1 Pyrinomonadaceae bacterium
GGCACGTGCTCGTGATCGCGGGCTCGCGAGGTTACACGGGTGCCGCTCTTCTTTGTGGCGAGGCAGCCATGCATTCGGGTGCTGGCCTCGTCACGATTGCCACTCCGGCTTCGGCGTTGGCTTCAATCGCGGCGAGCCTGATGCCCGAAATTATGACGACCGCGCTCGCTGAAACCGATCGCGGCGCCGTTAGTGATGAAGCTGTCGGGCACGTGATGCGGTTGTCCCGAAAGGCTACCGTCATCGCAATTGGACCTGGACTTTCAGCAGAAGACGAGCGTACTCGTCATTTCGTTTTTTCCCTGGTCAAGCAACGACCGGTTCCAATGGTGATCGACGCTGACGCGCTGAACTGTCTGGCGGCCTACTCTGGAACCGGATGGCCTGCGGAACTTCAGGGATCAGAAAAGGCTCCACTGATCCTAACGCCACATGCGGGCGAGATGTTGCGATTGCTGGGCACAACGGAGAAGTCCGCGCTCGATGATCGCGTTGCCGTCGCGCGAGATTTCGCAACTAAACACAAATTGATTTTGGTTCTTAAGGGTGCCCGTTCCTTAATTGCAGCTCCTGATGGGCGGGTGTTCATTAATCCCACGGGCAATGCCGGACTGGGTACTGCTGGAGCCGGCGATACACTGACTGGGATAATCGCGGGCTTCATCGGTCAGGATCGCGCGACGTTGAAAGGTGATTCTGATTCGCTCACCGCTACAATTGCCGCGCTTTACATAGGCGGCCTCGCTGGTGACCTCGCCGCGAGCATGCTCGGTATGCGGACGATGGTCGCCTGCGATATTCGCGAACACATCAGCGAGGCCGTCCTTTCGCTCGATCCGAAAGGTGAACAGCCGTAGCACAGGCATTCTTGCCTGTCTCTTTCCAGTCATGACCAGGTTCCGCCATACTCCAACCGCCGAATTTCAGACGTATGACGCTGCTGAAACATTTGCGCTCGGCAAGCAGATCGGCGCGCAACTCACCGGCGGAGAAATCATTTTGCTCAACGGCCCGTTGGGCGCAGGCAAGACTGTCTTTGTTAAAGGACTAGCCGCAGCGCTCGACATCGACCCCGAGGAAGTAACCAGCCCTTCATTCACGTTGGTGAATCCTTATGTCGGTCGGCTCTCGCTTTTTCACATTGATCTCTATCGATTGGATGAAGGCCACGTCGCTGCAAATGCGGTTGATCTTGAGGAGTTGCTAACTGATGAGAGGGCGGTAATAGTCATCGAATGGGCCGCACGTCTCGGGAATTACCCGCTTACCACAAACGTCTGGCGCATCGACATATCAGGCGACGGCGAAGCGCCTCGCCAGATTGCGATTTCTGACTAAGACGTTCGCGTTTCAGCTTGTTTCTAAAACCGCGAACGTCTTGACTCAATCCCCTCGAGAGAATATAAGGGCATTGCGACTGATGCGCATTCAACGCAGGAGATAACAAAACTTGTCAACAGACGCCGAAACAATCAGCAGACCCGCAACCGACGACATCCAGGTTCAACCATTTACATTGCAATCATTAGTCGCGGCGCTTGAATCAGCAAGCAGCGCGCCCAGCCTCACTCAGATTTACGACTGGCTGAAAAAGGCGGAAGTCTCAACTGAAGAATTGCAGCCATACAGTGGCTTCAAAGAAGGCAATTACTGGCGACATCGAGTTTGCCGCAACGAGTTTGTTGAGATGCTGGTGTTGTGCTGGCGTCCCGGCCAACGCACTCCCATTCACGATCACAACGGTTCGCACGGCGGCGTTAAGGTCTGTCAGGGCCTCCTGTGGGAAACAATTTTCAGCTACGATCCCGTCGCCGGCCTGGAATACAAAACCGCACGCGAGCATGCGGTAGGAGCGGTTACCGGCTCAGATGTTCCCGATATCCACCAGCTTGGCAACCCAGACGTAAGCGGCCAGGATCTCGTCACCCTTCACGTTTACGCGCCACCACTCGGAGTTCTCCACACTTACAAACCGGGTAGCGCGACGATCGACCTTTATGTTCCCGACGACACGGACCAGGCGATCTAGTTCTTCAAGCGTCTTCAGGCGTAACTTATTTCTTCTTAACAAACGTCTCCAATTCGAATTCTCGCCCGTCGGTTGTAACAGTTATCATCCCGCTATTACCGGTCGTCAATACCTCCGCGCCGCTCCGTTTCCATCGTTCAACGACATCTTCATTCGGATGACCGAAGATTGAAGTTTGGCCAACCGATATTACGGCTAGACTCGGATGCGCGGCCGCGATGAGCCCTGCGGTTGATGAAGTCTTGCTGCCGTGATGTGCAACCTTGACAACATCAGCCCGCAAGTCCTCCGCAGCTCGCAACATACCATTCTCGCCAGCCATTTCAATGTCGCCAGTTAGCAGCAGCGCGCGCTCACCAAATTGCAAGCGAAGCACAACTGAATCGTTGTTGCGTGACCGCGCGTTTGGATCTTCTGCGGGCACCGGCCACAAGACCTTCGCCGTTACCGCCCCAAGCCTCAGCACATCTCCAGCGCCAATCAGACGCAGTGGAATATTCCTTTCCGCCAGAGTTTCTGCGAACCTCGCGTATTCCACATCTTTGCCGGAAGCACGTGCGACCAACGCCGCTCGCACATCGAAGTTGCGAGCCACATCGTTCAAGCCATCGATGTGGTCTGCATCGGCGTGCGTAGCGAGAATGTAATCGACGTGATCAAGTCCTCGCCACCATAGGTATTCCGAAACCACTGATTCGCCAATGCTCCGAGTCTCTCGTTCGAATGTTTCCTCACCGGTACTATCAACTTCTGAAGACCTGTTCTCCTTTTCAAAAGGACCGGGAAAGCCGCCGCCATCGATCAGCAGCGTGGTGTTATCCGGGAAGGTAATGAGTGCGGAATCACCCTGGCCCACATCGAGAAAGTCCACACGCAGTTTTCCAGTCGCACGGCCTGCGCTGAAAGGATGCGCGACAATCCATCCTACGGCCAATAGTTGCACCAATACTGCGATAAATTTGATCCGAGATCCGTGCGCGTTCTTCTTTGTCGCACGAGGAAGGCCAAGAGGTTTCCACCTTGACAACAAAACTACGAGCAGCGAAAAGGGCAGGTAATACAAACCATACACAGCGCTAGCCCAGTCCGTGTATTCAGGCAAACGAATTGAAGCCGCACCCATTTTTGAGAAAGGATCTACACTGTGCACCGTTACCCAGTTCAAAGAATTGGTGATGCTGATTAAGGGAGCTGCCAGCGTCGCGCTTAGCTGAGCCAGTAGCAGCGCAATCGCAGCTATGATTGCGATCGCGGCCATCAGCAAGCTGACTCCGATGTTCAGGAGGAATGAGGCGAATGAGAGCCGGTGAAAATAAACTACCAGGAAAGGAAGCAGCACCACCTGGACGGCGGCGGAGACCAGGATTGCGCCAAAGGCGTACCGCAGAGGACGCTGCAGATGCCAGCGTTCCAGCGTTACTGCGAGAGGGGCTTTGAAAAGTCTATAGCTGAAGTTCGCGCGCTGGAGTTCGCGATCTGCTTTTCGTTCGCTCCAAAACAAGCTATCGCAAAACGTGCGCAGCCATGGAGCGACCGACGGCGGGTACGGAGTTTCACGAGTAGGGCGCCAGGAGCCAACGGCTGAGACTTTTTCCATGAGTGGCCAGGCAAATATGACAATTGCCAACACCGAGACAAAGGTTAATTGAAACGAGGGGTCAAGAAGATCACCAGGACGACACGCGAGCAAGACAAGCGCCGTGCCTCCGAGCGC
>JBOGOP010000399.1:0-3720 GCA_050747225.1 Pyrinomonadaceae bacterium
CGCTTTTTCTGTTGGGTGTAATCCTGGGATTCTTCGTCGTACGCAACTGGGCCAAGGAACAAGCCGATTTCCTCAACAGTCTCTCGGCCGTACTCGGCGGCGCGTTTCTGGCAACCGTACTGGGTAAGTTACAAGAAGGTACTCCGCCACCCATTACGTCGATGCGGGCCTTCGCTTACTACGCGCTGGGATTCACTATGTCTGGCACGATTAATCTAATCGTAGCCGCTCGCTTAACTTCGCAATACACAAACAAGCGCTCGATCGGCAGCCGGGCCATGCTGGATTTTTTATATGGCAGCGAGCGCACCAAAGTGATCGACGGCTACTTCCTGCAAAACTTCAAAGACGATCCCGACTACGCCCGGGCGCGCCTGACTGACGCTCTGGTTGAGTATCGAAAACTAATTGCCCGAGAGTTTTCCGAACGCTTGCAGAAGAAAATGAAGGCGCGCGAACAACTGGCGCCGTCGCCGCCCGGCGAGCGGCAATACTACTATGAAATGATCGCCATTGAGTCTGACCAGGAACAATCACCGCCCGACCCAACCATTCCAGACAAAGAGCGAGTCCACAATGTGGTATTTAAGCGGCTCGGATCCGCTAGCGCTGCCGCCAGTGAAGATTGCGAAACTCCCAGCGGCATCCGCGAACACATGTTTCGCGTGGGCGTCGCTGCTCGTTGGCAAGACACGCTGGAGTACATCAGTGCTCCCGGGGAATATCGAGTTGCTTTCCCTTTCTTACGAAGCGTCTCAGGTCTTGCTTTGTTGTTCCACCAAACGATCGTGATGGACCGCGACAAGGACAAAAGGTTTCGTGACAAGGACCACACAGACGGCGTTTCGCCACACGAAATTGAACAGCCGCGCGGATTGGATGAGATTGATTTTCTATCCTACGTGGCTGTACCCATAATCGGTCACTTCAACGGGACCACTGAAAATCAGCTCGGCGTAGTCACCATCGACAGCAAGCTCTTCATTGCGCCCGATCTCGGCGGCGACGTTATTAATGCCAGCGAAGGAGTTTTTCGCGGACGGCTCAGGCCGCGTGAGCTTACCGAATATGCGAGCCGCCTGTATGACCCGGAAGATGCTGACGTAAAATACATAGAGCAAGTTACCAGGATTATCGTGCCGGTAATGGAGCTCTATGCGAAGTGTCGCGTGGGCGCCACCTAGAGAAGAATGGGATTAGAGCTAACGGAGAACGCCCTGCTGGTTTTGCGGAAACGCATCCTCGCGCGTGATGCCGCCGGGCAAGTGACCGAAACTCCGGAAGAGATGTTTCGCCGGGTGGCGCACAGCATCGCGTCTGCCGATCTCGAATATGGCTCAGCGGAACTTGCCGCGGCTTCGGAACAAGAATTTTTCGAGGTAATGACCCGGCTCGAATTCCTGCCCAATTCACCCACCTTGATGAACGCCGGTCGGGATCTTTCACAACTCTCTGCCTGTTTCGTGCTGCCTATTGAAGACTCAATGGAGAGTATTTTCGGCACACTTGCCGACACCGCGCTGATTCAAAAGAGCGGCGGCGGCACCGGCTTTTCTTTCTCACGCCTGCGACCGAAGGAGGATACGATTGCCTCCACTCAAGGTGAATCCAGTGGCCCGGTTTCGTTCATTCGTCTGTACAACTTCGCGACCGAAGTTACCCGTCTGGGAGGCAAGCGTGCCGGCGCCAACATGGCCATCCTGCGGGTTGACCATCCGGACATTGAGGAATTCATTGCCGCTAAAACAAACCCGGTAGAGTTGAACACCTTCAACATCTCTGTAGCCGTCACCGATGAGTTCATGGAAAACGTCAAAACGCGAGGGTACTATGATCTCATTAACCCCCGCACAGGAACTGTTACGGGCCAACGGAACGCACGTGCCGTGTTCGACAGAATAGTTGAATCGGCGTGGCGCAACGGCGAGCCCGGAGTGATTTTCATCGACCGCATCAATCGTGATAACCCCACGCCGGATCTTGGTCAAATAGAAAGCACTAACCCCTGCGGCGAACAGCCCTTGCTGCCGTACGAATCCTGTGTGCTCGGGTCAATTAACCTGGCGCGCTTCTTTCGCGAAGCTGACATTGACTACGAGCGCCTGAAAGAGGTTGTCGCAGTCGCTGTGCACTTCCTCGACAACATCATCGATAAGAGTGAGTTCCCAATTTCCCAGATCAAGTTGCGGACGACCGGAAATCGCAAGATAGGCCTTGGCGTGATGGGCTGGGCCGACCTGCTGTTGCAGTTAGGCATTCCTTACAACTCTGACGAGGCCATCTCGCTTGCTGACAAGGTTATGAGTTTCGTCTCGAGGGAAGCCAACCTGGTGTCGGTAGAGCTGGCGAAGAAACGTGGGCCCTTTCCGCGTTGGTATCAGGAAAGTATTTACAAGAACACGAAGCAACCACGACGCAATGCCACAGTCACAACGGTTGCGCCAACCGGGACCATTAGCTTAATCGCAAACTGTTCGAGCGGTATTGAGCCTATCTATTCCGTAGCCTATCGGCGGTTGTCGTTCGGATCTGATGAAATGCTCTTCGTACATCCCTTCTTTGAGCAATATGCTATCGAACGCGGCTTTTATAACCAATCCTTGGTAGAAGAAGTGTCTCAGAAAGGTTCGCTACATGCGGTAGCTTTCGCGCCGGCCGAAGCTAAGCGATTGTTTGTTACTGCACACGACATAGCTCCGGAGTGGCACGTGCGTATGCAGGCAGCCTTTCAGAGGCACATTGATGCCGCAGTCTCCAAGACAATCAACTTCCCTAACAGTGCCGGAGTGGTCGACGTTGAGCAGAGTTATCTGTTGGCATTTGAACTAGGCTGCAAAGGCATAACAATCTACCGCGACGGTTCGCGCGAAAAACAGGTACTCAGCAGGCAGTCCAATAGTGAGCGGGAGCCTGTGACTCTGGCCGTGGCATCGCAGGCAGAAAGGGACCTGCCTGAAAACCAGCTCTTAGCGAAAAATATCTGCCCTGATTGCGGGTCTGGCCTGCAGCACAATGGCGGGTGCCTCTACTGCACGTGCGGATATTCCGTCTGCCTGCAGACATGATCTCGACCTAGGTTAGAGATAAAACTTTATACCGCCTTGGCCTTCCATTTTCCTCGCCGGAAGATCAGGGCACTAACGATCGCCAGAGTTGAAAACGCAATCATGATAGCCAGGAAGACACCGCGAGGTCCCAGACCGAAAACTTTTGCCAGCACATAAGCAAGCGGGAGTTCCCATAACCAGAACACGAACAGGTTGATGATCGTGGGCGTCCAGGTATCGCCGGCGCCATTGAACGACTGCGTCAAGACCATGCCATAGGCATAGAAGAGGAAACCGTAAGCCACGATGCGCAGGCAATCGACACCGTAAGGCAAAACGTTGGGATCGGTAGTAAACAATCCTATTATCTGTCTGGCGAACAGAACAAAGATTACTCCTACAGCACCGAGAAAGATCATGTTATAGAAACCGGCCTTCCATACGGCCTGTTCAGCTCGATCAGGTTTCTTCGCGCCCAGTGCCTGACCCACCATTGTCGCTGCCGCATTAGACATGCCCCACGATGGCAGTAGCGCGAAAATGATTACCCGAATGCCGACGATGTAACCGGCCATAACATGCGTACCAAAACTGGAGATTATTCGCACCAGACCAATCCAGCTTGCCATGCCAATAAATACCTGGAAGGTCCCGGTACCGGAAAGTCGTACCA
>JBOGOP010000400.1:0-3715 GCA_050747225.1 Pyrinomonadaceae bacterium
GAGCTCATCAACCGCAAAGGGCCGTGGCGCACACGGGACGACGTCGAGCTCGCGACGTTCGAATGGGTGGACTGGTACAACCACCGGCGCATCCACGGCTCCTGCCAAAACATGCCACCGGTCGAGTGCGAAACCGCCTTCCATATGAAGAACGAACCTGCTAACATAGTCGAAGTGTAAGCAACCCGGTCTCTATCATAACCGGAACGGTTCATCAGATCATTGGAATTCTGGTTTGTCTCGACGATGGGAAAGACCTTACTGACTGTCAATGCTTCATCGATCTGGCGCTCGCGGAAACAAAGACGCGTGTCAAGAAGATTCTGACCGCTGCACTTGAGGACTGGACTCATCTTGTCAACTTTCCTCCTGTCAAGCATGGCATCGCTTCGTGATTGGACGGCGACTCGGGTTGCGCGTGCTGCGGGGGCGGGGATGGTGACGTGACTGTTCAGGAATGCGCGTGAAGTGGGGTCGCTGACCGTGACAGTCGTGAGTCCAGGCCGCAATTGGCAGGGCGGGCACAAAGATAGTACCCCTGGTCGCTGGCGTATTCAGCTTTTGAGATCAAGCGGACATAAGGAGGTTCCATGTCGTCTGCCGGGGGCTCCGCTGACGGTGTTGAGCTAGCATTTGATCGCCTAGCGGCACACCGCTGGGCGAAGCAGGAGATCCGAGAGCTCAAGTCTCTGCTTGCTGACGCTGAGCGCGTACAGGGCGAGGCTCGCAAGCGAGCGCACGATGCGCGTGTTCGTCATCGGGAGGCGAGGACCAACGCTCGTCTAAGCGGACTGTTGGTGCAGGATTTAGGGCGCGGATTGGGGCTTAAGCCCAAGGTCCTGATCGATAACGGTGTCCGTACTGCGCGAGACGTACTGAACCTTGGGTATCGCGGTTTAATGAGAATTGACGGGATCTCTAACGCGTCGGCAGCACAATGGATGGATCTTGCCAAGAATGCTGATCGGGTGCAGTCTGTGGACTTGCAGCCGCCTCCAGAGTTAGAAAACTGGATAAAGGCTGACTTCGATCTCGTTCGGGCGTTGCAAACTCTCGCCTTGGTGGGTTCACTGATTGGATTCCCGCACGTTGCCGCGTTGCAGCAGCTCCTCTCGGCACTGCGACTGTTTAGGCGGGCTACAACCTGGCTACGGTGGCTGTTGAGCGGCGAGAACAAGAAATCCGGCATCCGTTCCCGCTATCCACGTATTCGTTCCGATGTTGAGGCCGCGCGTGCCGGCGGCGCGTTTGGCGATTTGTTGCGGGCTGTTGCTGAGGCGAGTCGAGTTCTGGGTGCTACGGCACCGGATGTCGAGGTCGAAGATGGGTGGCTCAATTCCAGCGCTGACTTAACCGCGTTGCTAGAGAACCTCACCGCAAGCGGAGGTACAAAGGAAGAAAAAACGCTCATCGAACGCCGTCTTTTGTCTGATGCGTTATCAGCGGAGCTCGCGGAGAAAATCAGTCAAGTAGACCTTGATGTGAGGCTAGTAGACCGGGAGCTGCGTCCCTATCAGATGTACGGTGCCAAGTTCGCGGTTGTCATCGGACGAGGGTTGTTAGGTGATGATATGGGGCTGGGCAAAACAGTCCAAGCGCTGGCTGCTATTGCTCACGTGATCAGTACCGGCGGTGAAGAACACCATATCGTGATATGCCCGGCGGCGCTCATTGACAACTGGTTACGCGAGATCAAGGAGACGACCCCCACTCTTGCTCATTGGGCGTTCCGAGAGCGAGACCATGGCCGGCAGGCGGCGCTGGACGGTTGGTGTGCCAAGGGGGGAATCCTACTGACTTCATATGAGCAGAGTGAACATCTCATTGATGCTGACCTGCCGTCGATAGGATTCGTCATAGTCGATGAAGCTCATTATGTCAAAAACGCGACCGCCAAACGTACAGGGTGGACACGACAATTACTGAAACGTGCAGATAAGGCGTTGCTGATGGGTGGGACAATGCTGAAAAACAGGACAGAAGAACTCATCCTGCTCGTCGGCCTTGCTAATCCTGCTTATGAAGCGCGATTGCGGCAGAAATTTGATGACGGCAGCACCGCTCACCACCAGGCGGACGAATTTCGGCACGCGTTAGGTGACTTCTATCTGCGTCGCAACCAGAGCAAGGTACTCAAGGAGTTACCCGGTATTGTGTTTACTGAAGAGTTGGTCGCGGTTGGCCAAGTGGAAGATTTGGCGTATCGGGAGGAGCTGAAGCACGGGAACCTGAACGGAGCCAGGATTGCCTTAGCCGCTGGCGATGGCGAAAAATCAAAGAAGATAGAATATCTGAGTTTGATCGTTCGTGAGTGCAAAGAAGAAAATCGGAAACTGCTGATCTTCACCGAGTTTCTGAAGGTGCTCGACACGGCTGCGAAAGTCATTGGCGATGAGTGCCTGGTGATCCACGGACGGATATCGGATAGCAAGCGACCGGACATTATGGAGTCATTTCGAAGCGCCGAAGGGTTCGCCGCGCTCGCTATGCAGATCAGGGTCGGCGGGGTGGGGCACAATCTACAGGCCGCGTCAGTTGTCGTATTGATGGAACCGCAATACAAGCCAAGTACCGAATGGCAGGCAGTGGCGCGCGCCCACCGGATGGGTCAACCAAGAAGAGTCAGTGTGCACCGTCTTGTCGCCAAGAATTCGTTCGAAGAACGCATCGTTGAGTTAACTGACTTTAAAGCGGAATTGTTCGATAAGCTCGCTCGGCACAGCGAACTAGCAGAGTCCTCTTTCGCCGACCGGGACCAGCGAGTCAACCAGCGGCAACTGCTTGCTGACGAGCGGCAGCGCTTAGGGATAAATGACGAATCAGACGAGTGACGACAGGCCAAGCTAACAACGCTTCGGGAGCGATCAACGTGTTTACGTTCAGCAAGCAGAATTGACAAACCTACCCCCCGCTGAAGATCACGAGTGTCGCGCGGCCTTCACGACGTACGCTGTGCTGGTGAAGCAGTCGGGTAACGCTGCGCACGCTAACACTGAACTTTTTGGCTACCTGCTTGGCAGTGACACCTGACTTGTAGAGGTCGATCATCATCTGGAGATCTTCAGGGGAGAAGCGGTCACGCAAACTCCACCAGCGTGTGGTGCTGCGCACCTCACCGTCCCCACTAGAGTCCAGCTCGTCGTCCTGTCTGGCTTCCTCTAACAAGATCAGCACTACTTGTTGGAGCCGTTCTCGCAGATCAGAGCGATTCGAACAAGCTCCCCGGAGACCCACCACGCGGTTCTTATTTGAACCATTCGTCTTGAAATTCGAGGGATAAGCCGTTAGTACTCTAACCGAGGTGATGCTCTCTGCCAGGGTGTCCCTTGAGAATAGCAAATAGGTTTCGCAAGTAGGGTTCGGGGCCAAGCTCGGCGATGAGTTGAACGTTTGCCACGATCCATTGATCTTCGCTGATGATCGGCTCATGTCGGGCAGCAAGAACTGGGTCGAATTTGATCGCGTAAAACGGATTAACGATCATCGCTGATATATCGGCAGGTGTCGACTCGTCACCATCACTATCCACGACCGTAAGGCTAGCCCCCTCTCCCGCTACGGTATAGAAACAGTGGGTGCCCCTAGCCTTGGAGGCCGACCGCTTCTGTAGACACTTGAATTATGCCACCAGAATCACGCTACTGTCAATTCCTAGTTCGTACTCGAACGGTGTACGGTAGCCCAGGGCCTTCTGGATCCGCCGGCGGTTGTAGTA
>JBOGOP010000401.1:0-3705 GCA_050747225.1 Pyrinomonadaceae bacterium
GGTTGGTAATGGTTGCCGTTGTTCCGTCGAATTTCGTAATGTTGACGGTGAATGGCTCGTTATAGGAACCGGCCCGATCCTGCAGGACGCTGAGCGCAACCTGCTCACCCAGCAGGATCGACCAGTAGCTCGAGCTGCGAAAGTGTATGCCAGCGTGAATCCCGTGACCAAGCGAAATGTTATGCGCCAGCTTGTTCAGTTCTCCGTTGATGTCCAGATCGCTCCTGTCCGCGCCCGTGTAGGTATTGAGTGAAAGGCCATCCGTGCTCGGCACGAATACGTCCCGTCCGGCGGTTGCGAGCAGCGGCCGGATCTTCTGGCTGCCGTTAAAGAAGAATTTCAAGAGAGTGCAGCACGCCCCACCGACCGTTCCGTGCCCTGTCGGGTAGCACGGGTGCGTCGGTGAACCCTCTGGGAAAGGCTGCGGTAGCAAGTAGCTGCCATAGGTCGAGAAGGTTATAGGGAGTGCCGCTGAGTTTAGGACGTCGCTGTGCAGCGCTCCGGCCGCTTGGGGGACTGGGCTGGTATGGGCCAGCCGCGCGTGCACCAGCGCCCCATATTCCTCCGGCCTCAACCGCAGATCCTTGATCCACTTGTGGTACCAGGAGGCTTTGAGCGCTCGAGTGGCCATTTCAGCAAGCGTTCCCGCACCGTCTGGACCGCCCAAGGTGCCGAAGGCCTTTTCGGTCTGGGAATCGATGTAGGGGTTACCTGGATTCGGTGCTGCGCCCAACCCCGCTAAGACGAGGAAGGCGACGAAGTATCCTTGATAGAGCACATCTACGTGGGCATATGCGGCGAGGTCCCGACCATTACGGTGATAGCGAAAGGTAGGATCAAACGCGAGCTGGCGTCCTGAGTCGCCGCCGTTTTGGATCAGCTGGTACTCGCTGACGGAGGTCATGTATTCGCTGCCGCCGCCGCCCACGGGCAGGAACGTTTGATGTTGCTGGCTAAGCGGCTGACTACCATAGAAGGTTGGCTGGACCATGAACTGCGACACGTATGGTCCTCTGACGTTGCCGTCACCCGGAACGAGCTGGCCACGGAACAGATTCTGCCGTGTGACCGGGAACGGGAACTGATTATTCGCGGAGCTACTGAGGAATGACAGATTGTTCAGGTCGGCCACAGCCTGACCAACAAGCGGATCTGTCAAGTATTCGGTAAACGGCACGTCGCCCAGCAGAGCGGCCCAGTAGTGCTCGACCTGTTCGGCCGCCGTCTGCGCGCTTGCGACGCTCGGCGCCGGTGGGATAACAGTGGCATGTGAGTCGAGGCCTTGCAAATCGAATGCAAGTGCACCTTGAGGGCCATTCAACTTCGAGTTGGGTCCCCCGCCGGGCGTGCCTACGCTGATATGGTCGAAGTCTGAATGCTTGCCGGTAGCGAGGGCATTTTTTAGGCTGAGCATCGCGGCAGCGTTGGGCACGCCGAGACCGTCGTGTAACAAGGCTTTGCTGTAGCTACAACTAAAGTCTGTGAATCTCGCCACGTCACCATTGTCTGCTTGCCCTCCAACATTGATCTTCTGGGCTTGAGCCATGCTTTTGCGGTAATTGAAGCTGGCATTCGCACGTGTCGGAGAGTTGTAGTCTACAACCGAGGCCTCCGCGACCGAGCGATTTCCGCCGAGTAGAGGTTCAAGGGGAACGGCCGCAGCTACGGTCGCGATCGTTGCGGCGCCTTTTACAAAGTTTCTTCTGCTTACCTTTCGTGTCTTCGCCTCAGAACGGGTCAGGTCGTCAGCTTTTTTAGCCATGATCAAATTCTCCTACTGACCGAGCAGGTTTAGGCCCGGGTTGGAATGTGAAAAGCTGTTACAAGAAAACGCAACTAGTACGGGCTTTGACGGCCAGCATATCCTGTTACGAGGTCGTTTGATCGCACGCCGTCCTCTGTCCCTGCAACAGAAGAGCGTGGGCTTGGTTGAATGGGCGTGCGTCCCAATCTAAAGCCAAGCCCTTGCCTGGTTGGAAGGTCTTACGCGTCAAGACGTGTTCGCACCAATCTTCGCCTCACCGCGTGCGGAAAGCAGCCCTCGCTTTACGGTGCGTGAACTGAGGCTTGGACGTTCATGCAAGTATTCGGCGGACAACCACCGTTGAACATGTTGAGCTGATCCGCGAATGCGGTGCCCATAAGGGCCATCCCATGTGAGCGCAACACCATGTGAATCTCTGCGTGCTTTGGATCCAGCAGACCCGGACCATCGAAAGCGCTCGTCGTATCTCCGATAGCGAGGAAACCGCCGTAAGTGGCGGCGCCGTCGAGGCCGATGAGCCGGCCGCCAAAGTTGACGCGCGAGCCCATCACCGCAGGGTTAGCGAAGTCAGCTCCCGAACACGGACGGGTGGCACATGCGTCGGGGTTGTTGAAAATGCCAAACCAAGCCGTATACACCCATCCCGGGTTGAGCCCCTTAGTGTTTATGATCCCGAATATACGGTCGTTATCCCGGGTCAGCTGCGACCCGGCGGCTTGCTGAACTGCACCGGTGGCGATGATCTGAACGGCTCTGATGCTGATCTTTTCACTCGAGTTATCGACCGGAACGGGTCCCGCAGGTGCCTTGCCGCTCGCCGGCGTCAGCGCCGTCAGCGCCGTCAGCGCTGCCAGAGCAGCAATACCCGAAAACGTCGTCACCAAACGTGTAAAACCATGCTTTGACATATATCCTCCTTCTCCCTCTCGGGAAAAAAACTAAGTTAAGTTGAGAGCGGTGCGGGACCGATCATCGTCATCAACAAAAAGTGATGGCCAGCTTCGCCCTGAAAAACCTTGCCTTGATGTTGCCGATAACAGCCTAAGAATTCGGCATGATTTGACTTGGAAGCACTAAAGGGAAACCCAACTGCTAAGTTAGCCTCTGTCTGAGCGCTATCGAACATCTCCGTCGGAAAACTAGCGGACCCGCTCAGAAGAGCGCGTAAGATCTGCGCGCTGCAATCGAGGCGAGGTTTCCGAATAGTCAGCAACAGCGCTGAGTTTACGACTCCTATATAAAGATGCTTTTTTGGCACGTTCTATTTCATTCGTTTCGCGAGGCTGAAATTGCTCTTCATTTACTAACGCGCAGACTGGCCGCCAATTCCCTCACAGACTCAAGTGGTACTGTGTGAGATACAGCGTTTCCCTTTCTTCCAGTTCCCGGTGAACACTGATTCGGGGAGAGTCATCATCACTTCCGCCCTAAACAACTCTAAACAAACGGCCCCAGATTGCGGACAGCCGTTGAAAGTTGCGTCCAGTAGCGCCTTGTCCGTGTTGTTTAGAAGAAGGACAACGAAGTCGCTTTCAGTCAAAGCTCCTCCGAATGTGCCGCGCATGCACCAAGCAGATTTGACTTAAGCTGGACCTTGTTGTCTAACTTTGCTGAGCCTCGGCTCAGATGCCCCCCTAGGAACATCAAGTCTGGCGGGAAAATCTCTCGTCAGGCGAGCATGTAGATAGTGCGTTGGTGTATACACCTGGTCGGGATTGGAAGCCAAGAGTTTGTCTTCACCTGGATCGAGTTACACCTTGCCAGACAATCGGCAGCGTGATGCCACACATGGGCGAAATTGAAAAGGCGCCGTTAAAAATGAGTTGCGCACGCCCAGGCCAAACCAAAGTCGAGTACCTTCACCGTTCCCTCCGGCGTGACCATGATGTTGCCGGGCTTCA
This sequence comes from Pyrinomonadaceae bacterium, assembly GCA_050747225.1. Lineage (GTDB taxonomy): Bacteria > Acidobacteriota > Blastocatellia > Pyrinomonadales > Pyrinomonadaceae > PSRF01. Next base: position 3,667 of record JBOGOP010000401.1, read on the forward strand.
GGTCACGGTGAATCACACCCTTCTCATGCGACTCCAACG
>JBOGOP010000402.1:0-3655 GCA_050747225.1 Pyrinomonadaceae bacterium
GTCGATGAGACGTAGACCTTCATGGCGTACCCTTTTGAGTGGCAGGCAGCCCCGAATGAACTTTGAACTCAAGGGAAGACCGAATCCATCTGTACTCCGCATTAAATTTTCCGACCAAAGCGTTTAGTGGTTCTAAGAGGCTCGCTAGCCATGCACTGAGATAACCTGTAAGTGAAGAGCTACAGGCGTGCATCGAAGCGCTCCAACGGGTTCGTCCAATCCAACAATACCGCGTCGGCAGTGATAAGAACCGCACTTTTTAATAAGGCCGTCGCCGCGATGATGCGATCGGCGGGATCACCATGCAGGTCGAGCTGAGCCGCCATTATCCCCATTTCACCATCGACGGGGATTTCTATGAGCCCGAGGCCTAGCAGGTCGCGTCGCCAAACCGAGGGCGGCAATGCCATGGTCATCCGCCCCTTTGCGGCGAGCATAGTGGCCTCCCAGAAGGAAAGTGCCGACACGGCTAGTAGGCCACCTTTCAACGCGGTGTCCGCTCGCTGCCGTGATTGAGGACCGAGATGGGGTGCCGCTTGGTCTAGCCAAATCAGTGCGTGCGTATCTAGGACGGTGAGCATTCCGCGTCCCAAGGCTCACCTATCGGCGCGACGATGTCTCCCACAATGTCAATTTTGCCCTTATGCGCACCGGCCAGGGTGGTCGGTCGCAAGATGGCCGGCCCCAACTGGGCCACGGGCTGTCCATTCTTCGTAATCACGATGACATCGCCGGTTTCCGCTACTTCGGTCATCAGTTGCAGGCACTTCGCTTTGAACTCCGATGCTTTGATGGTTTTCATGTGAAACACTGTGGAATGACTATGGGCATGACCATAGTCCTATCCGACTGAAAAGTCAATGAGGACTCGCTAAGCTGTCATTCCCGAAATTCCATACGTGCGAGTTTGGACACTGATCTGCATGCTCTGACATCAATCAGCTTGCCTGAGGTAGTGATGATGCAGGCCTCCAAGATCGGCAAACTCGATGACTTTACCCAGGTCGGGCCATCTGAATCTCCCGGCCCTGTGGTGTGTTCATGGCTAATCCGAGGTGAGTTCGCCAGCGATGGTAATAGTCGAAGTAGCTTGAGAGGATCCGCTTGAGGTGGCGTTCATTGAAGACAATGACATGGTTGTGTATTCCAGCGATCGCAATCGCTGGAATACACACTCATGACTATCTTGAACCATCTCAACCGCCGGGTTGACGTGAAGGTCACCACCCGGCCCTATGGCGCGGGTGACGCTGCGCCCGCTCTTGGCGCGGAGTGAGTGGAATCTGATCGATTATCACTAGCAGGAACGCTCATGCCGATGAAGGAACCAACGCATCCGAGAGCCTGATCGACGATGCGCGGCAAAACGGGACGCTGCTGTGCGTCTCACACGGCGATCTCCTGGCCCCTTACAAGGAAAGAGAGGGTCAAAATCACAAGCGTTTCTGTCAGGCCCTGCGCGATCAGTGCGGCATCGTTCTTTCGTTCGAGGATTTTCTCTCGAAAAGCGATCACGAAGGCGAGGCTCGCTATTCCATCGTGCCGCTTTCCTGCGTGCAAATCACCGGCGGCACACCCTGCTTGTGGTCACCTGTTCCTTTGCTCTCCCTGAGGGCGGTCTTGCCGCTTCCAGGATGGACTTGCCGATTGCGCCGGACTCTATCGACTTTCACCTGATCGAGGCCGCCACGCTCGAATGGTTGCGGCGGGAAATCGAGGATGAATCAGAGAGTGGCGGGCGTCGCTGCGCAGACGGGTTATCTGCCCCGGCGGTTGTAGGGTGACTGATTGGTTGGTTTGAGCGAAATGCTCTGCTCGTGGGCCTTTTGACTAACAGCTTTTGGCGTCCGTCCCAGCTTCAGTCCAATTACCCGCGTTGGGGTGTTCCGGTTGGCTAGCTTCTCAAGCTGACTTACTTGCTGCGGTGTCCAAGGCTGCCCGTGATTCGTAGCTTTCTTAGGCATTTACGTTCCCCCCCTACAGGATAGAACTCAGTATGGGTATTACTGACAACGAAGGTCGCGACTAGTTCAGACATTCTATTAACGTTCTCGGCCTAATTGTTCTTGCGTATCTGCACTGCCTGTTCGACGACGTTACTGAAGTGCTTCGTGATCCAGTCGTACCGTTCATGGCTGTTGCTGCCCGCCGGGTTGTAGCACTTCACGATGGCCGAGAGTTTCTTCCCCGTATTGCCGTACCCGATGTAGTCAAACGGCTTGTTGCCTGCGATGGACGTGTTGCCGTTCGAGTTGACAGAAACCCTCAGCCGTAACGGGCTGGTTCCCAAGCAACGGCAACGCCGGCGTATCGGTCATCCCGGTAAACCCACGTCCTCAATCCTGGCCTTCACCAAAGGCAGTCCTCCACGAAGCGCGGGGTTCGCGGCGACATCCAGTAGATGCGTGGCTATTGAGTGCTTGACGCAGTGGAAGTGACACTTGGCCTCGTCGGGTAGCTTACCGCTTGCGCCAGTTCTCGATAGCGACACAGTGCGTTGGCCAACTTCATCTGCCGCGGCGTACGGCACTCTGGTTCAAAGAGGAGTGGACTGGCAACCAGGATGGCGGCGCATCTGGCGCGTGACGTAGCAACGTTCAGACGATTGAGGCTGTACAGGAACTCCATGCCCCGCGGTGCATCTTTGGGCCGCGACGTGGCCATGGAGTAGATGACGACGGACGCCTCCTGTCCCTGGAACTTGTCCACCGTCCCGACGCGGACGCCGGTGGACTCCAATCGCTCCGCAAGTCTGCTCACCTGGGCGTTGTAGGGCGAGACGACGAGGATGTCGTTGCTGGTCATCTGCTCGTCTTTGCCGTGCTCGTCGGTCCACCGCACGCCAAGCGCGGTAAGGCGGGCTACAAGATCTGCGACAACCTCGATCTCCTCTATCGACGAATTGCGATTGCCGTCGTGGTCCACTTCAACCACCCACAAGCCGCTACCGTCAAAGTCGCCGACACCGGTGAGGCGCTGACGCTCGAGTCCGGGCTTCGACGCGAGCCGGGTCTCATAGAACAACTCCGATGTGAACGAGCAAATGCTAGGGGCAAGGCGCCACGTGACTGGAAGGAAGATGCCGCGGTCAGACGGAAGTGTTTGGTGCTCACCAAGAATGTGCTGTAGGGCCGATGCATTCACGCCCTCCGGATGACTCCCCTTCTGCGGCTGTTCGAGCTGCTGCGGGTCGCCGAGCAGGACGACGTTCTTCGCGGCGTGTGACACGGCGAGGACATTGGCCAGTGACATTTGACCGGCCTCGTCAACAAAAAGGACGTCCACGGCCTTGGCGAACTCTGGCCGCGCCCAGAGCCACGCAGTGCCACCAAGAACATTGGCTTCCCACGACTGCAAGGAGTGGAGCGCTTCCTCGTTGCTGCCCAACACTTCAATAGACGACGCCTCGCCGGCGTCCTCGTCCTTCCTGTGGGCGAGCTTGACGCTGGCGCCGGTGTCTTTAGCAGCTTTGCGAACGGCGTCGAGAAGATTTCGGATGACCTTGTGGCTGGTCGCCGTGACGCCGACCTTCTTCCCCTGATTAATTAACGCGCAAATCATCTGGGCGCCGCTAAATGTTTTGCCAGAGCCCGGTGGGCCTTGAATCGCGAGAACGGTTCCATCAAGGTCCCGGGCGATACGCACGGCGAAGTCC
>JBOGOP010000403.1:0-3651 GCA_050747225.1 Pyrinomonadaceae bacterium
GTGTCACGTTATGAGGGTATAGGGTGTAGGTTGTTGGGTCTAGTCTGAAACTTGACGCGGCTGGGGAACCTACCCCCTAAACCCTACACCCAACTCCCTTGAACTCCTCTGTGCAAAAGATCATTTCAACGATAACATCTGGTCGTCACCAGTAATACTAACTTTTCCGACTCGATTCCGCATACGCTGAATTCGAATGAGACCCATAGCAGTCATCGTTGGCTTCGCCCTGATCCTGATAATTCTTTGGGATGCGTTTGAGACCATCATCCTGCCGCGGCGCGTGACCCGGCGCCTCCGTCTCACCAGCATGTTCTACATCTCGATGTGGGCTATCTGCTCGCGCTTGGTCCGCACCATGCGCAACCGCAAGCGACGCGAGAAGTATCTGGGAACGTTTGGTCCCCTTTCGCTACTAATGCTACTGACACTTTGGGCCGCCGGCCTGATAATCGGTTATGCGACACTGCACTGGGGACTCCAAACCAAGCTTAACCTTCCAGCAGAAACGGGACACTTCGCGGCTTACTTCTACATCAGCGGCGAGACGTTTTTCACGCTTGGCTACGGCGACCTTGTGCCGCAGTTTCCACTCGGCAGGGCTATCGCCGTGATCGAGGCGGCGAATGGTTTTGGACTCCTCGCAATCGTCATCGGTTATCTTCCCGTCCTCTATGGGGCATTCTCACGGCGAGAAGTTAACATTGCGCTTCTCGATGCCCGCGCCGGCTCGCCCTCGAGTGCGGCGGAAATGCTGCGCCGGCATGGTGAAGCCGGACACCTGGATGACCTCAACGCAGTTTTGCACGAGTGGGAACATTGGTCGGCAGAGTTACTGGAGAGTCACTTGTCCTATCCGGTACTTTGCTACTTCCGTTCACAACATGACAATCAATCGTGGCTGGGCTCCTTAACCACGGTGCTCGACACCTGCGCGCTGGTGATGGTTGGCGTTGGGAACACGCCCACCTGGCAGGCAAAGTTGACCTTTGCGATGGCGCGTCACGCGGTTGTCGATCTGGCCCAGATATTCAGAACCATGCCCTCAACTCCCGAACCCAAAGATTGCCGGCTCATGCCCGGTGAGCTTGAAAGAATCAGGGAGATCCTCTTGAAGAACAATACTAACTTTCGCGATGGCGAGGAGGCGGAACGGAAACTGGCTGAACTGCGGGCCATGTACGAGCCCTACGTGTGTGCGCTTTCAGAAATGTTGTTGATGCCACTCCCTCCCTGGATTGTGGGCACCGAGGCTATCGATAACTGGAAGACGAGCGCGTGGGGAAGGATACAATGAGGGATGAAGGATGAAGGCGCAGGGATGAGACCGGATATGACGCAGCGATTTGTCAGTACCACCTGCGGTAGCGGGTGGGTTGGCGCGCTGTTTATCAATTGAAATGAGTCTTAAGAGCTGGATCAAAAAACTCGGGTTCTGGGGATTCATTCTCTTTCTCTTGAAGGGACTGTTGTGGCTTGCAATTCCAGCGCTGATCGCCATCTTCGCAACTGACTAACCGGCAAAGTCTGTGTTGCCTGGTCGATCTCTTCAGCCGCGGATTGGATTGGAACGACGCAGGTCCCGCCAGACAGACTTTTGACTTTGGACCTTCGACTTATTCGGTGGTCCTGTTGACACATCAATCTTGCCTGAATAGAATTCCAATACCCCAAAAATTGCACCAGACCGAGGAGGGAGTTAGAGTGAAAACAACTATACGTGTCAATCGCAAGCGTCCGGAGTCAATGACCAAACAGATTACGGACCAACTCACTAGCCTTATAGAATCCGGGGCCATGACGATTGGTAGTTATCTACCGAGTGAACGTGAGTTGGCCAATTCGCTGAAGGTTGCGCGAAACGTCGTGCGCGGAAGTTATGAAAATCTGATGAAGGCCGGCAGGATCCAGAGCGAGGGCCGCAAAGGTCGAACCGTCAGGTCTGCGAGCAAGAAGCGCGCAGGCGCCGCAAAGGGATCGAAGAGCGCAGCCAAAGCACGCAAGAAATAGAAGGCGCACGGGGACTGGAATTAAGCACGCGAGAGCAAAAAAGAAACACGCCGAGCCCAAAACTAAATAAGAACCTGGCGGCAAACTCAGTTTCCCCTTCCCTCGCCTTACCAGGTAAGAAAATCACTGGCTGAGATTCGCAGTCTCCCTTCCCAGCGCGAGGATTTCGCTGCGAATTGCCTTACGTTCGGCAAGCAGTCGCACAAAAAACCTGCGCCTCACCAGGAAGAACGCGAGGGCGCGAAGCCCGCCCATAAACTCGTCAAAGCCCTCGAAGAACCGAATGGCGAGGTAGCCTGCCATGGGGATTAATGATATTGCGGCCAGTGCCAACGCCCACCCCTCAAGTTTGTACCCCGCGGCAGCCGCCAGCAGCCAGGTAAGCGGAAACAGCAACATGGCCGACAAAATCTTCACTGTCGAAACCACATCGTCGTCATCCTTCGAAATTCTGGTAGCGAGGTAGCCACCCAGCCGATAGGCCGGGTAATGAACGAGGAACCCCAGCGCCGCCGGCACAATGAGCACGAGAAAAAGCAGTACGCGACTTAGCAAATGCGTGAAGACGTCAAGCGTGGACTTCGGCGGAGAAAGATCGTCGGGATCAACGCCGGCCTGTGTCAGCTCTTCTTCGAACCGGCTCATGCGCACTTCAAGCCGGCGTAAACGTTCCGGCGCGCGCTCCTGCAATACGTGATAGGCCTTAACGAAGCGTTGTTGTAGCTGCAACTCCTCTGCAAGACTCTCGTCTCCCTCATCATCAGGTTCCGACGAAAAAATTCGTTCCGCCCGGCTGATAGTCTGCAACGCCTCTTCATGTTCGGCGTCAAGCATCACTTCGCGAAGGGCACCCTCAGTTCGATTTGAAAGCTCCTTGACCGCGGCACGAGGAGGATTGCCGTCGGGGTCCATTTCAACCGGTGGCACCTCGATTGGATTTCCAAAGTAGAGCAACACGGCGCTACGGAATTTTGTTTTTGAAGTGTAGTAGAGCCCGGCGGGAATGATTTTCAGACCCGCTACTTCGCCGGTGGAGACGGCACCGAGGGCAATGCGAGCAGCGCCGGTTTTGATGGGCTTGAGACGAGGCTCGTCGTGTGAGACGCCTTCGGGGCAAATACCAATGGTGCCGCCGCGGGCAAGCAGCGCGCGAGCAGCCACAAACATTTCGCGGTTTTTTGAAACGTCTTCACCCTCATCCTGTCGGCGATAGACCGGAAGCGAATCCATTGCGCGAACAAGGTAACCCAGTACAGGCATGCGAAACAGCGGCGACTTTGCCAGGAACGAAACTCGCCGCGGCGCCCATGCCAGGAGAAACGCCGGATCCACCAGTGCGTTCGGATGGTTGAGGACAAAAATGACGGGACTGTCGCGCGGGACCTTATCAATGCCAACCACTTCCACGCGCCGGAAGTAGACGCGCATTGCGAAGCGAAGAATGGCAACGATAATTCGGCGAGTCATTGGGGGCTCGAGTCGAGACCGGAGATTCTAATCTATTGGCTGGCGATCAGGTGAGGAATTGAAGGCAGGAGGCAGCCCGAAGGGCTGAAAGATAGTAGCCGGTGGTCGCAGCGAAGCGCAGACCACCGGAAACGAATTGAAAAATGATTTGTACCTCGGAGAGGTGCGAGAGGT
>JBOGOP010000404.1:0-3632 GCA_050747225.1 Pyrinomonadaceae bacterium
GAGCACTGCCTTGCTGGTGGAAATGCGACCAGTGGAAGTTTTCCGGCCCGAAGTCATTTCCAATTCAGAGAGTACGTCGCCGACCTGCTTCGGAGAACCAATGTTGAATTCGCGGCCCGCAACTTCATATATCTTCACCGTCAATTTCCTAAGCTCCAGGCCCAGGTAGTTTGACAGGTCTGACAGGGTGGCACGATCAAGTTTCAAGCCCGCACGCTCCATGCGATAGAGCAAAGGCGCCAGCGGTAACTCCATCTCGCTGTAGATCGTCTCGAGTTTCTTCTCGAGGATACGTTGATGCAGCACTTTGGCAGTCCGCGCCGTCAGGTCGGCATTGGCGGCGGTTTCCCACTGCATGTCTGACCAACCCTTTGACGGTTTCTCCACACGCTCTACGTTAACTGCTTCGCGCGCCAGATCGTGGAGCTCATATTTGCTGCGATTTGGATCAATGAGGTAAGCGGCCAGCAGCGTGTCGTCTTTAACGCCTTCGAGGGTGATGTCGAGCCGGGCCATTAAGCCGATCGCTCGCTTTAGATCATGAACAGACTTTTCGATTAAGCCGTTGGACAACACCTCTCGCAGCGAAGCGAGCACCGCTTCACGACCTTCGGAAAACTTATTGAAATCGACAAATGCCGAACGGCCTTCAGCGATCGAGAACGCTATTCCCTCCGCCAGTTCGTAATCGATAACGCACTGCTGCTCAAGTTGCAATTCGTCAGACTCCTCGCCCTTGTCTGACGGGCGATTCGACGGCGTTGCGTCAGCGATCGCGATTCCGACGCTTTCGGCGTCCCAAAGACTTTTTATCAACGTGTCGAGTGCAGCCCGCGAGTCGATGATCTGATAGTTGAGCTTATCACCGACGCCTTCAGGTGCAGCGCTCGCGGCGTCGGCGAACTCTCGCGTCAATGCAGCAAATTCGAGCTCCTTGAACAGCTCGTAGGCGGCGGCGCGATCGGGCGGTCTGGCTCTGACCTGCTCAAGATCCAATTCCACTTCAAGGTCGAGCCTGATCCGCGCGAGCTCACGCGACTGACGAATCAAGTCGGCATTGTCGCGTAACGATTCGCGGTAAGTTTTGTGTTTGACTTCCTCCCAACGATTGAGCGCCTCCTCAATCGAGCCAAACTGTGTAATGACCTGAACCGCGCCCTTCGCACCGATCCCGGGCGCCCCCGGTATGTTGTCGATTGCGTCTCCCATCAGGCCCAGCAGATCAACCACTTTGCTTGCGGGCACACCAAACTTCTTCTCCACCCACGCTTCATCGCAGAACTCAATCGGCGGCACATACTCCTTGCGCTTTACCACCTGGGAATTGGTGCGCATGCAAACAATATAAGGGTCGGCAACCAACTGGCACATGTCTTTGTCATTCGACACAATTACTGCCTGGAGCTTCTGTGCGGCGATCTGCTTCGCCAGTGTGCCAATCACATCATCCGCTTCGAAGCCCGGCGCGTTGATTACCGGAATGTTGAAGGCTTCGCAAAGTCGGAAGATGTAGGGAAGTTGCGAAGCCAGGTCTTCCGGCATGGCCAGTCGATTAGCTTTATAGCCGGCAAACGTCTCGTGACGGAACGTCTTCTCTTTTGATTCGAATATTGCCGCGATGTAGCTTGGCTTCTCGTCCTGAAGCAACTTGCGCAGCATGTTGGTGAAAATGTAAACGGCTTGCGTGACTTGCCCGCTGGAGGTTGCGAGTGGCGCGGCGCGATTCGCCAACGGCGCAAAAAATGCGCGAAATATGTGGGACATCGAGTCGATTAGAAAAACTCGTTCGACTGACATGTCTTCGGGCGAAGCTTGCTTTGTTGGCATGTGTTTCGATGATAGAGAGGCGTTTTAGGAGTGTCAATGAAGCAGTAAAAGCCGTTTCAATTCAAGCGTTTTGCTGGAAGCGCGGGTCTCCCGCCCGCAATGAGCGCGAAGCGCGAACAAGACTTTTTGCAAACAATCAACTTCTTCTCCAAGACAATCGAATACATTGAAAATAATCCGGTAAAGGCGAGATTGTGTTCAAAACCCAGCGACTGGCCTTTTAAGTAGTGCCTGGTTCAGAAAGTCCAGGCAATAAGAACTGTTCGCGCTGCGCGCTCATTGCGGGCGGGACGCCCGCGCTCCCAGCAAATCACTTGTGTGTAAACCTCCGAGCTAACCTCATCCTGATACTGTGGCATTCATCCCATTGATCCTCACTAGTTTGTTGCAGGAGCGACCACGTCATCGATCGAAGGCTAAAGAATTCGACGTTAGGGAAGCGGCATGATCATTGCCCAGTAATTCGACGTTATGACAGCATGATCCGCAGCTCGCACGAGGCCCGACAAAGTTGATCAAACAAACTACGCTTGGTTCGGCAGTCGAAACCGACGGAATCGGATTGCACACCGCTGTGCCGGTGCATGTACGCCTGACGCCGGCGCCGCCCGACACTGGATATGTTTTCCGTCGCACGGACCTCGGAGGTTTTGAAATTCCTGCCACCGTCGAGTCCGTAGCTCACTGCGGCTACGCAACCACGCTGATGCGCACCGGTGTGATGCTTTCAACCGTTGAGCACTTGCTATCGGCATTGCGCGGCCTCGGAGTGGACAACGTTTACATCGACGTTGATAACCTTGAGGTTCCTATTCTTGACGGCTCAGCGGAAGTGTTTGCGGAGATGATTGAGAAGGCCGGCGTCGTCAGCCAGCCGCTGGCTCGACGAGCACTGCTGGTGCGCGAGAAAGTCGCTTTCGAACAAGGCAACAGGCGCATCAGCGTTGAGCCTGGCGACCACTACCAGATCGACTGTCTGATCGATTTCCCTCACCCAATGATTGGCGTGCAAAAGTTTTCGATTGACCTGAATAATGGAGCTTTCAGCCGCGAGATCGCAGCCGCGCGCACATTTGGCTTCACGGATGAAATCGAAGCGCTACGCCGCGCCAACTTGATTCGCGGCGGCTCCCTCGACAATGCCATTGTGTTGACGCCAGATGGCATGTTGAATAAAACCGGCTTGAGATTTCGCGACGAGTTTGTGCGTCACAAGATTCTGGACATCATCGGCGATCTCGCACTGCTGGGTATGCCAATCCTGGGCAAGGTGGTTGCGGAACGAAGTGGTCACATAATGCACGCGGGGTTAATGTCTAAACTACTGCGCGTGCGTTCGGCGTGGGATATAGTTGACATGCCGGGAATACCAGTCCAAAGTCCAATGTCTAATTCCCAAACTCTGCTCTCGGCGAACTCGTAACTCCAAAGGCCAAAGTCTGTTTTGGCACTGCCGATCTTCAGCTATCCGCTCGATCGGTCCTGGTGATGCCCTTCGCGCAAAAACAGACTTTGTACTTTGGACTTTCGTATTCCGCTCCTCACAATTTCCTGCAGCCGAATCAGTCCACACAAACTCCGTCACCATTGACAACCGGTAGGACGGAAATCAGGATCTCAGACCATACGCATAATTCAGATGTAGTTCAATTGATATTCAGATGGACAAGCGCTCACCTGCTCGGCTATAGTGCGCATCTTCCGGCGCAATTAACTGATTCTCTAAAGTTAGGAATTCGATAGATGGGCTTGCTGAATTTTCTGCCACGTGAAGAGCAGTACTTCGATCTTTTCGTTCAGATGAC
>JBOGOP010000405.1:0-3617 GCA_050747225.1 Pyrinomonadaceae bacterium
GTGTAGTTGAACTCGGATGTCCCATCCGGGGAGAGAATTTCCATCAGGCCAAGCCGTGCAGATACCACATTCGGCATCTCCGAAAAGAGTGTAGTGAGCGCATCGATTGCCTCCTGAGGCTTTTCAGCAGGAACACCTATTCGGATTCTGGCTCCGGCGGGGATGTTCAGTTCTTCAGCGCGATTACTCATGTGAGGGCCTCTTTTTGCACAGGCAATAAACAGCTACGATGTGGGTGGTCCGCTACTCGCAGCGCTGCTCCAAACATACGAGCGCGTCGCGGATGATAAGAGCATGCTGAGGAGAGCTACGATCACGATTAGCTGGAGTAGCGCAACAGCAGAAGCCATTGTTTCCACAGCGTTATTCGAAATGCTTCCGGTGACTAAAAGAGCAAGTAAGTGCACAGCCCCGGCAAGAGATCCGAGCAAAGGCAGCAAGGAGAAAATCGCGAGTGAAACATAAGCCCATCGGCTTCTACTCAAAAGAGAAAGACCGTTAACAGTAAAGAAACCGAAAACCAGCAGAGTAAACATCAATGATTTTCCTGAGAACGCTCCCTGGGACATTCGCAGAAATATTCCCCGCAGCCCAAGAAGCATACCTAACGCGACTGAAAGATACAGCGCCAGAAAGACTTGCTTCGGCGTTTGCTTCACCAGTTCTTTTAGTCGCTCGCGATCTGTTTTGTCTTTGGGGTTCATGCAGGTGTTCCGTGAATACTTTCAAACTTCGTGGTCCGTTAGAATTGAGAGCTTCATGACACGATCCCATTCATTCAACAGCGCTTGAAATACAACTTGAGTGTATTCTTGCGTCTCGTGTGGAAAGGCTAGGGGCGGAAACCAGTCATCGAAATATCCCATCCTTCCGCCTAAAGGCACTTTTCGGTACAACTCTGCAGCGGTCTGAATGTCACCTCGTTCTAATGCTTTTAGACATTCGCGAATTTCTGTGAGGCCCAAAGTAGGGTATTGATGATCCTCGCAGAACTTAAGCAGTCCTTTCGTAACCTTTCGCTGCCAGTCCACATACTGTGTGTTAACTCTTGTCGACATTGATTCCCACCTCTGGGAAGAAGTTCCCCAGAAATTCTTGCTTTCGCAGCATACCATCAATTCGGTCTCTGTATTTCTACTTGCATGCCACCTCCGGGCCCGAATGCATTTTGCCCGGCAGTCCCAATGCGAAGGGTCGTACCGGCTGGAATATCAACAGTAGTGATTCTTGAAGGCGTGAAAGGCAGCGCAAACTTCTGTTGAATTTGACTCATACTCAATCCCTCTATCTCTGATGCTTCCATCACCCAGGCACCTACAGGTTTATTCCGACCTTCAAGATAGACTCGCACATATTTGGCGGCCCTAAATAACGTTGTTTCCGTAACAATGTCTGGAGGATTCCAAGGTCGTTCACCGACGCCTCCTCTTCTGGCCAAAAAGTCGAAGTTCGCTTCTTCTCCCGAGATAACTCTCGTATTTACTCGCTGAAGTACTTTAGGTCCAATGAACATGAATCCAACCGCCGCCACAAGCCCGACTCCAGCTTCAAACCGTTCCTCGCTGGTGGTAGCAGTTGCAAAACTGAATCCCGACACGCCGCCAGAGCCCAAGCCAACTCCCCAGCCAACAACGAATACTCCCCTCGCAGCATTCCCCAAGAGCGCGTAACCAACGCCAGCGCCTGTCAGTGGTACGAGAGCTCCGATTATTGCCCCTTGAATCGCTCCTCTAACGGCACCTTTGAGGCCACCTGTGAGCAAGCCCAATCCGAAGCCGCTTACGGCACCAATTATAGAAGAAGTAATTACGGTACTGAGGAGAGAGAACTGACCACTGGCATCTATTCGATTCACCGGATCAGCATTCGCGTACAAGTATCTGTGCAGGGAAAGTGGGTCGTATCCAGTGCCTGCGAATGAGTCGGTGGATAGGAACCGACCTGACTCCGGATTCATGTGGCGTGCGCGCAGGTAATAGAACCCGAGATTCGCATCGAACTGTTCGCCGCTATAGAGGTAATCGTTCGGCGTTGTGCCGGTGCGATGGATCAAGTTGCCGAAGGCATCGTAGTCGTACGTATCCGTGATCGAGCCGCTCGCGTTCGTCAACTGCCGCACTGAACCGTGGCCGTCGTACTGGTAGAAGTTCAGACCCGCGCCAACAATTCGCTGGCTGATCAGATCGTGTCCATAAGTGAAGCTCTTAACGACAACGCCGCTTTGCAACTCATCAACAACCTGCGCATACCCGGTCGGGTTGTTCGTATCGACCACATAATTAGTGGTGAGGCCATTGACGGTCCTGGCGACACGATTGCCGTCGCCGTCGTAGACAAAACCAGTGCTGAGTGATGAGTGATGAGTGATGAGGTGGTTTTCGAAATCATAGTCATAGGTGCTGCCGGTGCTGGCTTTTGTGTTGCCGTTGGCGTCGTAAGTGTCGCTCGTGAGTCGATCGTTCGCGTCGTAGGTTGATGACTGTGAGGGCACACCCGCGAGTGAGGAAATGCGGTTCAGTCGATTGCCAACCGGATCGTAGCCGTAACCAACCGAACCGTTGACTCCGTGGGGATCATTAGCGATTGATTCGCCGGTAAGGCGATAGAGGTCATCATAGGTGTAGTTGACGGTTCGGCCGCTCAGTTCAGTAACTGCGGTGCGGTTGCCGGTGGCGCCGAGAGTGTAGGAGTAGCTGGCGAGCGTTGCACCCGCCGTGCTCGCATTCATCGAGGCGAGGCGGTTCAGTGAATTGTAGGTGTAGGCAGTCGTGACACCATTTGGATACACGTAATCCTGCAGGTTACCGACCGAGTCGTAGCTGTAGGTGGTCACGCCGCCGTTAAGCGCAGCAAGATTGTTGTCCTTAACAGTCGCCAGTCGATTGAGCGAATCGTAACTGTAATCGAGACTCACGCCATTCGCGTTTGATGAACGCGTGGTCAGCAGATTCCCGGCATCATCGTAGGTGTAGCCCAAAGTGCCGAATGATGTCTGCTTGCCGGCTAGCCGGTGGCGCGCGTCGTACGAGTAGACGGTCGCGCCGGAGGCGTCGGTCATCGTGGCGCGCTGACCCGCAGCGTTGTAAGTAAAACTTACGGTTGGTTGATTCAGCGACGCATCTGGAATCTTAGACAGCAAGCGTCGCGCGACGTCGTAAGTGAAGGCTGTGGTTTTGCCATTGAAATCAGTTTTGCTTTGGAGACTGCCGGCATCGTCATACGAATAAGTTTCGAACTGACCTGCGGGCAGAACGCGCTTCAGGCGACGCCCAAGCTGATCGTATTCAAAACGGGTGGTGTGATTGTTGGCGTCGGTCTGCGAATTTTGCTGTCCCAGTTCATTGTAAGCGTAGGTTGTTTCCTGGTTGAGTGCGTCCTTAACCTTCGTCAAACGACCGAGCGGATCGTAAGTGAACTGTGTCGTCTTACCCGCCTGATCAGTCCTGGCTACGTTGCGGCCCAGGGCGTCATAAGCAACGCTGTCAAATGTTGAGTCAGCATAGATGGTCTTGGTGCGCCGGTTGTTAAGATCATATTCATAATTAGTCATGCGGCCGAGCGCGTCAGTCAGCGAAAGCTGATTGCCGTTAGCGTCGTAGGTGAACGTGGTTTCCTGG
>JBOGOP010000406.1:0-3596 GCA_050747225.1 Pyrinomonadaceae bacterium
TCTCAATCGAGCGTTAGTCGCGACAGGTCGAGACGGAAAAAAGCGGTGACAGGTCACCGCACTCCAAAGAGTTACCCGCCTACACATCAGCGAGCGGGCTCTGGTCATTGTCTCCCCTTTGTCGCGATACGTCGCAGCCGCTCTTCTCTGGTGAGCTTTGGCTCGTTGTATCCACGTTCGCCAAACGGTTGCAGTTTCTCCAGCCAAAGATCCTCAAGGAAGGCAACTTCGGCGCGGTAATCAACTTCGTCACCGGCGCGCGGGCTCAACTCATCTACAATCTCAAAAGCAAAGTTGTTGCTACCTAATTCACTCCAATCGGCCTGGAGTTTCTTGTTTGGGTGATTACCGTGGGCCAGTTGAAACTTGTGACGGTTGATGAGGCCCTTGAGATTAAGGCCGGCTACGAGAAACACTTTGTCGTTTAGGTTGTTACGGGTCAAGAAGACGCCGACAGGCCGCGGTGTCTGCTGGTAGTTTTTCTTCAGCTGCTTCTTGTCTACTTTCATACTGAAGGGAGCCCTCATCAAGGTGGGCCTGAAGGTTTCTTCAGCCCGCTCCGCGGGTTAGAGCAAATGAAGTCTCTGGGAGCCTTGTTCAGCGTTTCTTGAAGTTAGTGCCGGCCGCAAGGAGGTTGGATTTCTCGGTTCGGTTATCTCCTGTGCAGCCCGGTTGTCTTTGGCCCTACTAACGAGAAACGCTTTAAGTTAGAATACCACCGTTCCAAGCTATCAAGTTGTTCTCGCAGCGCAGTCAAGGAAGGACTGCGTTTTTTGCGCGAGGAATTAGAGCTGCATACGCTGCCGCTCTGGAGTGTCGAACCCCCAACCCGCGGCCGGCGTATTAGAGGTTACATGACTAACGAGCAAAAGCCGCCAACCACGAAGAAGCGCGCAGAAGCTCTGCCGGAGCGACTCTTGCGGCGTGCACTCGAGCGGGTTGGCGATGTGGTGGATCGCAAGTTCGGGCGCACGGTCGACCCCAGAGGCGGACTCACGACCTCGCAGTTGATCGAGCGGATGAAGAAGCTGATCGACGAGCGGGTCCGCGACGAAGGGCGTAAAGGCCGCATCGCTCCACACCATCTAAAGCTCAAGGTCGAGTGGGGAACGCATTCAGAAGCGCCTCCGGAAATCATAAAGGAACTCGAGCACGAAGTTCTGGCTGCGGCTATCGATCACGTAAACGATCATCGCTATCGAACAATGGCCACGATGGACATTGAAACGGAAGTAGATATTTTTACGAGTGGTATCTCTGTCGATCCTACGTTTGGCGAGTTTGAAGAAGAATTGAGGGCGGCAGACGAAGCTAAGCGAGCGGAGGAATTGGAAATACCTCAGCGCAGTCCGTTTGAAAAAATTGCACCGGTTAACCTGATAGCGCGAATTACAATTCAGGATAACGTGCGCGAGGTTCCTCTCGATTTGATACCGGGAGGCCGGCGTTTGAGCGTTGGGCGCGTATCGGATAACGAACTTCCGCTAAACGATGCCAGTGTTTCCAAGATACATGCCGCGCTGACTATGAACGCGCAAGGAACTCTCCTCGTTGCCGACACAGGATCGACAAATGGTACCTACATAAATGGCCGCCGAATCGCCTATGGCGAAGCGCGCCAGATCGAGGATGGCGATGTCGTCAGTTTTGGCGACGTTGAGGTGCGCTTTCGCAAGAGCGCATGAAGCGCTGAAGGCGCGAAGTGTAATAGCTTGGGGCAACGCCCCAGGTACGGTCCTGTTGGGAAATCGAGCGCTGAAGGCGCGTAATTGCTTATTTATTGCGGCCCCTTCAGGGCTTTGAATATTTGATTGCCGAAACCCAGGGCTATCGCCCTGGGCTATTACATTTCGCGCCTTTGGCGCTTTTGCGCATCGCCGGCTAACAGTCATGCTCTTCTTCCTGCTTCAATCACCGACGCCCGCGCAAGTTGCCGTTCAGGTCCCAGAGCGAATGCCGGCCCTACTTACCCTCATTTATCTTTTTGGACTTCTGCTCGTCGTTCTCCTCTTACTCTTTTCGCTATTCCGAAATCGTCGCCGTGGAGTCTCAATGGCTGCTGCAGTTCCCGAAGACCTGCCGTCCGAGGTCCGGCGCCGGCTTGGCTCGACCTCGACAAATCGCGGGCTGCGCGGCTTGCGCTGGATATTTATTCTGCTGTCGCTTTCCATCTTCGGTTTTCATATCTACTGGACCCACTACGCTCCTGAGAGCAACCAAAAATTTCAGGAGCTGGGTTACAAGGACCTGCGCAATCGACGTCTTTCAGAATCTACTTTGAAGGGGTGGTTCCTCGATCGCAGTGGCAAACTCGAAAACGCCCTGGCCCTCTACCGGCGCAACTCGAGCGGTGAAATCTATCGCGACTACCCCATGGACAAAGCGCTGTCACAAATTTTTGGCACCGACTTTGGCGACGCCGGACTTGAGCGCGCGTTCTTTGGTGTGCAAAGCGGCGCCCTGCCTGAGGCCCTGGAGGTGGTCAAGGGAAAGACGGTCGAATTCGCCGGCAACAAGGACGTTCGTTTGACGATCGATCGCGATCTGCAACAGGCGGCCGTCGATCAGTTAAAGGGAAAGCATGGGGCGGTAGTAATACTGAATCCACAAACCGGCGAAGTGTTGGCCCTCTATAGCGAGCCGTCCTTTAGTCCCAAAGAAGTCGATAAAGAAGAAAAGTGGATTAAGCTCGAGGCTAACCAGCGCGATAAGCCGTTAGTGAGTCGGGCCCTGGGCGCTTACTACATTCCTGGTTCTACCTTCAAGACGGTGACCATGACCGCGGCCTTTATTGCGGGTGAACAAGACACGGAGTTCACTTGCAGCGGCGGTGGTTATTACGCTGCGCCCGGCGCTAATGTGATCTTCGACGATGGCGGCGCCGGAGAGGTGCATGGGCGAATCGGAATCGACAAAGCGTTTGAAGTCTCGTGCAACCAATATTTCGCACAGATGGGAGTGAAGCTTGGCGCTGAACGTTTGAAGCAGGCGGCGCAATTGCTGGGAATAGGAACCTACGACACTCCCGCCGAAGCTTTGCGTGGCCGCAAGGAACCTGAGATTTGGAACGCGAGCACAGACGCGGTTAAGCGCGCGCTGGCGCCAAGAGAAGCGACGATAGTTACAGGTAAGGTGACAAGATACGATCTGGCGTTGATTGGTTATGGACAGGGCTATGCCGGACAGATGACTCCCTTTCAGATGGCGCTGGCAGCAGCCACGATAGCGAATATGGACGGCAAGCTGATGAAGCCCAAAATTGAGTTTGACCGGCCACCGGAAATGTTCAAGCAAGTGCTCAAGCCGCAACAGGCGGCAACGATGCGCGGGATCATGGGGCTCGTAACTGGAGGACCAAGCGGGACCGCGCGCGGCGTCTTTGCTCCAGTTAAAGCAGCGGGCATTAACACCGGTGGCAAAACCGGAACGGCACAGAAAACCGAGCCGCTCTACGATCCAAAGACAGGCGCACCAAAGACGCGACACCGGGTGGAAAAGGACAACAAGGGAAACATCATTCGCGAGTATGAAGAGACGATCATGGACAACGAGCATCCGCGAATCGACGCCTGGTTCTTGTGCATCGCGCCGCTGGA